>JAYVGH010000091.1:0-23348 GCA_043772435.1 Bacteroidota bacterium
TCTTTACTTTTATTAAAAATGCTTTATATAAATTTAAAATAACCCTGCTAAATATATTTTATCCAAAAAATATTTGTTGGACTTATTGAGTGAACCCTACATAGTTCTTTTGCTAATTCTTCTATTGTTTTATTTTCCATAACAGTTTTTTTAGTATTGTTGCCGGTTATTTTAAAATGCTTTTGGTATTGCCATATAAGCAATAATAAAGCGTTTTGTTGTCGCGTTTGGACTTTGTTTTATATTTAAAATCATAACGCCATTTTTATAGGAAAATATTTCAGTCATTTCTTTTTCGTTAAACACCTGCATTACTTTCATGGTTTTAGCACCTACTTTTTTAACTTCTAACAATTTCATTGCTGTATTTAAATCAAACATTGTATGCGACGCAATAACTTTTCCGTCCTTTAAACGACTTATGGATGAGCTGTATTGATTACCATCGGCATTATATCTAATAAAATTAAACTGATTGTTAGCATATCTTTGTTCTCTTACTTCTAAACTATCTAAAAAATACGAACTATACTCTTTATCATAAATATAATAGCTAGCTATTTCATACCAATCGTATTTTAATAAAGTATCTTTAAAATTTACTGGAATAGTTTCTGATTTTGCTGCTAACAATTTTGCCTGTGTAGGGATGAAAGGTATAACCCGTTTTTTTAAATCTTCGTAATAGCCGGGTTTTGGTTGATTGGGATATTGTAATTGAGCTTGTGCTTTACAGGCAATAAAAATTATAAATAATAGAAGTATTTTTTTCATTTTAAGTAATTGATAAATTAATTGTTTAACTCTTGATGGGTTAAAAGCCGGCTTTCGTATTTGAGCTCAAATTGATTGTTTTGCAAATCTTTTAATGTCATAATACTATCGTTTACATTTGCTATTAAATATTTAAATCTAACGGCTGGCATTCCAATAAAATCTAACACCATTTTATCTTTACTAATAAAGTACTGCACCTGATCATTGTAATTTAAATAATCTTATTGTACCTAGTTTTTAAAAGTTAATTCAACTGTCTGGTTATTTTGGTCAATTAAGCTAACTTTAGACTTAGAAACGCTTATAATGGTATAAATTAAAGGCTTTTGAGAATCGGTAGATTTGCCATTTAAATCAATTAACGTTAATGTTTGTTTCTTAAATCTTATTCCACCAAATCCTCCGGTTGCGTGTTTTGCAGTGCTATTCGCATTAAAGCAAATATTGTTCCCAAACGCGGCTGTACCCTTTGTTACATCCCAACAAGTTGTATTTTTATTAGGTACAAAATCTTGTAAAAAATACTCTTTAATTTCTTTTTGCGAAAAGCTATACGAAGAAATAAAGCAAATTAATGTTACTAAAAACAGCTTTACATTTTTCATAAATTCAGAAAATTAATTTTTTATTTATTTTCTACTTTAAACGTTCCGTTTAGTTTCACCGTACCTACAGTTTTATTATCGGGTTGATCAACCGCTAAATCAAAGGTTCCACAAACATGTTTTTTGTCAAAATATGTAATGGTTAAATTTCCCTGATCATTACCATTAAAATACACTTTACCTTTTTCAGTGTTAAGAGTTACCATAGTCGCCATTCCCGATTCGTAATCCATATAACCATAAGTACCGCTTACAATTTTTTTGCCTTTTTTGGCAGTAATTTTTGCCGAAATTTCTACTTGACCATCTGTTCTGCCCGCAGCGCGCTCTTCGTTAGTGTAATTACATAAACTTAATTCGGCGGTTGAATCGTTCATTAAATTCCAAGTAGCTTGCTTTACTTCAAAATTTGGCGCAGCGTATTTTACAACATCTTTTACACCATATCTATAGTTTTCAATCAACACATTTATTTTTGAATCTGAGGTACAGCTTCCTGCAAAATCGCCTTCTTTCGTTTCGGTTGTAGTTGTTTCAGTAGTAGTCGTTGTAGTTGTCTCTTTTGTCGATTCTTCTTTTTTTCCTCCACACGATGTAATTGTTGTACCAATTAAAAATAATACACATAGGTTGGCAATTGTTTTTGATTTCATAATTTATGTTTTTAGTTTATGTTTCTATAATTTTTAATTATTAAATTATTTATTAGTTGCTTCTTGCATACATTTATCACACTCTTTTCTATAGTCGAAACTTTCGTTATTATCTGTTATTTTTTTGCCATTCTCTTCGGCAATTATACTACATTCCTTAAACTTAGCGTTAAATCCTTCTTGGTCGGTTTTAGCTGATGGCGCTTTGCTTATGCAGTCGCAATATTCGTTTGCTGCACTTTTTTTACTACCACAAGAAGCTAGGATAAATGTAGAAGCAAATACAATAGATAGTGTTTTGATTGTGTTTTTCATGTTATTTTATTTTTTTAGTTAATTATTTGGGTTAAAAGGGTATTGTGTTGCAAAGTTATAAATTTCTGTTTCAATATTATATTAAAATTTTTAGAGGTATAGATTTTTGCATAATATGGTCCGTGGTAATGGTTTCGATTTGTCCACAAAAAGATATTCCACTTATCATATTCATTAATAACTACCTATAGGCATTTCGCGTGTTAAAAAATCAACTTTGTTCTTTTTTTGATAACCGCTTCCGTTAATATATTTTTCGCTGTATGTAAAACTTATGCAACGCACTTCACCATCGGGCATTTTGTAAAGTAAAAAGCCGTCTTTTTTTCTAAAATCAGGGATTTTAAGTACCCCAAGAGTTATCTCCCATGCGCTTCCATTCATATCATTTTTTATAATTGTTGCACCTGGCCGTAACTCTAATAACTCTTTTTTAGCCAATGCCTGTATATGCACGTCTGGTGCGCCGGGTGTAACTTTGTATTTAGTAGTTATAGGTGTATTTGCCGGACGGATACTTTCTAAATAAACATACCCATTGTTGCCCCAACCTTCATATTGAGGGTAATTAACATAACACAATTTATTTTCAGGCCACTCAACAACGCCCGGTATCCATATATCCTGGTCGCCACTCATTTTTAAAACCTGAACTTTTTCACCGAATTTGTATTTCGCATCTTTCATTTGACTTGCGCTTCCGTAACGAACACGCTCACCTTTTTCGTCGTATAATGTATACTGGTCTTCGGTACCATCGATTTTGTAAGTTTTTACCAATCCAACCGCTTTATCTTTGGTACAGTTTACTTTATCAATATAAATTACTTTGCATTTACAATTTAATTGCCCGTTTTTAAAGTAATAGGCAATGTCGCCATTTACTGCTTGATTCGGTCCGGCTGGTTTATATACCCTGCAAAAGGAAGCTGTCGAAATATCGCATACATTATCTTTTATATCAATGTATTCAATAATTTCGCCGTTTTGTGGAACAGGAAAAGAATTAGTAGGGATGTTCATTTTTTGATTTACCGATGCATTTGATGCATCGTATTTACTTTTTATTTCTGAAGGTTTAACCTTTACACTATTATTTCCATCTGACATATTGTAATAGCCTTCGGCTCCTAAACTGGTTGTACTTGTAACTGTTGCAATAAAATTATCAGGTTTATACTCAGGGGCGTTTGCCCATACTTGCTCACCTATCTGATAAATATATCCGTAAGTTGCAACTTTATCTTTTTGCGCCTCTAAAATATTTTTTTTGTTCGTTGGACGCATGTCTTTAGGGTAGGTCCAACGTGTATTGGTTCCATACTTTATACTATATCTACCCGCTGTGCTTATTTCTGTATATACCTCTCCTTCTATCCAAGTATCATTAATTAAAAATTCAACAATATCTCCTTTTTTATACGTGCCGGATGCGACGTTATTATTGTTATTTGAGGTAGGAGTCTTAGTATTTCCACCGCCAATGCTTTTTAATCTTGCTGAAGTAACCCAGATATCATATTTAGGGTCGTAATTATCGTAATGAATTTTGTACTCACTACCTTTAACCTCAAGTATTACCCCCGGGTACCACTTTCCGTTTTCTTCAATAGAAACTTTGTCGTTTGTATTATATGTGGCTTGTGAGAAGCCCCAAGCAAACATTAAACAAAAAGTTAGTGTTATTATTTTTTTCATATTTTTTTATTTTATTTATTACTTTTCACTGCTTACGTACAAATTATCCACTTTAATATTTATTTTTCCAATGGTATAAATCCCTAAACTTGTTCCAAAAAATGGTTGTATTGGGGTCTTTTTTAAATCCGCGCCGTTAATTGAAAAAAACCAATTGCCACTCATTTTTGTTATACGAAGTTCGTTTGGCGAAGTATCGTTTTTAATTTTTTCGCATTTCGTCCAAGCAAAAATTGGAGTTAGTTTGCCTCCAGCGTACTTGTATATGGCATATATTTTTTTTGCAGGATTGATAAGAAATAAAAAGTTTTCATCTTTGGCTTTTGCTCCCCACACCAGGCCGTAAAGCGATTCGGTACCGGTAAGTTTAACGGCAGCAATTTTTGTATTAATAGTATAATCGCCTTTTTCGTTAATTTTTGCAGCAGTTGAAAAACAACCATAACTTTCTGCATCTTTTATATCAATATTATAAAAATCGTTTTTTATATTGGAAGAAACTGTAGCATCATTCTGTAATGGCCATTTAATGCTGCTCATACCATCAAAATCTTCTCCAAGTATAATAACTTGTTTGTTTTGGGCGGAGAGTGTACTTATAAATAGTACTAAATATAAAGTATAAGTTTTCAAGTGTTTTGTTTTAAATTCTATCAAATATAGTGCTTTATAAAACTTTATAAATTAAAAAGTAATGTGATTGTAGATTTTAGGTATTAACGTTTTAGAAATAGGAATTAACGTATGTAATAACAATTGCAGATCATTAAATTATTATTATATTGGCGATGAAAACACCTTTCATGCGCGTATTAAAACTAAATCTAATTCTTTTAATGCTTTGTTTTAAAGGCTTGGCACAGGATGAGATCGCTTTAGATACGCTTTCGAAACAAATTAAAGAAAATAACATTTTAATAAAAGTAAACGCTTTAAATGAAATGTGTCGTATTTATTCGGGCATTGATAATGCTAAAGCTATGCAAATGGCTAACGAGGCATTAAAGATTTCTGTAATAAACAAAAATATAACCCTTGTAGCCCAAAGTAAAAACAGGCTGGGAACTATTTATGATTGCCGCGGCATAATAGATAGCGCTAATTTAAATTACATTGAAGCTTTAAAATTATTTGAACAACACAACGATAAGAGCGGTATTGCTGCTGTTTACCAAAATATTGGGGTAATGTATTATTTTCAGGATGATTTAAATAAAGCTATTGACTATTACAATAAGGCTATTGTTTTACGTAACGAAACAAATGAATTGGACTTTGTTGCTAAATTGCAAAATAACATTGCCGTTATTTTAAGAAGGCAAAAAAAATACGATTTGGCTATAGATTACTACAAAAAATCGTTGGCCATTAAACTTCAGTTTAAAGATGCCGAAGCTATTGCCACTGCATATTCAAACATCGCAGTTGCTTACTTATATCTGCAAAAATACGATTCGGCAAAAGTTTTATTAAACAAAGCTTTAATTACAAATCAAAAAAATAATAGCACAATAAATTTAGCAAGAAATTATTTTACACTTGCAGAAATTCTGTTTAACGAAAAAAAATATACTGATGCGAAACTGCAACTTAACAAAACAATAGTATTTGCAGAAAAAGCACAAAGTAATGATGTGCTATATAATACTTATGATTTGCTTTGGCAAGTAGATACCGCCGTTGGAGATTATAAAAGTGCTGTACTTAACGAACATATATCCAGTACTTATAAGGCAAGGGTATTTAAAGACGATAAAGCTAAAGCAGTTGAAAAATTAAATGTGTTGTACGAAACCGAAAAAAAAGATAAAGAAATAGTTGCTTTAAATGCTGAACAGGAACAAGAAAAACTTCGGACAAAATTATTAATTGTTGGTTTAACGTTAGCTCTTACTATTATTTTAATTACTATATTATTTTATAGAAAATTAAAAAGTAAGAACACGTTACTTTTATTTCAAAAACGTGAAATTGAAAATAAAACAGAAGCGTTAAACAAACAGGCTGCCCAAATTGCTAGGCATCAAAGCCAAATGAATCCACATTTTATTTTTAATGCTTTAGTATCTATTCAAAATTTTATATTGAAAGAAAACAAACATAGCGCCGCTAATTATTTATCGAAATTATCTAAACTGATGCGTTTAACATTATATAATTCTGAAAAAGATTATATAACTTTAAAGGAAGAAAAACAATTTTTAGATTTTTATATTGACTTTGAAAAATCGCGATTTGAAAATTTATTTACAGCTACTTTTAAAATTAACGAATATATAGATATTGAAAACACATTAATTCCACCAATGATAATACAGCCTTTTGTAGAAAATGCCTTTAAGCATGGCTTATCGCCCAAAATAAGCGGAGGAAAATTACAGATTTCTATTAATAAAACACTTAATTATTTAGTAATAGATATTAAAGATAATGGCGTGGGTAGGGTTAAAGCTCAAAATAATACTGATGAAAACCATAAATCTAAAGGGTTGGAAATTACCGTAAATCGGATTAAAACTGCCAATCAATTAAATGGATTAGATAATACCAATTGTTATGAAATTATTGATTTATATGATGAAAATAAACAAAGCATGGGTACACACATAAAAATAAAGTTGCCGTTTATTGAAAATTACTAAATTTAGCTATGATTAAAACACTTATAATTGATGATGAAAATTCATGTATTGAAGTTTTAAAGGAATTGTTAGCGGAATATTGTAAACAAATTACTGTAATTGCTACAGGCTCATCAGTTGAGGAAGGCATAAAATTAATTAACGAATTAAATCCTGACTTAGTTTTTTTAGATATAGAACTTAAAAACAAATTAAGTTTTGAGATTCTAGAAAAAATAAAAGATAATAATTTACACATTATTTTTACTACAGCACACGAAAAATATGCAATGCTTGCTATCAAAGCTTCTTGTTTAGACTATCTTTTAAAGCCTATAGAAACAAATGAATTAATTAACGCCGTTGCAAAATTTGAGAAAACAAAACAAATAACGTTTAACCAAAAAAAAATAGAGATTTTATTAGAAAATATTGGTTCAACAAATTCAACTATAAATAAAATTGCGGTGCCTTGTAACGACGGGTATGTATTTGTAAACAGCAACGATATTATTTATTGTGAAGCCGATTTAAAGTACACCAATATTTATACTTCTAAAAATGAACGGATTGTTTCATCAAAAAATTTAGGTGAGTTTGAAGAATTATTAATTGTGCCACTTTTTTTTAGGTGCCACAAATCCAATATTATCAATATAAATTTTGTAAAAAAGTTTCTAAAAAACAATAATCAGGTTTTAATGAGTAACGATAAGTTAATTGATGTATCGTTTAGAAAAAAGGATGAGTTTTTGAAGTTGTTTGAAAGGTTTTAAAACATAAAGATGCTTCGACTACGCTCAGCATGACTTATAAAAAATTTACCCACTAAAATCATCTAAATCTCTTCTGTCTTTTTTTGTTGGCCTGCCTGCTCCTTTATCACGTTTAATGTTTACTTCGTAAAACAACGATTTTAATTTTGTATTATTATCTAAAGGTGGGCTATGATCAATATAATAATTTTTAGCAATTTCAAAACTCCCACGTTTATCAATTAACTCTTTTACTTCGATAATTTTTTTTATTGTGCCTATAGAAAGTGTATAACGGTCTGCAACTTGTACCTTATGTGAGGGTTTAAAATTTGTTCCGTTAAACTTAGCTTTACCCCCTTTAATGGCTTCGGAAGCTAACGTCCTGCTCTTGTACATTCTAATGGCCCACAGGTAAGTATCGGCACGCACTATCATTTTATCTTATAATTACAAATTTTGAAGAATAGGCTTGGTTACCATCCGTTAACCATACAACATATAAACCGCTAGTTAAATCGTAAACGTTTAAAGTTGCTAAATCCTGTTCTGTTTTTAAATTTATCTGCCTAATTGTTTTTCCAAACTGAGTATAAATAAACCCTATTAATTTTGTAGTTCCAATATTTGCTATTTTTAAGTTTAATACATCCGAAATTTGGACTACTGGATTGGGGTATACAAATAACTTTACATTTATAGTACTAATAGGTACAAAAATTCGTCTGATGGGCGATGTTTCAACCGGTATTAACTCCACCTTGTAATAATTAGTTCTATCAATTGTTGGATAAGTATGTGTGTAACTCACATCTTCGGATGATGTTGAATTACCACATACAGTGGGATAATCGTAAATTTGATTAAAAAAAACAGAATCTAAGCTGTGATAAATTTTATAGCCGCCACATTGCGCCCCGGGACCTATTGTAAATTTTACTCCAACATTAGTTCCAGCTACAAACACATTAAAATTTTGAATGCGTTGGGCATTAATCATTTTAAGAGATAGTAAAATTAAAATTGTAAAAAAATATTTTTTTATACAGTGCATTTAGTTGTACTAATTTAATTAAAAATAATTTGTGTTATGTTAAAATTTTGAGGCAACTAATTTTCTTATTAAAAACAAATTGTTTATACAACCACACGTTAATTAATTAATTGCCAAAAAAATTATTTAATTTCTTTTATTGGTACCATTATTCGGGTAAGCCATTTAAGTGGGTCTTTTTCTAGCGTAGGGTCGGTAATGTAAAATTCTCGCATAGGTCCTACTTGTTCTAATTTATTTTTCGCAAGGTGTTTTCGAATTAAATCATAAGAGGCGAAAAGATTTTGATAAGGCCCGTAAAAATTATAAATCAACATTTTATCGGCTTCTAATACAACAATTTTGCAATTTTTTGGTTCTTTTTTGGGCATTTTATTAATGGGAACAATACATTCAAACACAAAATTATTAGCATCGTTATTGTAATAAATACACCCGTAACTACCATCAATTTTGACATCTAAAGCGGTTAACTGTTCTTGTAAAACCGAATAACTTTTCGCCATTTTAAATGAAATATCTTTCATTGGCGCAGAATCTATTTTAGAAATAGTAAGCATTTCAGGAACATTAAAAATACCTACAACACCTTGTTTATCGTTAAACTGTGTAATATCTTTTGGAATATTTTTTATTGAATCTGTTTTTGTTTGAACACTATCCTTTGTTCCTTGCTCTATAAACGCCGCATCCTTTGCATTATCACAACATGTAAGCAAAAGAACAATTAAACAAATTGACAAACTATTAAAAGCTAATTTTAGCATAGTATTTTATATTTTTTTACCGGGATAGTGATTTAAAGACTCTTGCAAGCAACTCATCGCATTTTTTAAATCATCTAAATTTAAAACATACGCAATACGTACTTCGTTATAGCCGGCGCCAGGTGTTGAATAAAAACCAGTGGCAGGTGCCAACATAACGGTTTGCGACTTATGATGAAATTCTTCTAACAACCATTGACAAAATTTATCAGCATTATCAATAGGCAATTTTGCAATGCAATAAAAAGCACCGCTTGGCTTAGGGCAAAACACGCCTTGCATTTTATTTAAGGCTTCAATTACATAATCTCGTCGGGCAATATACTCAGCTTTTACGCCTTCAAAATAACTTTTAGGTGTATCTAAAGCTGCTTCCGCGCCAATTTGCCCATAACTTGGCGGACTTAAACGCGCCTGTGCAAATTTTAATGCGCCCATCATTACATTTTTATTTTTACTAATCATAGCGCCAATGCGTGCGCCACAAGCACTATAGCGCTTACTGATAGAATCTAACAATACTACATTTTCTTCAATGCCATCCAAATGCATTACGCTTACATATTCTTTTCCATCGTAACAAAACTCGCGATATACTTCGTCGCTTAATAAAAACAAATCGTATTTTTTTACTAAAGCGCGAAGTGCAAGTAACTCTTCTTTTGAATATAAATAACCGGTTGGATTACCCGGATTACAAATCATAATACCTTTTGTTTTGGCTGTAATAACTTTTTCAAAATCTGCAATCGGCGGCAGTGCAAAACCGGTTTCGATAGAACTACGAATGGGTTTTATTATTACATCTGCTGCTTTACTAAAGCCGTTGTAATTGGCATAAAATGGTTCGGGAATTATAATTTCGTCTCCGGCATTAAAGCATGTCATCATTGCAATTTCAATGGCTTCGCTGCCACCACAGGTTATAATAATATCGTTATAATCTAAATTAATATTATATTCTTTATAATAATTACATAGCTTTTTTCTGTAGCTTTCGTTACCTGCACTGTGGCTGTATTCTAAAACTTTTATATCTGCATTTTTTACAGCGTTTAAAAATGTGGACGGCGTTTCAATATCGGGTTGACCAATATTTAAGTGAAAAATTTTTATACCACGTTTTTTAGCAGCTTCGGCAAAGGGCACTAATTTACGAATAGGTGAAGCCGGCATTGTATTGGCTTTATTAGAAATAGTTGGCATAGTTTTATTTAATGAGATAAAGGTAAGGAATTTTTAAAGTAAAGTTTGATATGTATATCTTATTAATTTTTATTGTCATATCGAATACGCTTGTTTTTAAATGGAGATTGTTTACAACAACCGTTTAATAGATGGCTATTTCATCTAAATTTCTTATCTTTGTATTAATTAAATTAGATTTAAAAAGAAAGTAATTCTCGATATAAAAAATAGTAAAGCGCCATTTATTTTGCAACTACTAAATAATTTTTCGTTTGTAAAAACCAAAACAACAACGCCTTACAAAGCACCGGTTTTAGAAGGAATAAAAGAAGCAGTTGAAGAGTTAAATTTAACAAAAGCAGATAAATTATAAGGGCGAAACGCTAAGGATTTAATTAATGAATTATAGTATTATTGCTATTACCAAAATTGAAAAGGAGTTAAAAAAATTAGCTAAAAAGTATCCATCTTTAAAACTATAAATACATAGAGTTGGTGAATCAACTGAAGGATAATCCGAGGTTAGGCACATCAATAGGAAATTAATGTTATAAAATACGATTATCAATTGCTTCAAAAGGAAAAGGAAAATCGTGCGGGGCATGGGTTATTACTTATTTACGCGTTACTAAATTATCCGTTTATCTTCTTTCAATTTATGATAAAGCCGAGAAAGAAACTATCTTTGAGAAAGATATACAACTTATATTAAATTTTATTCAATACTAATAAAAAAATGAAACTAAACTGGTTAGGTTATTTATCATCAGCAATATTATTAATTGCGGGCATTTTAGAGTTTTCAATTAATAATATTTTAATTGGCTGCCTGTTTGTATTATCTGGTATTGGGAGCTTAGTTGTAAAATTAATTTTTGATAAAAAAGCGAAACAAAAAAATTAAATATTTTCATTATCCAAATACTGTTGCCACTTCCATGCACTAAGCATCATATCATCAATTTTGTATTTTGGATTCCAATTTAATTCCATTTTTGCCATTGTGTTATTTGCATATACGGCAATTACATCGCCAACGCGACGTGCGCCAATTTTGTAGTTTAGTTTTAAACCTGATATTTTCTCAAACGATTTTATTGCTTCCAAAACACTAACCCCATTACCTGTTCCTAAATTAAATAAAGAACAATCGGTTTTGTTTTTATTTTCTATTAAATAATTTAAGGCTTTTAAATGCGCATCGGCTATATCG
The DNA here is from genome assembly GCA_043772435.1 of Bacteroidota bacterium. GTDB lineage: Bacteria > Bacteroidota > Bacteroidia > B-17B0 > Aurantibacillaceae > Aurantibacillus. The sequence goes on from JAYVGH010000091.1 coordinate 11,647, forward strand.
GTAACGTGAATGTAATCGCGAATACAAGAGCCGTCGCGTGTATCGTAATCGTTTCCAAAAACAGTTAAGGAATTTTTACCGAGTGCAGTTTGTGTGATTATTGGCACTAAATTACTTGGCGGATTTATTGGGAATTCTCCTATAGTACCTGAAATGTGCGCCCCTACGGGATTAAAATAACGTAACAACACTGTTTTAAAATTTGGATTTGCTTTGCAGAAAAAATTAATAAGCTCTTCGCCAACTTGTTTGGTGTGTCCATAGGCACTTTCGGCTTTTGCTAAAGAAGTTTGTTCGGTTACAGGAAGTTCGGTGGCATTACCATATACTGAACACGAGGACGAAAAAATAAAATTATTTATATTTTTATCTGCACAGAATTGTAATAAATTAATAAGCGAATTTATATTGTTATTATAGTACATTAAGGGTTTTACCATACTCTCGCCAACCGATTTGTAGGCTGCAAAATGAATAATACCCATAATATTTTTGTAGTTTGAAAGGTGAGAGTTTATACTTTCTAAATTACATAAATCAATATTTATAGTGTCGAAATTTTTATTAGTAATGGCTTTTATTCTATCATAAGACGTTGCATTTGAGTTTGAAAAATTATCAACTGAAACCACATTATAATTTGTATTTTGTAAAAGTTCGATAATGGTATGGGAGCCTATGTACCCTGCCCCGCCTGTAACTATTATTGTTTGCATAGTATTTTTTTAATAAATTTATTAATTTTTGTTGGTTAATGAATTATAAATTTGAACATACTTTGTAATTGCCATATTGGTATCAAAATAATTTAACGCAATGTTTCTATAATTATTACTTTTAAAATTTAATTGTAAATAGGTTTTGCAGGCATTTTCGTAGTGAAAACTGGTAAAACCATCGATTAAAATCCCTCCTTGGTTATCTTTAAAATATAAATCATTATCGCCAATACCTGCATTTGTTATAATAGGTAGGTTCATTGCCCAACATTCCGCCATTTTGGTTGGTGATGATGCTATTTTAGAATAAGAAGGTTTAATAAAAAAAATAGCCGCTTTGGCCATATTTAAATAATTGGGAATGTTATGATAAGAAGAGCTTGTAGTAATTATTGTATTTAATATATTAGAAGGGTAATTATTTAAAATAGAAGTTAAAGCCTCCAAATCTTTTGTAACAATAAGTAATTTAATATTGGGGATATAGTTTTTCCAAACTAAAATGCAGTCAATCATTTCTTTAGTAAAATACCAAGTACCAATTGAGCCTGTGTATATAAGTGTATGGTCATTTTTAGAGATAGTATGTAATTTTATTTCTTTTTCAATAACATCTTTATTAAATAATTGAGTGTTGCAACAACAGGGGATAACTGTAATTTTTTGTTGGGAATTTACTTTGGGATAAAGTTTTGATAATTCTTCAGCGCCATTATTAGTTAACGAAACTATTGCATTTGAGTGTTTAATAAATTGCTTTTCTTTTTTCTTAAAATAGTTAAAAAAAGTACGATGTAATAACTTGTTTTTGTTCCAAATTCCGCCATCAATTCTCTCATCAGCCCAAAGTCCTCGCATATCAAACACAAAAGGAATGTTGTACTTTAATTTAAATTTTAAACCGATTAATGATGAAAGATAACTGCGACAGTGGATAAGTTGAAATTTATTTTGTGCGTGTAATTTTTTTGCTAATTTGCCAAGTTTTTTTAAATATAAATAACGTGATAAAAAACCACCATCTTCATCATATATAATGTAGTGCCATGTAATATTTGTGTTTTTTATTAATTCCAATACAGTATTTTTTTCGCTTTTAAGTTGTTCTTTTTTTTCGCACGATAGTACTGTAATCTCATAACTATTAGTGTTAATACCCGTTAAATAAGGCAGTATTTGCGATTGTCCCAAAGGGTCGGTTAATCCGTCAAATGTAATATAAAGTGTTTTTTTGTTCAATACTTATTTATGCTTATTTTTATGGTAATAATGGATATTTACGATTTAATTATACCACCATTTTATTTGCTATTAATTTTATTTATTGCACATAAATATAAGTTAAAACATCAAAAGAAAAGCAAATTATTTAAGTATTTTTTTACGGGCTTATTGGTAAAAATGATTGGTGCTATTAGTTTAGGTTTAGTTTATTTTTACTATTACGGTGGGGGCGATACTATTAATTACTTTAATACTGCGAGTGCAATTGTAGATTTATTAATTTACGAACCTGAAAATTTTATATATATATATTTTGGTGAACCAAGTATTACTGAACATTATTTATTTGGTGCAAATGCAGTTTCTACCTATTGGGTAGGGGATAAATATGCTTTTTTTGTAGCGAAATGTTTTACGCCTTTTGTTTTACTTACAGGCAAAAGTTACATGGCTACCGCTATTGTAATAGCTTCGGTTTGCTATTTAAGCGTATGGCGTTTGTACGAAGTTTTTGCAAACGAATTTCCGCATTTATATAAACAGTTAGCAGTGCCAATTTTATTTATGCCATCTGTTATATTTTGGGGTAGTGGTATAATGAAAGATAGTATTACCTTTTCGGCAGCCTGTTTGTTTGTGCACGGTTTTTATTGGTTTTTTGTTAAAAGAAAACGAAGCCTATTTTTTATTGGTTCGGTTATTTTAGCGGCAATATTATTATTATCAATTAAACCATATATTTTATTTGCTTTGTTTCCTGGTTCGGTACTTTGGTTAGTGGCTTTAAAAGTTAAAACTATTAAAAATCCTTTTTTTAAAATTATAATTGGTCCTGCCATTATTGCCGTTGGTGGTATTGTTGTATTAGCTGTTTTGCAAAATTTTAGTGGCAATTTAGGGCAATATTCTATTGATAAAGTATTCAGTACCGCCTCTACTTCTCAACAGGATTTAAAACAAAGTTATTATGGTGGTAATAGTTTTGATATAGGCGATTATGAACCTACTTTATTGGGCTTATTATCAGTATCACATAAAGCCGTATTTGCAACTTTATTTAGACCCACTGTATTAGATGTGCGTAATATAGTTATGTTTATTTCGGCTTTAGAAAACACATTTATTTTAATTTTTTGCGTTTATTTACTTCTTAAACTAAAAGTTTTGGGCTTTTTCAAATTAATCCGAGCAAATCCATTGGTTCTTTTTTCATTTATTTTTTCTATTTTTTTTGCTGTATCAGTAGGGGTTTCTATAGCAAACTTTGGCACGTTGGTGCGATTAAAAATTCCTTGCATTCCTTTTTTTGTGGCCAGTTTAGTAATTATTAATGCTATGCGTGATGAAAAAATATTGGAAAAAGAAAAATTGAGATATCAAAAAGAATTATTTAAAGGAAAATAAGAATTATTTTTTTATGTAATATCCTTTTAAAGTTAAACCCATATTGGTAATAGTAAAAAGTGTATTTACAATTTTTTTTAAAATATTTAAGTGCCATTTTTCATCAATTTTTATGCGTAATGCCTCATCTGAAGAATGATTGGAAATATTAATTTTATCAGGTAATTTTTTAGAAGCCTTAATTCTACTAATGCTTATACCTGTTGATAGGAATTTAATTGGTAAAAATCCATTTTGTTTTACAACTTTATTTAAAGTAGATTTCGTGTAATATGAAAGGTGTTCAGGATATTCAATAATATTATATTTATTTTTTAAATAGTATCTCATTAGTGAATTAAAATTTGGAGTAGTGCAATAAAATATACCACCGCTCCTTAAAAGATTATATATTAAATTTAGTTCTTTATGTGGATTATTAATGTGTTCTATTACTTCAAACGAAGTTATAACGTCAAAGCTTTCTTCTTTAAAAAATGATAAATCTAACTCGCCTTCTTTCATTTCAATGCTACTTTGGAGGCAAAGTTTTACTGCCGTCTGAGAATATTCACTGCCATATACCTTCCATCCTCGTTTTTTAGCTTCAAGTAAAAACCAACCTCTACCACATCCAACATCCAGAATTTTATTAGTTTGTCTATACTTTTCAAATTCATTTAACAAAACATTGTAACTTTTAATTGTAGTAGGTGGTATTATCTCTTCGGTATTATAACTATAATTAGCGTAATACTCTTCCAATTCTTGTGGCGATGGTATTTTTTCCATAAAAATAAATCCACAATTTTTACATTTTATTAAAGAATGTTTTTCGTAGTATCCATTTAATTGCTTTAAATTTTCGCTATTACACAGAAAACATATTTTATGTTTTTTCATAGAAGTGTAAAATATTACATTGGTTGAATTTACACAATATTAATCAATTCATCCATTTTTGATACCATAACTGAAACATAAATAAGTGCCAAATTTTTGTAGCCAATTCTTTTTTTCCACCAAAAAAATCGCGCTTTACTTTTTCGATTTCTTGGACATCAAAAATTCCTTGCTTATCAATTGTATTGGAATTTAAATATTCTAAAACTTGTGGTTTTAAATCTGTCATCAACCATTTTTCGATAGGTATTGCAAAGCCCATTTTTGGTCTATCCATTAAACTTTTAGGAATGTATTGATGCACAATTTCTTTTAAAATATATTTTTTTATCCCATTGTTATATTTATAATTGTCGGGTAATTGAGCTACAAATTCAATAATACGATGGTCTAAAAATGGCTCTCTGCCTTCTAAACTCGATGTCATCGACGCTCTGTCTACTTTTTGTAAAATATCGTCTAATAAGTATGTTTGATAGTCAATAGCCTGCATAAATGTCAATGGGGAATAAAACTCTGGTTTTAGTTCTTCACTTAAATAAGCAGTTTCTAAATCATTAGTTTGATTCTTAAATAAATGTTGTAATTCATCATTATCAAATTGTTTAGTTAAATTGAGCATTATGTTTTGATGAGACGGATTATTTAATAGAGATTTTATTTTTTGATACCTGTTGCTAAAATTATACTTATGTTTTAAAATAGGGATTTTGTCGGCGGAAACGCTATTCATTAGTCCTGATGCCCCTTTACGAATAAACGCCGGCAAGTGGTTTAATAATTTTCCATGTTTCATTAAATAATCGTAACGGTTATAGCCCGCAAAAATTTCGTCGCCACCGTCTGCACTCAAAGCAACTGTAACTTGTTTCCGTGCCATTAAACATACTAAGGTAGTGGGTATAGCACTGCTGTCGGCAAATGGTTCGTCGTAATAGTACGGTAAGTTTTTTATTAGTTCTAATGCTTCTTTTTGAGTGCATTTATATTCGTAATGCTCAGTATTTAGATGTTTTGAAACTTCTTTTGCATACGGTGCTTCGTTTAAACCTATATCGGGCACAGCAATAGTAAATGTTTTTATTTTTTGTGAATTGTCTTTTTGAAGAAGAGCTGTAACACATGCGCTATCATAGCCGCCACTCAAAAAAACGCCAACAGGTACATCGGCTACCATTCGGTAATTAAAAGCTGAAAATAAAATTTTTTCGGTTTCGATTTTTGCTTCACTAAAAGAAATATCGAGTTTTGGTTTGTTATACGAATCATAAACGTTCCAGTATTGTTGAATGTTGAAGGTTGAATGTTGAATGTCGAATTTAATATAATGACCTGCTTTTAATTTATAACAACTTGTAAAAATGGAATGTGGCGTAGGAACGTTACCAAATTGCATAAAAGCAACTACAGCATCTAAGTTTATTTCTTTTTTAAAATGTGGGTGTTTGTGAAAGGCTTTAAGTTCAGATGCAAACATAAACAAACCATCTCTCCAATAATAAAAAAAAGGTTTTACGCCTGCCCTATCTCTTACACAAAAAATTTCTTCTTTTAATATATCATAAATTACAAAAGCAAACATGCCAATAAACTTTTGTAAACATTCTATTCCCCAAACTTCAAAGGCATGTAAAATAACCTCGGTATCAGAATTGCTAATAAAAGCGTGATTTAAAGATTCTAACTCTTTTTTTATTTCGATAAAATTATAAATCTCACCATTAAAAGTTATCCATAAATGTTTGTATTGCATTGGTTGAGTAGCCGATTCTGATAAATCTATAATCGAAAGGCGTCGATGTCCGAAACCAATTTGTATTTTTTCAGAATCAAAAATCTTTATTCCGGATGCGTCTGGGCCTCGATGCAAAAGAGTATTCGTCATTTTTTCTAAAATATCATTTGAAGATGTTTTATTAAAATCTACAAAACCAGCAATTCCGCACATTGTTATTTTTCTTTTTTTATAAAATATAATGAAAGCATTAGGAAAATAAATGGCATAATGTACGTTATTAATTTAGTAAATTTATGGAAAAATAACATGTTTTTTGCTGGGGTAATGTTCGGCTCTGTATAAGAAACCTTAATTATTACTTTTTTAAGTAAATTTTTGTCTATTCGATTCTCGTAAATTTTAAATAGCTCCGTTTTATTGGTTAATAAATAATCCATACTTTTTCGGTTAAAATCAATTTTTGACCAGTTTGGCTCCAAATCGATATCATACATGTGCCAACAATTATTATATTTTACTTCAATTACAAAATGCCCAGGGCCTTCTTTGTTACCCAAACTTACCATTCTATATGTTATACCCTTATTTTTAAGCGCTTTAATAAAAACAATATTCTGTTGGCTACATAGCCCTTCAGAATATTTTATAATATCATTAGCATTAACAATAGCTGAAAAGTGAGACCAACATGTTTTTCCTAAAAAATAAGCAATCCAATTTTGAGAGATTGAATAATTTGCTAAACCATGATGAAATCTTTTTTTAAAAACATCGCTTAATAATTCTACATAAGCCGCCGTATCAAGATTAGTTAAAGATAAACTTTTGTAAATACTATCCGTATGTATTAAAATATTTTTAATAGAATTTAATTTTTGTAAATTAGGACTGAACAATTCGTTAGTTGGCGAATATAAATTTGTTTTATGAGTAGTGTCGTTTATAAAAAGCAAACAACTAGTAATTACAAATAGTAAAAAAAGCAGAATACTTTTAAAATTTTTTTTCACTTATTTTAATACAACTACTATTTATTAAAGACCCTATAATGATATCAAATATCTATATTTTATGAATACAAAAATATCATTATATTTAATAAATACTTAAAAACGGTCAAAATATTAACCCCATGCTAGTCTTTTTATTAATTTTTTAACTAAAATAAAATACTGATTTATATTTAAAATACTGAATGATGTAATTAAAAAAAGAATATTTTTAGATTTTAATGTTTTAAATCTGAATTTATTGGCCTGAATTACAATATTTAATTTATGTGTACTTAAGTATTTATTTATTTCTATTTTTTCAGAATTAGAAAATTGTATTTTAGTGTCAGCTATTATATTGATTGATTTTAATAACTTGAAGACATTTTTTATTTGTTTAATAGATGCCTCAAAATCTATTTTATTTGCAATAATTTTCAAGGTTTCCTCGTCAAAATCATCATTTATCTCTAAAAATTCTTTAAGATTTCTTTTAACTATTTTTGCATTAGTAGTAATTTGAATAGTTTTGTATACCACTGAAACGCTATGTGGATTTTGTCTAACCCAATACAAAGAATTTGCTAGTGTTGTAATTTTACAACCACTCCATGCCAGGCGCGAAAACATTTCAAAATCTTCCGCATAAGGATAATTAGAATCGTAAATATATTTATTTGTTTTTATTAAGCTTGTTTTTCCTAATACACCCGCGTGATTTAAAGGGGGGGAAAATATTGATAAAAACATTAATGCGTTACTACTTTGAGCAATGGGCGCTTCATACTCATTTTTAATGCCATTTGTTTTAAAATAATTATATCCTGAAGAAACTAAATCAAACTCGTTATTTTTTAAAATAAATTCCATTTGAGTAGAAATTCTATTGGGTGAAGAATAATCGTCGGCATCCATTCTAGCAAAATATTCACCATTAACATACTCCAACGATTTATTTAAAGAAGCGATTAAACCCAAATTTTTTTCGTTATTAAGAATGATAATCCTACTATCTTTTAATTTATAGTTATTTAAAATTGTTAATGTTTTATCTGTTGAGCCATCGTTAATACAAATTATTTGTAAATTTTTATAATTTTGTTTTATAATACTTTCAATTGAATATATCAAATACAATTCGACATTGTAACATGGAAATAATATAGAAACTAAGGGATGCACTAACTTAAATAAATGTTTTTTGTTTTTTCAAATTTAATTTCGAAGTTATATACTTTTACATCTTTTTTGCCTTGCTGAATAATTTTGTTTTTTAATTCATTATCAGTTAATAGTTTTTTAATTGCTAAATAAATCTCATCAGAATTTTTATAACTAACAACTAAGGCATTTTCTTCGTTTATAATAAAATCAGTTGCAATACCCGACAACGTACAAACCATTGGTATTTCAAAGCACAATGATTCAATATATATTTGTCCAAAAGCTTCGTAGTTGGCATCTATTGGCGTGTGCACAAATACATCAAACGATTTATATAAAGGAACTATATTAGGTTCAAATAAAATTAATTGATAAGATGTAGGTGGTAAATCGGAAAGCATTTTTTTAATTTGATTTTCATAATCGCCTTCGGCGTTTGCTAAAACTAACTTTGCATTTGGATAAGTAATTAGTAATGTTTTAAAAGCTGGTATTATATAGTGTACTCCCTTCCATTCTGTAAATCGAGAAATAACACCAATTACGGGAAAGTGGTTATTAATATTATGTTTTTGTTTAATCCCATCTACTACATGTTTATTTATTGTTTTATTAAACATACTAAAAGGTATACCATGTGGTATAACAGTTATTTTATTTTCTTGAACACTTTCTAATTTCATTAAAATGTTTTTTATGTTGTTACTTACAGCAATAATGTGTGTTGATAATTTATTAATTAATAAATCATACTTTATAGCTTTAGGAAAATAGGTGTGATGAAAATCTGAATGATGACGTGTATATATCCGTTTTCTTACCCCCACTATTTTAGAAGAAACTAATCCAATTAAAGAAGCTTCAAATAGATGGCAATGAATAAAACTATACCTTTTAAATAACATTTTAAATGTAAAAAAAACCCAATAGTAAGGTATAAGATATTTTGATGTCAGATTATAATTCCAGCATCTAAATCCATGCGAAACAATGTAGTTGTGTAATGCGGAGTTCTTCGAATTAAATAACACAAAATCGATAGTAAAATCATTTTTATTTAAGGCATCAATAAACCACTCATGTTCTAAAGCTTTTTTAACATCAGAAATAAAAATAATTCCTTTTACCTTATTACCTTTCATTAATCAAGTCAAATGTACAAAAGTCCAACGAATATTTTTGGAATAAATATAGTATGACGGGTTAGGTTTTATATTAAATCTGCTCAAAGCTCCTTATAAAATGTCCTCAAATTAAAACATAAATATTAAAATTAAATAATAAAAGCTTAAAAAAAGTTAGATTATGTCGTTTTTCTTTTCTTTGGAAGTAAAATGTTTTGATGTCTTTTGAAACCTATAATAATATACATTAGACCAATCATTAAAAATGGATAAGCGGAATGAAATAGTCGAAATTCTGTGCGCTTTAGTACAAGTGGAAATAATATTACCAAATAAATCGGAATTGAAAACAATATAAAAGATTTTGGTTTTTTAAATAATAAAATTATTGTTCCAATGAAACCAAGTGTCAAACTTAAGTAATATAATATTGATTGTAATAGTTTAATTAACATTTGATAGGAATGATAACATGCGCTTTCTTTACTAATAGGTAAATAGTAACTTCCGCTGTGAAACAAGAAATGTCCGATTAATTTAACAGGATTAACATAATGGTACCTTATAGGGTGTTCCATTTTGTAAAGATTGGTTAATTCGTTAAATTTTAAAATGACTTTTGAACTTAAAGAATCCGAGGGGTATTTAAGGCACGTAATAAACATGCCACGAACCTCCTCTATTTTGTTTATGGTTAATTTTTCACTAAAAATATTATTATTAAATTTAAATTCACAAAGTATTTTATTTTGAGGTTCAAAATAACAACCGGCACTTCTTTTATCCCACGAAACGTAAGATTCGCCAATTGCATCCACAAATTTAAACGCTGCAAAATATATCTTAGGAAGCTTCCAACCAGCGTATACATCTTGTTGAAAAGGAATAAACTTTTTCATAATTATATAGTTTCTTAAAGTCCATGGGCTATTTAAAATAATCAAGGGTAATATAACAATTAAGGTGTTTTTAAATACACTTTCTATATAACCCACAAAATTGATGCGTGACTCACTTACTATAAATTCAATACCGATTAATAAAAAAATTAGGCATAAATAAGGCTTAAACAAAATAGTTAACGCAAGAAATAATCCCGTTACAAACAATTTCTTGTAGGTTCTTTTTTGAGTTAAAAACACATGATATGAATAAACAAACAAACATAAAAAACTAATTCCAAAACTTTCAGATAATATGTAATAATTAAATGTGCTTACATTTAAACTTATACATGACAAAAAAATACTAAACCAAAAGGCTTTCTTTGAGTTAAACATGCTTTTACACATTAAAGCAAGATAATAAATTGAAATGGCCTCTAGTAGTATTTGTGAAATAACTACAAAATTTAAAGCCACAGTTTTTGAAAAAAGAAGGCGAAAAAAACAATATACTAACCCAAGATATGGCATTCTACCAGCCCTAACAGATTCATAATTATAACTTCCTTTTTCAACATAATTATCTATAGGAACTATATATGATTTTGCATCACCAGAATATTGTGCTATTCCGCGAAATAATTCAGGTGTATCGCATTTAGTTAAGTCTATTAAATACAAAGAACAACACAACTTAATTAAAAAAATTACAGATATAATTAAAAGTGTGATTATATGTTTTTTCATTTATCACGAAGATAATTAAAAATTAAATGAAGACTTGAATAATTCATTTATTGAAGTCATTTATCCTAACAAGTTCTGTAAAGTAAACTCAAAATAAAATTATAATAAAAAAAATTAAAATCGTTTATAGTTTTTGAATTAAGCTTTTAACTACATTTTTAATCGAAACGGTTTGTAGATACCCCTTTGCTTGATCAAAGTTAAAATTTATTTCCTTGTATATAGCTTTATTTATGAAATCACTTATTTCATTAGTGTTTTGGACATAATAAATACAACTACCCAATAACTGAGTTATTTCACAGTCAATGTTGGTAATTGTTGGGATACCAGCAATTAAATAGTTCAGTGCTTTTAAAGGGGAGCGCGGCTGTTTTGTTTTTTCTTCACTATAAAGTATTAGCCCGGCCAGGGCATTTTTTACTATAGGGTAAAATTCTTGTGGCGACAAAACTCCTAAATATTCCACATTTGCATGGTTAAATACTATTTGTGATTGATTAATTGATTTAACGATGTTAATTTTTTTACCAATAATTACCAATTTAAAATTAGGGATTTTTAATAATTCTAAAATCCAATTAAAATCAATATCGTCGGAGATTGTACCCAATAAAACAAAATAATTTCCATTGATTTTTAGTTTTACATTACTTTTTACATTAATTAATTTATGTTGTAATTCTATGTCTAAACATTGGGGAATATTTATAATTTTATTTTCATAATTTTTATAATAATTATTTAATCTAGGGCTTGTTATTATTATCAAATTTGCTAATTCGCACAATAGTTTATCTAACGGATTGTTATAAAAAGGATCT
>JAYVGH010000092.1:0-8774 GCA_043772435.1 Bacteroidota bacterium
TAATTCGCTTAAATTAAATTCTGAAATTTTTATAGAATCACAATTGTTACTTTTTAATAGACTTGCATAATAATTTAGTAAATCAACATCTTTAGTACTAACATTTTTTAATTCTAAAACCGAATCGATTAAATGTGCAAGTTTAGTTTTTGTAACAATTTTATATGACTTTATAGAATCGTTTTTTTTATCGGGAATTTCATTAATTGAAAATACAGAATTGAAACAAAAAATTAGAATTAATATGTTAATAACTTTCAATATGTGAAAGTCTAAAAATACTAATTATTTAGTAATCAACAAGTTTTGAAGTTCATTTATTATTTTAAAAGTAAAGAAATTAACAATTTAATAAGTAAAAGAGTTTAGACTTTGCTCAACCTGTTAAATTAATGCATCAAATCCATTTTTGTGAATACCCTAACAGGGTAAAGCGCCGCAAAAAAGCCTATTAGCATTATTAAACCAAACAGCCAAATAAAATCGTTTAATTGTATATCAATTGGGTAATAGGGAATAACAAATTCATCACCAAAAGTTACTAAATGAAATTGCATTTGAAGCCAGCAAACTAAAAGACCCAATGCCAATCCTATTCCGGCACCAATACCGGTAATTAAAAAACCTTCGCGCATAAAAATGTTACGAATTAATTGAATGCTAGCCCCCATGCAATAAAGCGTTTTTATATCTTTACGTTTTTCAATAATAAGCATGGTTAAAGCACCAATAATATTAAAAGTTGCAATAATTAAAATAAAAGCTAAAATGATAAATGTTGCCAATTTTTCGGTTTGTAAAGTTTTAAATAAAACATCGTTTAATTGGTAACGGTTTTTTACAACAAATTTATTACCTAATTTTTGTTGTAACTCTTTTTGAATTTTGTCAGATTTATTTTTATCACAGCCAATTTCTATCGCTGTTATTTTATTAGGCTCGTCAAACAATTTTTTAGCAGTTTTTAAACTTACAAATGCAAACTGGTAATCAAACTCATCGTTAATTGAAAATAACCCACTGGGAGAAGCATATAATTGGTTTAAATTGTCTTCAGGATTTAAACTGCTGTTTTTGCCTTTAACGGGGCTAAACAAACTTAAATCATTTACATATTCTCTAATATTTATTTGCAATTGCCCTGCTATACCTCTACCTAATATAATTTTATTTACCGAACTAGTATCAGATAAACCATAAAACCCATCAACAATTACTGAATCTATTTTAGTTAGTTTATTAAAATTATCGTCAACACCTTTTATGGATACAAGCGTTTGTTTATCTATATTTTTTATAAGCGCTTTATCGCTTAAAGTTTGCGAAACAACTTTTATTCCATCTATACCTTTAATTTCTGAAATTAATTGAGGACTTGCTTCAAAAAATTTTCCTTTGGCAATTGTGATTTTTAAATCAGGCTCTAATGTATTATATAAACTAGCAACCGTTCCGGTTAAGCCATTCATAGCACTTAAAATAACTATCAAGGCACCGGTAGTTATGGCAATGGCAATAACACTTATCCAACTAATAATATTAATGGCATTATTTGATTTTTTTGAAACCAAGTAGCGTTTAGCTATGTATAAGGAAATATTCATTTTATTTTTCCACAAAGGCACTATTCCACAAAGTAACACAAAGTTTTTTGAGAGGAATTACAAATGTATTTTAATAATTTAAATTTAAAATTAGGAACATTCGTGTAATTAGTGTCTGCTACTTTTTTAGTAACGCCTCAATTTTCATCGCATAATCCAAAGAATCGTCAATGTAAAAGCTTAATTCGGGCACTACACGTAACTGCTTGCCAACCAATAAACCTAATAGTTTACGAATGACTTTAGTTTGTTCTTTAACCGAATTAAAAATAGCCTCTTTATCTTTAGTTGCCATTATGCTTAAATAAATTTTAGCCAAGCCTAAATCGGGACTTACTCTAACAGTGGTAACGGTTATAAAAGCTCCACCAAATAAGTTGCGAGCCTCGGCTCTAAAAATTTCGGCTAATTCTTTTTGAACGAGTTTATTTATTTTTTGCTGACGTACAGATTCCATTTTACAAAGGTAATTAGATTTTGTAGTATATTTGCCTTGCTAATGAAAAAACTATTTTCGGTTTTAAAGTATACCAAAAACTATAAAGGTTACACAGCATTAAACGTAATATTTAATATTTTATTTGCAGTATTTTCTGCTTCTGTTCTTGCTTTAATAGCACCGTTTTTAGATTTGATATTTAAATACGATGATTTTAAATTGATACAAGTTTTTTCAAAAGGTAAGCCTAATTTTTCATTTTCTTCATCATATTTAAGTGATATTTCAAATTATCATTTGGCAGGATTAATTTTAATAAAAGGAAAAACCGGTGCGTTAATCGTAATTTGTTTTTTGGTATTTATTTTAACCTTTTTTAAAAATGTGTTCAGGTATTTAGCCATGTATTTTGTAGCGCCAATTCGCAATGGTGTTGTGCGCGACTTACGTAATAAAATGTATAAAAAAGCCATGGACCTGCCTTTAAGTTATTACAGCGAAGAAAAAAAAGGTGATTTAATGAGTCGCATGACTACTGACGTTCAGGAAATAGAATGGAGTATTATGCAAACACTAGAAATGATTTTTAGAGAACCGCTTACCGTTATTATTTTATTCTCGTTAATGCTACTTATTAGTGCAAAGCTTACTTTATATATAATAATTTTATTACCCATTGCCGCAATAATTATTGCGTTGCTTGGTAAAAATTTAAAAAATGCATCAGCTGCTACAAAGCATACATTAGGGCAATTAATAAGTTTAATAGAAGAAACACTAGGCAGTTTAAAAGTTGTAAAAGCTTTTAATGCCAATAAGCACATGCAAGGTAAGTTTGAAGAAATTAATCAATCTTACTACAAACAATCGGTTAAAGTATATCGTAAAACCGATTTAAGTTCGCCGTTAACTGAAAGTATTGTTACCGGAATTTTAATGCTTATTTTATTTTTAGGAGGTAAAATGGTGTTTACTGGTGAGATAACAGGTGCGCTATTTTTAGCATATTTTGCACTAGCATCGCAATTAATACCACCTTTTAAACAAATAACACTGTCGTATAATAATATTCAAAAAGGTATTGCAAGCGAAGAACGTATTGATAAAATTTTATTGGCAGATAATGTGATTTTTGAAGCAAATAATCCAATAGAATTAGATGAGTTTAAATCGAACATAGAATTTAAAAATATATCATTCAGTTATAAAAAAGATGGAATGTATGTTCTAAAAAATATAAATCTAAATATTCAAAAAGGTAAAACTGTTGCTTTGGTAGGGCAGAGTGGTAGCGGTAAATCAACGTTGGCGGATATGTTGCCTCGGTTTTATGATGTAGATTCAGGAAATATATTAATAGACAGCGTTCCAATTAAAGATTTAAAAATTGACCATTTACGCAAACACATTGGCGTAGTTACCCAAGAAAGTATTTTGTTTAACGATACCGTTTTAAACAATATTGCGTTTGGATTAAAAGATAAAACAAAAGGACAAATTATTGAATCAGCAAAAATTGCAAACGCACACGATTTTATTATGCAGTTACCAAACGGTTACGATACTAATATTGGTGATAGGGGTGGTAAATTAAGCGGGGGACAGAAACAACGTTTAAGTATTGCCCGGGCAGTTTTAAAAAATCCTGAAATTTTAATTTTAGACGAAGCTACTTCAGCGTTGGATACCGAAAGCGAGAAATTAGTACAAGAAGCTTTGACTAATTTAATGAAAAACAGAACGAGTTTGGTAATTGCTCATCGTTTAAGTACAATTGTTTTAGCTGATGAAATTATAGTAATGCACCAAGGAGAAATTATTGAACGCGGAAATCATCAGGAATTATTAGCACTTAATGGGACTTATAAAAAATTGTGCGAAATGCAGAGTTTTTTATAATCGACAAATAAGTTTACACATTTTATTCAAAAATATTTTCCCATTATTCTTAAATGGGGCATTTCGGGGAATTTTTTCCATATTTCTTTTTAAATAAAAATAATAAAGTAATGATATTGATGCACCTAACTGTTTGGCACAATTATATGTTACACCCGTTGGTATTTAATCCAACCCCTATTAAAACGGATTAATAATTTAAAAATAAAAAAAAGAATATGAAATTTCTAAGTGTTTTTTCTGCAATTAAAAAAACAATGTTTGGCGTAGCGTTTGCTTTACCATTTATGAGCACAAGCCAAACCATTACACCAAGTTTAATTAACGGTACATGGCAAGGTATTTTAATTCAAGACGGCAATAAGTATACTGATAATTATGCATATTGGGTTTCATTAAATATGAAAGAAGATTCGGTTTTTGGAGTAATACGTACTGAAGATGCTAATACACCTTTTTATGCAATAGTAAATATTAGAGGTAAAGTAAATAATAACAGTATTAATTTTACTCAAGATAAAATAATAAAAGAAAATCCACGCCCTGAAGCATATTGGTGTTTAATTAAAGGAGAATTAGTATTTGATCCTACTGATAATTCCCTTTCCGGAAAATGGAATTCAGATATGGCTAAATGCAAGCCGGGAAGCATGCTAATTTATAAAACCCCTAAACCAATTAATATGGGATCTACAGTAATATATACTTATTCAAATTTTAAAGAGGTTGAAACTGTAGTAAAAAAGAAAAAAAAGTTTAGCGGTTATAAAGTAAGATTGTCAGAAATAAATTTTGAAACAA
Source organism: Bacteroidota bacterium (assembly GCA_043772435.1). Taxonomy (GTDB): domain Bacteria; phylum Bacteroidota; class Bacteroidia; order B-17B0; family Aurantibacillaceae; genus Aurantibacillus. Next base: position 4,744 of record JAYVGH010000092.1, read on the forward strand.
ATAGTCATAAAATTATTGGTAATACTGCTACTGCTGAAATTAATAGAATTTATAATTTGCTAAATACAAACGAAATATTACATGTAAATATTCAGGGACACACTGATAATGTTGGTGCCGACGGTTTTAATTTAACTTTATCTTACTTAAGAGCTTTAGAAATATATAATTTATTAATAGCCAAGGGTGTTAAAGAAAATAGAATTACGTATGAAGGTTATGGTAAATCAAGACCAATAGCTACAAATGACACCGAAGACGGAAAATTAAAAAATAGAAGAGTTGAGATTGAAATTGATATGATAGCTGATAAAAAATAAATATATTTTCTATACAACAAAAACGTCCAGACTTTATAGTTTGGACGTTTTTAATTATTTAACGTATAAATACTTAAATAAACTTACACTTCCTACTGGCAAAAGCACACATGCGTAATAAAATTACACCGTGCTTAAAGCGAGAAATGTTGGTAGAGCCATAAGTGCGTTCCTTGTATCGAATTGGTACTTCAACAATTTTTAAATTTAATTTATGTGCTCCAAACAATAAATCAAAATCTCCAAATGGATCAAACTCACCAAAATAAGTACGGTTTTTTATGAGTTTTAAATAATCGTTTCTAAACATTACTTTGGTACCGCAAAGGGTATCTTTAAAACGTTGATCTAAAAGCCAAGTAAATGCCCAACTAAAAAAGTGATTACCTAAATAATTTAAAAAACGCATAGCTTCTTTATCCATTGGATAAACTAAACGGGTACCATTAATAAAATCGCCTTTGCCACTAGCAATGGCGTTATAAAACTTTGGTAAATCTTCGGGTGGTACTGTTAAGTCAGCATCCAAAATCATTAAAATATCGCCGGTTGCAATTTTATAACCTTCGCGCACAGCATCACCTTTACCTTTACCTTTTTGTTGCCCGATTTTAATATCGTGAGTAGCAGCATATTTTTTTTGAATTTCCTGAATTTTTTGCCAGGTGTCATCGGTGCTATTTCCTTCAATAAAAATAATTTCGATGTGTTTACCAAATTTTGGTAAGCGTGTAATGGCATTTTCAATATTACCGCTTTCGTTTCGAGCAGGAATAACAACTGTTGTAGAGTATTTGCTTAAATAATTTTCTTCGTTATTTTCAGAAATAGGTTTTGCGAAACTGTAAATGTTTAAACTAAAAAACCGAAAGAAAGGAAATTTAGCCAAATATTTATTAAAAATAAAAGATAGAATGGGAAAGAAAAAAGGAAAAATTAAACGCTTGCTATTTCTATAAACATCAAAGCCCGAAACCGTTAGTAAATTGTTTATATCCCTTGTGCTCAACCAGTTTTGAGTGGGAGTTTTTTGTTTAATGCCAACCAATTCGGCAAATTTTATGGCAGGCTCCCAAAACGAATTATAAAACTGAACTATAACTTTAGTGTTTGGGTGGCAACATTTTTTTACCTGTTCAAATACGTTTTGTATATCATCTACAAAACCAATTAGGTTACTAATTATAATTAAATCAAAGGTTTGGTTTAAGTTTATGGAGTTAGCATCCATTACATAAAACTCAATATTTTTATCGGCAAATTTTTGTTTTGCCCAAGCGATGTATTCTTCGCTAAAATCAATACCTACTTTTTTTGAGCCGTTAATTTTTGCCAATAAATCCCCACTACCGCAACCCACTTCCAAAACAGAACTTTCCTGATGAGAAAAATACTTACAATAATTGGTAATTTCGTTCCAATAATATTTGCCAAAGCGGCGTTGTTGGCGTTTTTTAGCAAGAGTATTAAAGTATGTAAGCTTTGAGTTTTCCAATTTTTATAAGGTGATAAAAATAGGGTTTAGATGTGGGTTAAGCAAATCAAACTTTCTCTACCTCAATTGTACAAAACAACCCTAATTGTTTATTAAATGGCGAAAGTAACCATTCAATTCCTTTTAAAAAACCATACATAAAATAAGGTAGTATTGCACTTCGCGATACGCCTCCACTAATTACATACATAAATGGGCTATGGTATTTTACAGAGTTTATTTTTAAATGTGGGTATTCTTTTTTAAAGAGTTCTAAATCCCGTTCAAAATAAATATAAGGAAGTGCCTGGTTACTATTTGATAATGGATTACCGGCTTGTATTTCTCTGCCGCCTTTTTCATCAAATGGTTCGTGATGAAAACGTTTGTAGATGAATCGTCCTAAAGCACTATTGGCAGGTTCAATCATAATTATTTTACCGCCTTTAACCAAAGTACGTTCGGCTTCTTTTAAAAATAAATAAGGTTTTGGTATGTGATGAAAAACATTTAGCATTACAATGCTTGCCAACTCATTTTCTGCAAAAGGCATTTCTTCAGCACTAAAAACCATATCAACATTCGATAAGCTTAAAATATCGCTTGTTATAACTTCTTTAAAAACATCTTTGTAAAAACCGCCACCTGAGCCAATTTCGAGATGTTTACCGTTTTTTATATGGTTGGTTTTTAAAATAAATATATCGTACCAATCTTTATACAATCGTTTTAAAAAAGGTTTTTGTAAAATAATATCGCGGTGAGCCAAGGTTGCTTTCGGGTCATCTAAATCAAAATCTATTTTATACTTTTTAAACATTATCTCTAGTGGCAAAAATATTAAAGTAAAGCTCTTTGCCCAATGTTTCAAGGCTTTTTACTTTATCTAACGTTAAAATTGTAAGCGAATTTTTTTCCAATAAAAAACAATTAAAGTGCAAGGATTGTATAAAATTAAAATAATCTGTTAATGAACTACCTGCTTTTTTTAAGCCATAAGGCCAAAACTCCGAGATTAATTTTATGTTTTTATTATTTGAAAGAGTTTTTGTCATACCTTGAATGGCTTGCATTTCAAAGCCTTGTATGTCCATTTTTATAAAATCAACTTTTTGCACTTCTACAGGCCCAGCAACCGCAAAATAATCATCAATGCTTACGGCATCAATTTCAATCACTTTATCGTAATCTTCAGGTTGGTATGTGCGGTGGTCAACATTTAATTCTTTGGAAGTATAAATTTTTAATTTCTCTGTTTTTGGTCCAACAGCTTTATTATTTATAATAATATTTTTATAAGCTTTTGTTGCTTTTTCCAAATGAGTAAAATTGCTAACATCAGGTTCAAAACAATGTACCTTGCCATTTTCGCCTACACAATTTGATAGCATTGCAGCATAATAGCCAATATTAGCGCCAATATCTATAACGGTATCGCCTTTTTTAATGTACTTTCTTAATAAGCTAATTTCAAAATCATCTTGCTTGTTTTTAAAATAGGTGTACATTGGTTTATACAATCCAAATGCGTTTTTATAAAGAAAATTACCAAGTTTAATTGAGACTGACATAATTAAATTTTAAATATTTCTAAATTATTTTTAGTTAAATTACTTTTAGTATTACCTGTATTTATAGTAGTTTTTGGTTCAAATAGCATTACACAAACTTCATTTTCAGCAACAGGCTTATGCTCAACACCCTTGGGAATAATTATAAATTCATTGGGTTGTAATTCAACAGTTTTATCTCTAAATTCAATTTTTAAAATACCGCTTAATACAAAAAATAACTCGTCTTCGTTATCATGTTTGTGCCAAACAAATTCGCCTTTTAGCTTCACCAATTTTACATGCTGCTCATTAAGTTCGCCAACAATTTTAGGGCTCCAATACTCATTAAATAAAGATAATTTTTTTTCAATATTTATTTTTTCCATTAATTATTATTTAATAAATAATTTCATACACCTGCGTATCTTCAAACTGGCCTTCGGTATGCACTAATTTTAATTTTTGCGGGTACTTTATTGCTATTGGCTGCATAATATTATGAACAGTATTAATAAACCCGGCGTTTGGATTATTAGGATCTAAACGTAAACTACCTAACATAACGTGAGTAACTTTATTTTTTTGAAAGAATGCTAAAGCACTGTCAGGGTTAGATTGTTGAGTAGCTGTATCTTTTTTTATGATACTGTAAATTGGAAAGAATTTTTTGCCTTTTCCATACAC
>JAYVGH010000093.1:0-1773 GCA_043772435.1 Bacteroidota bacterium
GAGAATAGAAAATGGCAGTAATTTAACTTTAAAAACATTAATTACAGTTTTAAATAAACATAAAGTAACTTTAGAGGATTTTTTTAAAGAATTTTAATAATTACCGAAGGATTAGCCTACGTTATTGCTTATACACAAAATACTGCGGAGCGGAACCCGATTCAACATCTCAGTTTTTTAAATGTTTTTAGTGCTGTCCCGATACAAATCGGGATGAATTAAGTTCGGCGGACTGAAACTAATCAAAAACCATTTAAGTTTGCATACTGCTCAAAACGCAAATTACCTGTTTGTAGTAAACCTGTGCCATCCATACGTATATGGGTTTGGTTAGATTGGCTTGTAAATAAATCTAAAGTAGCAAAAGCCGCCGAGGGTGATGTTGTACCCACACCACCCGGTGCAATGCTTATACCATCGCCAACACCGCCAAAGGTAGTACTAAAGCCGCCGTTATTAAGGGCGTTGTTTACGGTTGTTGTATATTTTATAGTACCACCTGTAAAGTGGCGGACGGGAAAGTTAAGACCAGCTTGTGTTCCAAAAATGTTATTCCCGGCATTAACTCCAAAGAAATTCCCACCTATTTGCCATTGGGCACTTGCAATTACAGGCACAGTTATGGTACAAGCCAATAGCCATTTTTTAAATTGTTTTTTTGTTTTCATTTTTTATGTATTTTAATATAAAATTTGTACGAATGTATGGATGCTTATTAATTTATTGTTTTCATCTATTGCATTAATTAAATAATAATATGTTCCATTTGGTAATGGTTTATAATCATTGTTCTGTCCATACCATTTAAGTCTTTTATCATTTGTTTTAAAAACTAAGTTACCCCAACGATTAAAAACCTGGAAACTAAATTCAGAAACATCATAATTTGAGAAATCGAAACTATCGTTATACCCATCTCCATTTGGAGTAATTAAATTGAATTCAAATTGATTAATTTGTTTTTGTAAATCAATACATTCTTTTAATGTAATACTATCTAAATAATAATATGCTACTTCATATCCCGCAAGATCATTAACATTTCCGTTATGCAGTTTTAAAGTATCTGTATTAGCATCGTTATTAAAATTCCCAATAACTAAATAGTTTTCATTGCCCAATGCTTTAAAACTTGTGCTTAATAAGGTCCAGTTTAACTTATCTATTACAATATTTTTAGTAAGATTATGAAAACTGTTTGGGTTTAAAATTTTATTAGGCGAAAAAGTTAAATCAATAAATTGAGATGTATCGTAAAAAAAACCAAGTGAGATATTATTACACGCATAGGTAACACTATCTGCCAAACTTGCCCTTAACGAAAAACAATAAGTTCGATTTGTTTCTAAGGTTTTGCTTAATTTTACTGCAATGTATTCTCTGTAATTTGCAGTGTTTTTATCAAAATTAGCCAATCCCATATACGCTTTTCCGTGAAAAGCATTTTGAAAGCCAGCAATATTGTTAGGCACGCTAACAACCATACTGCACGCGTTATAATAGTCACTACTTACTTTTGTTGGATCAAACCATTTTAACGCAAAATCTGTTTGTGTAGCATTATTAGGACAATGCAAAGTATCCTCAAAACTGCCGTTAGGTACTAGGTTTTGTTGTGAGTATGTATAATTAAATAACAAAATTATAATTGGTATAAATACTTTTTTAATCATGTAGCTAAAGTATAAAAATTAGCATTGTTTAACAAATATATAAAATCAAATTAAAAGTGCAATATATGCCGTAATAATTTAATGTTATTAAATTGATGTT
>JAYVGH010000094.1:0-1582 GCA_043772435.1 Bacteroidota bacterium
GCCAATTGTTTGGGCGTGCCTGTTTTTCTGTCTTTTAACAGTTTGTTTAATAGGTTCATTCGGTTTACATAATCAAATAGTTTCATAAGTTTAGTTAAATTAATTTTCGGCAAATTGTTGTTGCCACAGATTGCTATAATGCCCTTTTGCCAACAACATTTCGTCGTGCTTGCCTTCTTCTATTACAGTGCCCTTATCTAATACAATAATGTGATGGGCATGGCGAATAGTAGTTAAGCGGTGGGCAATGATGATGATTGTTTTTTGCTGTTGCACTAACAAATCTATGGTGCGCTGTACGTATTTTTCTGATGCAGAATCGAGCGAAGAAGTGGCTTCATCCAAAATTAAAATTTCTGGAGCCCTATATAATGCCCTTGCAATGGCAATTCGCTGTTTTTGTCCGCCAGATAATGTTGCCCCATTTTCGCCAAGATAGGTTTGGAAACCCTCAGGCAAAGTTTCTATAAAAGTAAGGATGCCCAATTGTGTACAAATGTCTATAATGCGCTGCATATCGGGTTCATCTTCACCAACAGCAATGTTATCAACTACGTTGCCCGCAAACAGATCTATTTTTTGGGGTACCACACTTAGTAAGTTGCGTAAAGAGGCATTATTTAAATATTTAATGGCGTACTTACCAATAAAAATATTCCCCTTTTGTATCGGATAAATGTTTTGTAGCAGTGCCATTAAAGTGCTTTTACCCGAGCCACTTTCGCCTACAATGGCAGTAAAACTACCCGCCTTAATGTTTAGGTTTAAATCATCAAAAACGCTAACCCTAGTGCCGTACCGAAAAGCTACGTTTTCAAACCTAATATCGCCAATTATGGCTGGCGTTAAGGCCACATTTGCAGCATCATTTTCTATTTCTAGATCCATAATTTCAAATAAACGATCGGCGGCAATTACAGCGTCTTGTATCACTTTGTTGGCACCAATTAAACTTGCCGCTGGTCCGGTAAAATAGCCAATTAGGGTGTAAAAAGAAAAGAGTTCGCCAGGGGTAATCTCATTATCTAATACATAGCCAGCACCAATCCAAAGTAAAAGTATAGTTAATAGGTGCGAGACCATTTCGGCCGCGGTGCCAGAAAAAACAGAATTTATACCCGATTTATAGATCGTTTTAAGTAATTGTATAAACTTAGCTTCTGTTTTGGTATTGGTAAATTCTTCTAAGCCGAAGCGTTTTATGGTACCAACGGCATTTAAGCTTTCTACCAGTTGACTTTCTAGTTCGGCAGAATCTTCCATTAGCTTGCGCTGTATTTTTTTGTTTAATTTATTGGTTATAAAATAAATGAGCACGTAGAAAGGAATTACCGCTAGCATTAATAAAGCCAGTTTCCAGTAATAGCTAAACATAAGCGCAAAAGATAAAATAACGATAAATACATTAACCACTAAGCCTATAGATACATCGTTGATAAAGATTCTAATTTTTACGGCATCATTAACCCTCGAAATAATTTCACCAACTCGCATGGTGTCAAAAAACTGTTGTGGCAACTTTAACAAGTGCTTATAATAGCCTAAAATTAAACGGGCATCAATTTGCTGGCCAGTACGCATG
>JAYVGH010000095.1:0-32584 GCA_043772435.1 Bacteroidota bacterium
TGGCAACGCGCTCGTAACCTAAAATATAGGCATCACTTTCTACATAAACCGGGTTACTAATTGTATTACCTCTAATACGAATTTTTGGTAAACCACTTAAAGCCATATACCCATAAGGAAGTAAAGGTGCGTAAAATGTCCCTGTCATGCCCCCAATAATGCCTGCAATGCCCGAACCTATTAATGCGCCGCGGGCTTTAAAACCTTTACGGGCATCATTTTCGCCTTTCATATACATCCACATTTCATCTCGTGTAAACCAGTTGCCATTTAGGGTATCTTGCTCGTAATAATATCGCTTAATGCCGTTTGCATAACGCACCATGTAAAGCTGGTCTAACTCATAATTAATTTTGCGCGAAGATTTTTTAGAATTATTAATGGTTACCGCACCCAAAAGTGTATCTATAACTTTTTCGCCCACTACTTGTCCATTCATTAAATAAATCGTATCCTGTACAATAACGGTTTGCGAAAAATAAGTTTGCGAAAAAAATAAGATTAAAAAACCGACAAAAAATTTAGTTAGCATATTCAAATATATTAAATTAGGGTAATTATTAATGCATACATCCAATGTATATATTAGCTTTTACTATAAAAGCATTTTTTTCAATCTTTTTTAAAGGTGTTAAAGCACTTTCGGCTTCCTGTGTATTTCCATAAATACCCGTAACCAATGCTAATGTCGTTTCAGGACCTTTATTTTGATAATAATTTAAATATTCTAAACTCAAATTATCCGAAGGATAGCGTCGTGGATAATACTGTCCGGCATAAATTTCATCGGAACTTGTGTCGGGTAAAGCAATTAATTTTTTTGTTGTATTGTAATATCTTCCCATGGTATCAATGGGCAATTTTAAAAGTTTATTTAACTTAAATAGTTTGCGTTGTAATAAATAATAATCCATACTGGTATCAGCTACGAGTACAAAATAAGTAGCCATTTCTTCGCTAACGCTTTTGTTTGTGGTATCAGTTACCAAAACATCGGCGCTATCATTTATCTTATTTTCAACGAGTATTGTTTTTTCGTTTCCAACTTTTGTACCGCAAGCTGATAAAATAAAAGCAATTATTATAAATTTCCACATCATTTAAATATAATTAAAAAGTAACCTCGGGGGGATTCGAACCCCCAACCACCAGAACCGGAATCTGGCATTCTATCCAGTTGAACTACGAAGTTATTTGTCACAAAGTTCGTTTTTTTTATTTAGTAATAAAAAATATCTTTACAACGCTATGCAACCTCTATTTATTTACAACACCTTATCTCGAAAAAAAGAAGAATTTAAACCTATAAACCCACCATTTGTGGGCTTGTATGTTTGTGGACCAACTTTATACAGCGATGTGCACATTGGCAACTGCCGCACGTTTACATCGTTTGATATTATGTATCGTTACCTTTTACACATTGGCTACAAAGTACGTTATGTGCGTAACATAACCGATGTAGGACATTTAGAAGATGAGGTGGCAGGAGTTGGCGAAGACAGAATTGGCAAACAAGCCAGGCTAAAACAACTAGAACCAATGGAAATTGTGCAGCGTTATAGTTTTGGTTTTCGTGAAGTGATGGCATTGTTTAATTTACTTCCGCCCAGTATTGAGCCTACAGCTTCAGGTCACATACCCGAGCAAATTGAAATGACTCAAAAAATTATTGAGCAAGGCTTTGCTTATGAAAAAGATGGCAACGTATATTTTGATGTAGAAAAATTTTCTAAGTTGAATAATTACGGCATTTTATCGGGTAGAAATTTAGACGACCAATTAGAAAATACACGCGATTTAGATGGGCAAGAAGAAAAAAAAGGGCGTTTAGATTTTGCACTTTGGAAAAAAGCAAAGCCCGAACACATAATGCGTTGGAATTCGCCTTGGGGGGTTGGCTTCCCTGGCTGGCACATTGAGTGTAGTGCTATGAGTAAAAAATATTTAGGAGATACGTTTGATATACACGGTGGAGGTATGGATTTAATTCCAACACATCACACCAACGAAATAGCACAAAGCATTGGCTGTTGCGGCGCTAAACCGGTAAATTATTGGGTGCATACAAATATGCTTACTCTTAACGGACAAAAAATGTCGCGCAGTTTAGGTAATGTTTTTTTACCTGTTGAATTATTTACAGGAATGAAATTAGCTGTCGATTCGCCAAGTGCCACGCCTTCGCAGGCAAAGTTAGACGGCAAGCACCCTTTGTTTGAAAAAGCGTTTAGCCCAATGACAGTGCGCTTTTTTATGTTGCAAACCCATTACCGCAGTACATTAGATTTTTCTAGTGAGGCATTGCGCGCCTCCGAAAAAGGATTTAAAAAAATTATTAATGGTTTGGTAATTATAAAAGGTATGAAATATGAATTACAACAAGATGTGTATAACGAACAATTAAATAAAGATATTGAGCGACTTTGCTCCCTTTGTTATGCTGGAATGAATGACGATTTTAATTCTGCTATAACTATTGCAAATCTTTTTAATTTGCTTAAATACATTAACTCATTCCATAATAAAATTTTACAAGTCGCTTCTCTTAGCGAAATGGTGTTTACTGAAATGAAAAAAACATATATTGTTTTTGTAGAAGATATTTTGGGATTAAAGGAGGAGAAATCAAACAATCCCAATCTTTTAAATGATGTTATTGATGTTTTATTAATTATGTATAAAAATGCAAAAGAAACAAAAGATTTTGCCACAGTAGATTTGATACGAAAAAAAGTAAAACAGGAGGGTATTGTAATTAAAGATACAAAAAACGGCGCAGAGTGGAGTTATGAAGAATAACTAAATAAAGCAAAGCTGCCAAAATTTTACCCAAGCGATAAAATTAGAGATAATTTAAACCAAGCGGGGGTTGAAATTAAAGAGGGTAAAGAGTGTAGTAGTTGAAGGATATAATTCTTAAAAAAATAATAAAGGTAAAATTAGCTATGATATTACTTAAAAATAGATAATTATAATCTTAGGATAACAATGAGAGGGCAAAAACATATTACTTCATTTCTATTTTTGACCTTTTTAACTGGCTTTTTATCCTCACAAAATACCATTAAAGACAATCAGGCAAAAGTGACAAAACATTTTGTTGATGCGTACAATCAACAAAACTATTCCCGAATGAAAAAAAATTTTTTCTTTGTGGGTAGACTTCTACCAATTAAAAAAGGACTTCGGTCAACGTTTGAGCCACGCTTTAGTATATATGGAAAAGCAACAATTGGTGTAATTCAATTCCCAACAAACAAAAAGTTAATTGTTGAACTCAATTACGAGAAAGACGCAACCGAAAAAGACTTTTTAGTTTTGCATTTTAATAAACGAAACAAAATTGTTGGACTTAATTTTAATAGCCCTGATTTTATGTATCCCAAAAAAATAGATTCAATAAGCAACAATAATTTTTCTGAACAACAAAATACAATAAAAATAGACAGTTTACTAAAATTAAAAAGTTCTAATGGGTTTAACGGCTCCGTACTCGTAATCGATAACGGTAACGAAATTTATAAGAAAAGTTTCGGGTATGCAAATTTCAACAGCAAAGAATTACTTAATAATAATTCCGTATTTGAACTCGCTTCTTGCAGTAAACAGTTTACCGGAATGGCGATAATGATGCTTGTCGAACAAGGCAAAATAAAATATTCCGACAGTATTCAAAAATACATTCCCGATCTTCCTTACCAAAACATAACCGTTGAAAATTTATTGACGCACACATCAGGTCTTCCTGATTATATGGACTTACTTCAAAAACATTGGGACAAAAAGAAATTTGCCACCAATTACGATATTGTAAATATGTTTAAAAAATTTAAACCCAAAGTTTATTATATACCAAACGAAACATTTGATTACAGTAATACAGGTTACGCATTACTTTCTATCATTATTGAAAAAGCATCGGGCATTACTTATTCTGAATTTTTGGACAAGAACATTTTCAAACCCCTTGGAATGAAAAACACTTTTGTTTATAATACACGCAGAAGTAAAAGCGAAAAAATAAATAATTACGCTTACGGTTATGTGTATTCTAACAAATTAAAAAAAATTATGTTGCCAGACAGTTTATCTGACTACCAATATGTAATTTATTTGGATGCTATAACTGGCGATGGTACTGTGAATTCAAGTATCTCAGACCTTTCAATATGGGACAAAGCACTTAGAGAAAATAAGCTAGTACAAAAAAGCTCATTGGACAGAGCATTCACTCCTTACAAACTAAAAGGTGGTAAAGAAAGTGCGTATGGTTTCGGACAATCCATTGTTAGCGGCGACAAAAACGAAAGGCTTGTCCATCATGGTGGTAGTTGGCCTGGTTACATTACATTTATATTACATTTTATTGATAGACGAACAACGATTATAGTTTTATCAAATAATGAATACAAAAACACAGTTAAACTTATAGACCAAATTGCACTTTTTCTTTTAGAGGTAAAATAGCATAGTTAATTTAGAAAAAAATTTATTAAATTTTTATACCTTATTTTGGCTTGTCTAAAAACTTCTATGCAAACTTTTTTAGATATCTATCGGCGCTTAGCTACTTTGTAGTTTATTTTTTCACAAACCAAAACTATTTTTTATATTTGTTTTGCTAACCAAACTTTTATATAATGAAAAAAATTATTAATACTCCCAATGCACCATCGCCAATTGGCCCGTATAACCAGGCAATAATTGTAGGCGATAGTATGTACATTAGTGGAACCATTGCAATGGATTTACAAAGTAAACAACTTGTAAAATGTGCCATTAAAGAAGAAACAAAAATGGTAATGGATTACATTGGCGAAATTTTAAAAGCTGGGGGCTGTACTTACGATAATGTTGTAAAAGCTACTATTTTTTTAAACGACATGAACAATTTTGTGCATGTAAATGAAGTGTATGCGTCTTATTTTACTAAAGATTTTCCGGCACGCGCCACAATACAAGCCGCCCGTTTACCAAAAGACGCTAATGTAGAAATTAGCGTAGAAGCTAAATTATTTTAGGTGATTTGTGCAAAAAATTCCCCAATAATTTGGTTAACTGAAATTTTTCTTTACCTTTACTTATAAACAATTAAATTTTTGTATGAATATTTTTGTAAGTAATATAAGTTTTAAGGTTAGAGAACAGTCGTTAAGCGAACTATTTGGGCAGTTTGGCGAAGTTGTCAGTGTTCGTATCATTAAAGACAAAGAGACACGACGTAGCAAAGGTTATGGATTTGTTGAAATGGCAAATGATAACGAAGCTAACGCTGCAATTAATGCATTAAACGGAACAGAACATTATGAACGCAACATTGTAGTTGCAGAAGCAAAAGGCAAAAAAGAACATTCAGCAGAAAGCGAACCAGCGGAAGAATAATTTTATATTTATATTTTGGAACCCGAAACATATTTGTTTCGGGTTTTTTATTACCCTTCCTTAAACACTCTGTTTAAACGTTTTAAAAGAAGTAGCATTATTAAAAAGGCCAACATTAATAAGGCAAAATTTAACCAATAGTAATTTGCTTTGTTATCAAACTTATCCCAATTTTTTGCAAGTACACTGCTTAATTTGTTTCCGATGGACGTAGCTAAGCTCCAACCGCCCATCATTAATGCCGTTAAACGTACAGGTGATAATTTTGAAACCATTGATAAACCCATAGGGCTTAACAATAACTCTCCAACGGTTACCACTCCGTAACACCCAATTATCCACCAGGCACTTGCTTTGTGCATACCATTACCCGAATAATTTACCGCAGTAACCATTACTAAGGTTGATAACGCACTAATTAATAAGCCATACATTATTTTTGAAGCTGTTGTAGGTTCTTTATTTCGTTTACGCATAAAGGCAAAAAATGCGATAATTAAAGGCGTAAGCACTACAACAAAAAATGGGTTGATGGATTGAAACAATTCAGTATTTGCAGTATAAATTAATTCGCCTTCTTTAAAATTTTTCGAATCAATATTTTTAAAATAAGCGGGATAATCTATACATTTTACGGGCTTGCCATTAGCATCTTTAATTTTACGAAATTGTTCATCTAATTGAAACACTTCTTTATTTCTGGCTCTTATTGTATCTGATAATGATAAACTTAATGCTTTTTTTCCAAAGCTTTCGCTTGTTTGTCTATCTGTATAGTAATTGGCATAGGTAGTTAGTGCGGTACCATTTTGTTTAAATATGGCCCAAAATAAAATTACGATAATAAAAATAGTGAACATTGTTCCTAATGGTTTTTTTTCTTCGGCAGTTGCTTTTAAATAAATAGAGGTAAAAAAATAAATTACAGGAATACAAAAAGCAAAAAATGCATCGGTGCTGTTGCTTCCAAAAATACTGTCGGGTATAAACCAACCCATAGCTGCAAAGCCACAGCCCGTTAGTAACACGGTTACAAATTTCGTTAAAAATGGTTTGTCTTCGGGCGAAGGTTGTTTTCGTACATCAACATGCGCATAATTTTTACTGCCAATTATAAAGGTAATTACGCCAATAAACATGCCTATACCTGCGGCTACAAACGCACCTCCCCAACCAATTTTGTTCCGCATAATTGCTGCTACAAAATTGCAAATAAGCGCGCCTACATTTATACCCATATAAAATATATTATATCCTAAATCTTTTTTATGTTTAAACTCGGGCGTACTGTATAAATTACCAAGAAGCGTAGAAATATTTGGTTTAAAAAAACCATTTCCAACAACCATAATAACAAGTGCTGTATAAAATGCCCATTGTTCGTGAATAGCTAACATGCAATAACCAATACCCATTAAAATCCCTCCTAATACTACCGAAAAACGATAACCTAATTTTAAATCGGCCAATAAGCCACCCATAAAAGGAGTTAAATAGGCGGCAGCAATAAATGTTCCGTATATATCGGCTGCTTCAGCATTTTCCCACCCAAAACCACCATCGGCGGTGTCGGCGGTCATGTATAAAAAAAAGATACCAATCATTAAATAGTACCCAAAGCGTTCCCAAAATTCGGTAAACACTAAAAAGAAAAGGCCTTTGGGATACTTATTCATAAATTAAAGATTAGAATTTAGATATTAGAATTTTGACTTTTATTAGCTGTCATATATTTTAAATTCATAGCGTACATTACAATAAAAACAATATCTATTATAATCCAAAAAATTAAGCCACCATACGATTTTGTTTCCGAACCATTTAAATTCATTCCTAAACCTAAAAAGTTAGAGGCTAACTCTGCCGCGCAATATAAATGAAAACCTATTTTATTTAAGCGCCACATTAAAATTACACCAATTAACGATACTATATTTGCTATTAATGAATACAAACAAAACATACCTATTTGGTGTAAAAAAACGAGTGGGTCAACGCTTTCTAATTGTGGTTGGGTGGCAATAATTTTTTCCCAAATTTGGTTGGCAGTTTCGGCACTAATCCCCAAACATAAAGTGCCAAAACCATAGGCAATTATTAGTAAACTACAAGCTACAATTGATAAAATACACAATACTTTTAAAAACTGTGGTTTTTGTGGTTGGGCGTTTGTTTCAGATGAAAATTGAAATTTTAGGTCGGTAGCCATAGTTTTTATATTCTTAAAAGTAAAAATGAGTATAATTAAATTAAAATACTAATTATGGTACAAAAAAAATAGGAATAAGCCGTTGAACTTATTCCTATCCAATAAAACAATAAAATAATTAATGAAACATTGATGCAGCTAATCCTACAGAGATTATTGTTAAAACTATAATTCCTAAAAACGAAATACACAAACCAGCAATAGATAACCCTTTAGGGGTTTTGAAAACTCCAATAAAAGAAAATATATGACCAAGTAACCACAAAAGCCAACCTAAAACTGGAATCCAGCCTTAAAATAAACCTAGTAAAGCAAGGATAAAATCTGCAACTCCAATACCATTAACCTTTTTAACTGGTTGATTAATTATTATTTGCCCTTGATTTATTTGACCACTATTTTGTATATCCGTAATGGTTAATATTTTTTAATGAGAGGTACTATCTATAGCTTTATTTATAGATTCTAATATACCATAATTTTGGAATTTGTCTTTCATTTCATCCAATACTCCACCGGTTTTTTGAGGTTATACAAAAATAAAAAAACCGTTTGCATTACAAACGGTTTTTAAAAATAATTAAATTTTAATTTTATTTAGTGAGCTTTTAATGAATCTGCCATTTCTTGTACTGCACTATTCATTGTTTCGCGTAATTTTGCTGAATCAGCTAAATTTTCGAATGCTTCTTTAAAATTCTCGCCAACTTTAGAATTTATTACTTTATTTACACCCATTACAGTTGTAACAGATAAAATAGTAGCTACAATTCCAAGTATCAAACCTGTAATTGATAAACCTTTTTTACCACCGGTTTTACCTAATTTCATCATACCCATTGCCGAAAGAGCAGTTCCTAATAAGCTTAATACTAACCACATTACGGCTAAGCCCATACCGCCGCCAGCTAAGGCCGCTAAAGTAGCAATACCTGCCACAATAAACCAAAATACTAAAGCTATTAATGAAATTACGAAACCTGCTGTTCCCATTCCTTTACCTTGCGGTTTTTGTGCTGTTGTGTTGTTTACGTTGTTTTCTTCCATTTTTTTAGTTTTTTAAATTAATAATTTGGGCGAAAATAACAGATATAAGTTAAAATTGTTGTACCTAATTGTTAAAGTTTTTAACAATTAACCATTAAAGAATCTCTAAAATTGCTTTTTTGTAGTTGAACTTCATTTTTATCCCAATTAAAATCGAGACAAATACCTTGGTATTCTGCGGTTTAAAGGATAACACACCAGCCGGCTCAATTATTTACAGGGTAATTGGGTTGCTTAAAAAAATCTAATTTTTAAAAATTCTTTTTTTTTAATAACATTGACTAAATGCTTGCAGTTTTTTTGCTGAAATACATAACAGCCTTTTTAATTCCAAAAAATAAAAAAATTATTATTAATACTATGCCCCATATATCTACAAAAAATAGTATTAAATTTTTTAGGAGTTTAAAACCATTTACAAACGAATTACCCAATTTGCTTAAGAACGAGGGCTCATAATTTTTATAAACTGGCGGTAAGGCTTTAATTTCGCTTATTGAACTTTGCGCTTGATACAATTGCAAATGTACAGTACTATAATTTACCTGATCTGCCAAATCAATAGATTCTACACTTTTTTCATCGGCCAAGGTTTGTTTCTGTAATACATTTTCATGCGCATCATTTTCTTGATTTAATTTCGCGTTTTTAGTTGCTACACTTGTTTTTAAACTTTTATTATAATCGGCATAACGGTTTTCGGTAAGTTTATTAGAATATAATTTTAATTTCACATCATCAGCTTTTAAAGTACGATAATCTATAAACACAGCCATATCTGTTATTTTACGAATTACGGTATCTAATTGTTTATTAGGCACTCTAATGCTGATATTGCATGTGGTTGTAAAATAATTTAATTCTAAAACCGAATCTTTTTTAATCTGAATTGAGTTATTGTAATTTGAATTAGAAGTTAAATCGCTTAAGGTAACATACCCACCGTTATTTGAAACAATGTCCTCAATTTGTTTTGTACTATTAAGTACATCTTTTACTTTGCATTTAAGGTTTGCATTGCGAATAAAATTACGCGTATTACCATTTATTGTATCGGTTGCAATGCCGGCAGCGTATGCTTTTACCGAATCGGCAACTGCATTTTCTTGTGACATGTATTTTGCATCTTCTTTATAGTTACCGCTACAGGCTTGAATTAAAACAGCGGTTGAAATAATTGTTACATACATTAAATAGTTTTTTTTAGTCAAAAGATATTCGTGTCTAACGCTTACTTTGTTTGCGTTAGAACAATTTTTTACATTGCTCATAAGTTAATTGGTTTTATTATTTATACTCAAAATATAAAAAGGTAACCTTTTTGTATTTACGCAAAATTAAAATGGATAAAGGAAATGTTTTATAGGTATATGTTGTTATATTTATGCATCTTAACCTGCCTAATAGGATAATTATGGAACACAACAAATATGAATTATTCAGTTTAGTAATACGGATTTTTACAGGCTTACTTTTTTTATTTCAAGGGTATGATAAACTATTTAAGGTAGGCTTAAAAGGTTGTTTTGAAACATTTTATAACGATTCGTATAAATTAAAAATGCCTAATTTTTTGTTATGGATTGTAGTAATTTATACAACATTTGCTGAATTTTTTGGAGGTCTTTTTTTAATGTTTGGATTTTTATACAGCTACACTTTATTGGTTTTGGGAGTAGATTTAATAATTGTTGCCGTTGCGTTTGGTATTTTACAACCTATGTGGGATACTAAACATGCTTTCCCACGATTTTTACTAATTGTGCTAAATATGTTTGTACTTATTCAATTTAATAAATTTTCGCTCGATAGATTATTTAATATATAAATTAGAAACTATGAAAAAACAAAAAATTATTGTAGGTATTGATTACTCAAAATCATCAATTAACGCTTTAAAATATGCTGTGTTATTAGCTCATCATTCAAACTGCGAATTAATATTGTTTCATATATACGATGCACCAGTATTATATACAAATTCGGGAATATATTTTATGTCAACTAAGTCGATTGAAAAGGATAGTACGGACAAGCTCAAAAATTTTGCTAAAAAACATTTAGATGAAAATGTAAGTTATTCTATAATTACAAAATCCGGGGCATTTAGAGATGAAGTAGAGCATTTAGTTAAATCAAACACTATTCACTCAATTGTATTAGGATTAGAATCAAAATCTAAAATGAACCGATTTATTTATGGAAGTACTACTACAGATATAGCCGGAAAAATAGATTGTCCCGTAGTTGTTGTTCCTGAGTCATACACAAAACATGTTATAGGAAGCACAATTATTGCTTTTGATAATAGTGAATTACCCAATGCAAAATGTTTAAGAAAAATAAAAAATTACATTAATACTACTCAAAGCAAAGTGGGTGTTTACCACATAAAAACACCGAATGAATTAATTGAAAGTAAACAAGAGGATTTTAAGGTAGACAATTCGTTGTCTTATAAAATTAATATAAAAAAATCTAAAACATTAATTGATGGTGTTAAAAGTGTTGTTGCACAAACAAAAGCTCAATGCGTAATTAATATTGCTCGCAAACATTCATTTGTTTATCGTTTTTTTAACGAGAGCCATACCAAAGAGATTGCATTTTCTTCAAAAGTACCGGTAGTTGTGGTTCATGAATAAATAGTTGAATTAAAGATGAACCTCAATGTTCATTTTATCGGTTAGCCCAACATACGTCCACGTATTTTTGCCGTTTTTATAAATAATAATTAACGGTAGACCATCAATTTCAAGCTCTCGCGATATTTCTTTACATTTATCCGTATTAACTTTAATTACTTCTATTTTATCCGCGTATTCAGTTTCAATTTGGGATATAATTGGCTTAAGTTTTGGGCAAATTAAGCACCAATCTGCGTAAAAATATACTAAAACCGGTTTTTTTGAATTCTTAATTCGACTGTTAAATTCAGCTAAAGTATATATAACATCGTCCTGTGGCTTAGTAGCACGCGCATTAAATATAAAAGCACTCGCTAAAAAAGAAAGTATTAAAATAATAAATATATATAACTTGTTCATTTAATTATAGTGATGCAAAAATTGTGCCGTAAAAAATGTATATAATATTAATTACTCAGTTTTAGTAATTACACCATTTAAAACAGTAAATAGCTCAGTACTTACTTTTCTCCTATTTTCAATGTAGGATTTATAAGTTGATGAGTAGTTTTTTCGGGCAGTAATTACATCATCGTAATTTTGATTTAAACCAATTAAGAGTTCTGTAGCTTCGCGTATTGCAAAATTGCCTCCATCAGATGCGGTTAAATAATCTACCAGGTTATTTTTTACGCAATAATTTACAAATAATGGATTTGCTTTACGATTTACTAAAACACGAATACCGCAAATTTCGGCAATTGTTAAATCCAAAACATCATCAAAAAAATACGCGACTTCGTGTGGTTTTAAATTTTCCTTTTCGCAAATAAAAGTTAAAGCATCAGTTTTATTGGCAATTTTATAAAATGAATAATTAAAACATTCCCGCTTACAAAACCAAAAAGCGCTTTCGTTTTTTTCGCCGCTTATAACGGCAGTTAGCGGCATTTTTTGAGTTTTTAAAAAGTGAGAAAATCGCAGCATATTTGTCCCCATGCTATCCACTTCGCTAAAATTACTACTCCCCTCTCCATGTTTTTGACCATCATTAAAAACACCATCCCAATCAAAAATATAGGCTTTTATGTGTTGTAATTTTTCGGTAATTATTTTTTTATCATTAATAAATTGCCCACCAATAGCTGTAAATAGTTTAGTAATATCAGTCATAAAATTTTTATCTAAAATATGCCTCTGCTTTGTTTTCTTCTTTATAAATTTTTATAAGTTCGATAACATAATTAGGCTGTTGTAAAAGCATATTTATTTCATCTTCGCTATACTTGGTTTCTTGCTTGCCGTGCTTAACTACTTTTTTAACGTGTGTAGTAACGGTTTCGGTAGAAAGTGTTTTAATTTGCAATCCTTCAAATAATGGGTGCGAGTACAATTTTTGTTCAAGTGTCTCTTCTAATTGTTTTATTTTAATTTTAATAACTTGTACAAATCGTTTAATCGAGGAGTCGTTAAACGATACATCGGTTTCGTTATTTGGGATTAATTCATCTACCTGCATTTTTATGCTTAAAATTTCGGCAATGTTCATATTATCTCGCGCGTTGGAAAGAGCTGTCATCAACTTTGATTTTTTATCTCTAAGCACTTCATCCTGTTCCCTATCCGGGTGAATTAATTTTGCTAAGTTTTTAAATAATTTATTAATATCTGTACTCAGTAATTTTTCGGCTTCGGCTAATTTTTTTTCTTTCTCTAATTGGGCTTTTGTTTTTTTACGTTCGCGTTTTCCTCCGCCAAAAAAGTCTTCAAAATCATTTTGATTTTGGTTATATTTTTCAAAAAAGTCTTTAAATTTTTCGTGATGTTGTTGTTTTTCTTCGTCAGAAGCAAAAGTTTTTTTATTTAACTCGTCTAAATCAACATCAAAGCCATATTGTTTTTTAATTAGTTTTTCGGCTTTTCGTTTTTCTTGTAAGCGGTAATTTTTTTCTTCCGGGGTTTCGATTTGTAAAAAAATGCTGTATGCAAAATCACGGTCTGATTGTAAAAAATTTGAACTTTCGTCAAGTATTAATGTTCTTAATAATTCTTTTTGATTTGAGCCTAATTTTACTTTACCTTTCAGATATATTTTTAAAAGTACTTCTAATTTATTTTTTTCTAGTTGTTTTTGTTTATTTAGTTCAGGCACTACCTCGTTAATATATGCTTTGTTGGCAATATCCAAATAACTTTCTACTTCTTTTACCCTGTTATTTGCTTCTCTATGTTTATTTAAGGCATCGTTAAAGTCTTTTTGTGCTTTGGTGTAATTGGTAGTTATGCCTTTCCAAACTAATTTATCTTGGTATTCTTTTTCCAATTCAGGAAATAATTCTGTCGTGTTCATTTTATTATTTAATTAAAAACCTCATCTAAATTATAGATAAGGTTTTTAATTTTAACTTTTATTTTTTAATAGTTTTTAAGAATATTAGATCTTTTGGGTTTTGTAAAATAATTTATGATTTTAAATCCTGAATATCCAACATACCAACGGGTTTACCATTGTGGGTTACAACAATAGTATCTACATTGGTTTTTTTAAATAAAATATTGGCTTCGTTTAACAACACATTACCATCAATGGTTATTGGTTCGCGATAGTCTAAATCACTTAATTTTTTACTTAAAATATCTCTGCCGGTTTCGCCTAATAGTTTACGAAGACTGCCATCTGTAAATACACCTTTAATGCTGCCATCTTTTTTTACTACCGTAATAGCTCCAAAATTATATTCAGTTAATTTAATAATGGCGTCTGTAATGTTAGTTTCTTCAGCAACAATAGGGTTAACGGCATTTATAGCTTCTTTTACTTTTACCATCATTAAGCGGGTATCCGTTATAAATTGGTCGGTACCCACGGTTGTAAAATTATTTTCGGTAAGTTGTTTTAATATTTTTAATGGAACGGTAATTGTGTGAACACCAATATTTATGGCATTTCGCACGTGTTCAACGGTTCTTACCGATGAAAACATAATTTTAGTATCGTAATCATATAAATCTACCGCATCTACACATTGTTGTACCAATGCTAAAGCATCATGACCTTGATCTTGCAATCGACCAACCAAAGGGCAAACGTATGTAGCACCCGCTTGCATAGCCATGTAAGCTTGTTGTAAGGTGTATACTAAATGTACGTTTACTAAATAACCTTTATCGCGTAACAATTTGCAGGCACGTACGCCTTCTAAACTTACCGGAATTTTAAATACTGTTTTAGTAATATCTAAACCTAAATTAATTTGGCGTTCAGCTTCTGCCAATACTTCTTCAGCCGTATTTCCTAATGCTTCAATTTGAAGAACAGGAACAATTTTACTTAATTTTACAATAGTACCGTCAATATCGGTAATGCCTTCTTTTTGCATAAAAGTTGGCGTAGTAGTTAAGCCGTTTAAAAATCCGAGTTTAAAACCTTCTTCAATTTCTTTAAGGTTTGCGCTATCTAAGTATAATTCCATAATAAATTTGTTTAGGCTGTAAAGAAAGGAAAAAAAAATGAGTGTTTATTAAAAAATAATACAGATTTATTCTATTAAGTCTGAAGTGTACATATCACTTGGAGCAATCATTTTTTCGGAATAAGGAATGTTTTTTCCATAACGTTTTTCCATTGTGTTTTTTACTATCGGATTCGTTAAATCGTAATCTTTTAAAAGCTTTGGCATGCCTATTTCTATTTTTAAACATTCCTTAAATAATTTCCATATATATTCAGAACAATACAATTCTTCTTCATTCCAATTAAAATAAATATCGTAGTGCTTACCTAATTTAGAAGCGGCAAATTTCTTCATTTTTCCAACGATAGAATCTGTTAAAAGTTTTTGATTTTTTAATCGCTTAATTAAGTATTTATTATCCTCACTTAATTTAATAAATTCTTTTAATGTGCTTTTGCTTACAGGTTCAACGGCATGATAAACATACGTTATACCATTTTCGATAAATATAATACCAATGTGAGTTAACTTAGATTTTGTTGCTAATTGAATAGCCTTGCCTTGTCCATTTTTATTGGATATAAAAATTAAATCCCCATTTTTTAATTCTAAGTCTTTTGTTTGAATTTTATTAAAACTAATAATAGATATTACACCTATTAAAAAAATTGATATGCTAACTATTTTTTTCATTTTTAACTAATTGTTTTAAACTTATTACATCGTTTTTAAAACTTACTAATTGTAAAAACGATAATTTATTCGATTTAAAAAACACATACACTAAAGCTAAACCATTTAATGTGTAAGCAATATTAGCTGTAATAGCGGCACCTTCAACATTTAACGTTTTTATTAAAAACGGGGCTAATGATATAGTGGCAATAAAACCAACTGTATTGCAAACTAAAATAGTTTTTAATTTACCAATGCCTGAAAAATAATGGCTAATAATGGCGGTAAAACTTATCATTAAAATACCGGGAGCATACAATAGCATATAATATTTTATACTCGAAAAATCTTTACCCAACATAAAAATAAAAAAACTATTTGGTAAAATTGCAATAACCGCAATTCCTAAGCAACTTATTGCAAAACTTACCTTACTTAAACTTAAAGTTATTTGTCTGTTGGATACAGTATCGCCTTGGTTTGCAATTTTAGCCAATAAAACAGGTGATATAGCATTACTTATTATTAAAATAGATTCTATTAAAGAGGACGCAGATGAGTATAAGCCAACCTCGGCACTGCTTGGTAGTAAATAGTAGCTATACCTGTTACATGCAATATGAGTTAATACTGCCATCTGACAAATAAAACCATTGGTAAAAATTGATTTATTACTATATTGTAATACCGATTTAGAATTAGAAATTAATTTTACAGTAGCTATTAATGAAATTATAAAAGCAACTACGAATGAAATAAACATTGGGTAAAAAAAAGCCGTAAACGTATAATTTTTCATAACACTAATATTAATAATTAAGCCAATTAATAGTAGTACAGGTTGAATAACGTTTAAAAAATTATAGAGCTTTATTTTTTCTTTTCCTAAAATAATTACGCAATTAAATGTGTTTAAAATAATTATTAGCGAAATAACATAGCTGGCCCACTCGTAGTTTGGCAATTGTTTTTTTATTAAAAAAAATATACTATTGCTAAGCGAACATGCTACTAACGTGTATAAAATGCCAGTAACAAATAATTTTTTTAAATTATAATTTGGTATAAAGTATACTAAACTATAGCCAGTAAAAATTTCGTTAATAATTTGAATGATGGCAATATTTAGTATTAAAATACTTATTTCTCCCCTTGAACTTACACCTAAATACTTTGATGAAAAAATTAAAATAATAAAATTTATTATAGCCACTAAGCCTTTTGTCACTAAACTATGTACTATATTTTTAAACAAAAGTTGTTCCTATAAAATTTCTTCTAAAATAAACTAAAATATGTATATTCGTTATCTGAATACTATCTAATTATTATATATTTGTTACTAAATGAAGAAACTAATTGCATCTATCGCTTTACTTAGCACAACCATTGCATTATCACAAAATCCGGGTATTGTTGTTTCAAATATGGATAAATCTGCCGATCCAAAACAGGATTTTTACAACTACTGTAATGGCAATTGGCAAAAAACATTTAAGTTACCCGAAAGCGATGCGCGTTACGGTAGCTTTAATGAAATTAATAACAACAATTTAAAAAATATTAAGTTAATTTATAACGAGGTATCGGCAAATAAAACTGCTGCCCCTAGCAGCAACTTGCAAAAATTGCGCGACTTTTACAACATTGGTTTAGATTCTGCAAAAGCAGATAAATTAGGTTACACACCAATTAAACCTCAGTTAGATCAAATTAATAAAGTAAAAACGGTAGATGAATTTATTGCCTTAAAAGCAAATTTTGAATACATAGGCGTAAAATTATTATTTGATGCCGGTGTTAGCCCTGATGCTAAAAATAGTAAAAAACAATCCTTTGGTTTATCCCAAGCCGGCTATGGTTTAGGTGACAGAGATTTTTATTACTCACCACAATTTGAAAAAATACTATCAGAATATAAAAAATACTTAAGTAACTTATTTTTACTTATTGGTATAAGTGCCGTTGATGCTGAGAAAAACGCAAATATTGTATATAATTTTGAAAAAGAGTTAACCAATGCCGCACTCAGAAAAACCGAAATGCGTGACCCTGTAAAATTGTACAACAAATACTCGCCTACAGCTTTAACCGAACTTTCGCCAAACATTAATTGGAAACTATATTTTACAACTATAAAGCTTAAGCAACCCGATACTACTATTGTTGGTATGGTGGATTATTTTAAAGCCTTAAACAACTTATTAAAATCAACACCTATCGAAACTTTAAAAATGTATGCAAAAGCAAACTTATTAATGGAATCGGCTTCGTTTTTATCTACACCTTTTGTAGAAACAAATTTTAATTTTAGAGGAAAAGTTTTATCGGGTGCTAAAACAATGAAGCCGCGTTGGCAGCGTGTACACAATGTTATTAATGCTTACATGGGCGAAATGATTAGCGAAGAATACACTAAAAAATATTTTAAACCCGAAGCCAAGCAAAAAGTAAATCAATTAATTGATAATTTGGTTTTGGCGTACCGCGATCGTATTGCTTCTCGCACTTGGATGGACGATATTACAAAAAAAGAAGCGTATCGTAAATTAGATTTATTAATTCGTAAAGTTGGTTACCCGGATAAGTGGAAAGATTATTCTACATTAAAAATAACTACAGCAAGTTATTGGGATAACGCTTGTAGTGGTGCAAAATATGCTATGCAAGCAGGTTTAGAAGAATTAAAACATCCGGTTGACCGCTATAAATGGCTTATAACACCTGTTACTGTTAATGCATACTACGCCCCGGAAACAAATGAAATTACATTTCCGGCAGCTATTTTACAACCACCATTTTTTGATTATACTGCTGATGATGCTGCTAACTACGGCACAATGGGTGCCATTATTGGTCACGAATTATCGCATGGGTTTGATGACCAAGGTTGCCAATATGATGCTGATGGTAATTTAAAAATGTGGTGGACCAAACAAGATTACGAAAATTTTAAAACTAAAAAACAAGGCATTATTAATCAATTTAACAGCTATATCGCTATTGATACGTTACACGTAAATGGCGAGTTAACACAAGGAGAAAATATAGCCGATTTAGGAGGGTTAACCATGGCCTACTATGCTTACAAAAAATCGTTAAACGGAAAAACATCACCTGTAATGGAAAGTTTAACCGGCGAACAACGCTTTTTTATAGCATGGGCACAAGGCTGGAAAGGTATTTGCAGAGACGCGGAATTAAAACGTTTAATTACTGTAGACCCACACTCACCTGCCAATTTTAGAGCCTTTGCACCACTTACTAATTTAAAAGAATTTTATGAAGCCTTTGGCGTAAAAGAAGGCGATAAAATGTTTATTTCAGATAAAACAAGGGTTGAGATTTGGTAGAAATTAGTTAATAATCTTTTACTAAAACATCTGTTGAAATATGTAGTGTTTCGTTTAGTTTGCGAATCATTTCTAACGTTAATTTACGTTTTTTATTTAAAATTTCACTTACCCTACTTTTTAAACCTATTGCAATAGCTAAATCTTTTTGTTTATAGCCCATTTGCTCCATCCTAAATTTAATGGCGTCTATAGGATCCGGTAAATCAATAGGGTATTTTTCTTGCTCATATTTATCAATAAGCAAAGCAAGTAATTCTAACTCATCACCCTCTTTTGTTCTTTTTTTTGCATCAAAAATTTTCTCTAATCTTTGTAAAGCTTTTTGATATTCTTTTTCGGTTTTAATAACTTTGTGTTGCATATTAAATTGTATTTGCATTTATTTTATCGTATTGTTGATGTGTACCTATAAAACGTATCCAAATAATTCCATAATCATAATTTATTTTAACTATTAATCTGTAATCGTTTCCTTTTATATTAAACACAACTCTATTCTCTTTAAGAATACTTGCCGATGGAAATTCTTTTTTAATATCTGTAGGAGATTTCCATATTGCACCGTTTGCTTCGTGATACCAGGCTTTTAATTCAGTTTCACAAGTGTTATGTTTTAACCAAAATGCTCTAAGATTTTTTTTTGCAATTACTCTCAAAACTTAATATTTACACAAATATACAAAAAGTTCCCAAAATGGGAAAATTCATTTTATATAAAATTATAACCCCAAGCAATTTGAATGAGATGAAAAACTCTTATTCATTTCAATTACTTGGTAATGCTTTATCAATAGTTGCTCGTATGTGAAGTATAAAGTTAATAATTCATCATTTTGAGAAATATCTTTTACTTCAAATTTAACAGATTTAATAAATTCGTAATCTCTTTCTAGATATAATTTAAAACTTGTGTTTTTAAAAACAGAATCAATTTTTCTTTCGTAGGAATAATTTAGATTAGCAATTTTTTCTTTTAATTTTTTTTATCTTATTTTTTAAAGGTGGTGTCAATACCATCTTCAATTTTGTTGTTTAAAATATTGGCGAAATTTTCATATACTTTTGCCTCTTTATTTATTTGAGATTGAAATGCTAAATCTTTTAATAACAAATTATTTTTTTGAATTTGTAATTGTATATTTCTTTAGAAAAATTTAATTTCTTGATTCCTATTAAATTTTGGTTTACAACAAAATAAACAGTCGATAATTATTAAATATATAATGGTTTTAAATTTCGAGTTATTCTATATTTTACTCCACCTTACTACTTTCATTCGCCAAATTTTTAACAGAAGTAATATCCATTTTTACACTCCCAATAATTACGTTGGCTTGGGCGCGCATAATAATGTGGTTTTTATCGTCGGTTACCCAAACGTTTAGGTCTTCTTCTTTTTTAAATACACGCCCCTTTTGTACTATGGGTCTAAATTTTAAACAACGGTATTTTCCAATGTCAGTTTCTATGATTTCTTTACCAACAAACTTTATTTTTAAAGGCCAAATTTCTTTATCTAAAAAACAATTAAGTGTAAATAAGTCGCCTTCTTTAGCATTACTTAAATCTAAATTACGGGCGCTGTAAAAAGCACTTACCATATCTTGTACACCAATTGGCACGTCAAATTTTTCGCCACCTCCCACATCCACTTTTTTAGTGTAATGATTAAACGCATAGTTTTGGTTAAATTTATAACCACCTTCGTTTACATTTCGCACAAACATCCAAGGCAATAGGGCATCTTTATCCATGTAGGTTTCGTAGCGATCGCGTACTTTATAAAACCAATCTGTGCTGCCCGTAGTATAGCCATTACAAACAATATGATATACTTTTCTACTATTTATGTCCAATATGTCGGGTTTTACCTCCAAAATAGCGACTCCGGCTTTTACAATACCATAATGCATGCGGTATGTTAAAACTTCCCCTTCTTTAAAAGCTACATTTGTATGGGAGGGCAATACATCAAAGTTTTTCGAACTTTCAATATTTTGTGAGATGACGTATGTTTGTTCTGTTTTTTCTCCGGCCGAACATAAAGCTAACACTGCTATTATAACCGAAGTATTTATGGCAATATGTTTTATAGTTTTCATTTTTTTGTTTTTATCACTTAGGCACACTAAATTCATTAAGTTTCATAAGATTAATTTTTTTATGTAACTAATTGATTTTTGTGTATCGTTGGATTATTTTATAATTTATATATTCCAAATTACGTGCCAAAGATACAGAATAAAGGGTCTTAAAATTTGTTAAAAATTAACGTAGGTTCTTAAAACACTAATTTTAATAATTTTAACTAAGCTCATAAATTGTGTTTGTTAAAATTCATGCAATTCGTGTTAAGATTCTGGTGGTTTTTTAAACAATAATTTCAATAATTTGCATATTGCTGTTTAAAAAAAATAATTAGTGAATATTCGTGCAATTCGAGCCCAAACTATTCCATAACACTGATTAAAGTTAGCAATTCTTTTCGAGATTGCAAAAGGCTATATTTAAGCGCTTTATTTTTTATAATTCGTATTATCCCTAATGTTTTAACTAAAAACGGATGATAATATAAACTAAACCAAGCACATAATGTTAAAATTAAACAAATAGCAATTGGCCAAAATACCGTTGGCGAAAAAACATAACTAATAAAAAACCACAGCAAATAATTTATTAAAAATAAAACTAAACTTACCGCAATAATTACCGACGAATAAAATTCTTTATTCTTCTTCACAATTTTTTTGGCAATAAATTGGGTTAAAAAAAACGGTAAATAGTTACCTATTAAACCTATTAAATATAAAGGCGAAAAAATAAGCAACGCTAAAATTCTTAACACTAAAAAAACCGGGGTTACAAATTTATTTTGATTGGAATTAATTAACCAATCTTTTAATTTGTGTTTTTTTAATTGATTAAAATAAATTTTGCTTTTGGTTTTAAATTTTTCTAAAATTTCTTTATTATTAATTTCTGCTAGGTTTACTTTTTCGGTAATTTGTTTAGTTACCATAAAATCGTGCTCTAAATTTTTACAAATTAATTGCTGTTCGGTCAACATGTCTTTTTTGCAAAGTTCTTCTATTGCAAAAACTACATCATCATAATCTTTATTATTAATATGCGTTATTAGTTCTTTCATTTTTGGCTCTAATACTTCTAAAAACTTATTATAAGCTCGTGCCGCATTTTGTTTATAGTCCTCAATAAAATCTTTTACTAAAATAGGTTCGCCCACATTGTAAAAAACAGTGCTTCTAAATTTACCGGGGTTGCTGTAATTTATACCCACAGGCACCACAATTAAGTTGTCGGTTTTTAAAAAATCGTATGCACCAAATACCATGCGTGGCACTCCTTTTTTTAAGGGGCGTAATCTACGCTCTTGAATGCACAAACCTTCGGCAAATACAATTACTTTACCTTTACGCTTTAATAATTGATTTACACGTTTATAACTCTCGTCATTTTTTTTTAATCCTTCTTTTCCACCATCTTGAATTCTAAAAATTGGTACAATGCCTAATTGCTCAAAAAACCAATTTGCTAAACCGGGTTTAAACGCATCGCCACGGGCAAGGTATTTTAAACGAATAGGGTAGGTTAAAAAATTAATTACTGTAGGGTCGGTAAAGGCATTGGGGTGATTCATGGCAATAATTACCGGACCTTTTAGATTTAAATTTTTAATATTTTTTCCTTGTATACGTCTATAAAACGTCGTAACAATAAACGATACCCAAAGCGCTAAAATTATATGAATCATAAGTAATTTCCGATGTAAAAATAGTTATATTTTTAATATAAATTTTTCAACACACTGTTAGTAAAATTAACACATTTTAATGCCCAAAATCCCAATAAATTCAATATATTTAAAGACTAAACAAAAAATTAAGACCCACAAAAAATTATGTCAGAATTAGTAGAAGATAAAGCAAATTACGGAGCAGACAACATTCAAGTTTTAGAAGGATTAGAAGCAGTTAGAAAACGCCCATCGATGTACATAGGCGATACAGGATTTAAAGGTCTGCATCATTTAGTTTATGAAGTTGTAGATAACTCAATTGACGAGGCACTAGCAGGACATTGCAAAAATATTACAGTTACTATTTTAGAAAATAATTCAATACGTGTAAAAGATGATGGACGTGGTATTCCTACTGGTATTCACCCAAAATTAGGCGTTAGTGCTTTAGAAGTTGTAATGACAGTATTACACGCCGGAGGTAAGTTTGATAAAGATACTTATAAGGTTTCGGGTGGTTTACATGGTGTTGGTGTTAGTTGTGTTAATGCTTTATCTGATCCATTAATTGCTGAAGTATATCGTGATGGTAAAATTACAATACAGGAATTTAGAAAAGGAAAACCACAATATCCTGCTAAAGAAATTGGAAACACTACCGAAAGAGGCACTACTGTTACGTTTACACCCGATATGAGTATTTTTACTACTGGCGAATATAATTACACAACCATTGCCAATCGTATGCGCGAACTATCGTTTCTTAACAAAGGTATAAGCATTACGTTAATTGATGAACGTCAAAAAGACGAGCAAGGCGTAGCATTTACCGAACTGTTTTACAGCGAAGGTGGTTTGCGCGAATTTGTAAAATACATTGATGGCGCTAAAGAAAAATTAATTGACGAACCTATTTATATTGAAAATAATACTGGTGCTATACCGGTAGAAGTTGCAATGCTTTATAATACCTCGTATAGCGAAACCATACAAAGTTATGTAAACAATATTAATACACACGAAGGTGGTACCCATTTAAGTGGCTTTAGACGTGGCTTAACACGTACCCTAAAAAATTACGCCGATAAAAACGGACTTCTTAAAAATGTAAAAATTGAAATTAGTGGGGATGATTTTCGTGAAGGATTAACTGCTGTAATTTCGGTAAAAGTACAAGAGCCCCAATTTGAAGGACAAACAAAAGGCAAATTAGGAAATAACGAAGCTATGAGTGCCGTTGACCAAGCCATTAGCGAAGCCTTACAAAATTATTTAGAAGAACACCCAAAGCAGGCCCGCACAATAGTTGATAAAGTTATATTAGCTGCAACTGCCCGCCACGCTGCAAAAAAAGCCCGTGAGTTGGTGCAACGTAAAAATGTAATGACAGGTAGTGGCTTACCGGGTAAGTTGGCAGACTGCGCCAGTGGAGATCCATTATTATGCGAACTATTTTTAGTAGAGGGCGATAGTGCGGGTGGAACTGCCAAACAAGGTCGTAACCGTGAGTTTCAAGCGATATTGCCATTACGTGGTAAAATTTTAAATGTTGAAAAAGCTTTAGAATATAAAATTTACGAAAATCAGGAGATTAAAAATATTTTTACCGCTTTAGGTGTATTTCGTGGCACAGCCCATGACGACCGAGCTTTGAACATTGAAAAACTGCGTTACCACAAAGTAGTTATTATGTGTGATGCCGATGTTGATGGATCGCATATTACCACGTTGATTTTAACGTTCTTTTTCCGCCACATGAAAGAGTTGGTAGAAAAAGGACATGTGTATATTGCCGCACCACCTTTGTATTTAGTTAAAAAAGGTAAAGACCAACGCTATTGCTGGAACGATGAAGAACGCACCATTGCCGTAAAAGAAATGGCTGGCGAAAAAACCGACAGTGTAAACATACAACGCTACAAAGGTTTAGGAGAAATGAATGCCGAACAATTGTGGAGCACCACATTAAATCCTGAATTTAGAACCTTGCGCCAAGTAACTATTGATAGTGCCGCCGAAGCCGACCGTATATTTAGCATGCTAATGGGCGATGAAGTGCCACCCCGCAGAGATTTTATTGAGAAGAATGCGAAGTATGCGAAAGTAGATTTGTAGGATTAAAACGATATGTAATAAAGTGAACAAAATATATAATACAATTTTCTTTTAAAATAAATTGTGAAAACAAATATTATAGTTTTATTGATATTACTTGTCATAAATTTAGCTTGCTCTAATAATAAAAATGGTAATGAGAATAAAGACAAGGTTAAACATGATGGTGCAGTATCATTTATGTATAAAATCAAAAAGTCAAATTTGATTGGAAATAAATTATATAATGAATTCTTAGACTTATTCAAACAATCAATATTGATTGCGCAGTCTAATAATCCCCAAAAGCTTGACTCAATATCTTTAAATAAATTAACATTAGATTATAATAATTTTTTAATATTTCTCGATACACAAATTGACACCCTAAATCAGGTTCAAGAATATGACAATGAAATCCCTCTAAGGTTTAATTTTGTTAGGAACTCAATATTCACGGATAGCTGTATGAAAGAATTAGCACCTCTCATATTTGTATTATTCAAAAATGGACTTGAAAGTATGACAATTAAAGACGAAGAAATAATAAAAAAAATTAAAATAGCAGCTGATAAAAATCAGCACCAAAGACAAAAAATAGATCAACTTTCTGACGAGTTCGCAACTAAGTATGAAATTTATGAAGATGAATTGACTAAAAAAAATCCATAATTAAACCGTACCTATCTCCGAAGCATTGCAATGCTAAGGTTTATTAACCCCGCTCCGAAGTATTTGCAATGCTTGCTTTATTATTTTGCAAAAACCTTTAAGGTTTATTTAAAAAATTTGTGGTAAATATCGTCTATAATTTTAGGCAATATCGTTTCCCCCTCTTGAGGGGGGTAAGGGGGGAGGAAACACATTCTTGCATTTCCTCCCCCGCCCTTTGGACACCCCCTTTGGGAGGGGGAAACTGTGTGTTCTATCGATTAATCATTTTCAAAGCACCCACTCCGAAGTATTTGCAATGCCCCCGCTCCGAAGTATTTTCAATGCTTCGCTTTATTATTTTGCAAAAACTTTTAAAGTTTATTTAAAAAATTTGTGGTAAATATTGTCTATAATTTTAGGCAATATCGTTCCCCCCTCTTGTGGGGGGTAAGGGGGGAGGAAACACATTCTTGCATTTCCTCCCCCGCCCTTTGGACACCCCCTCTGGGAGGGGGAAACTGTGTGTTCTATCGATTAATCATTTTCAAAGTACCCACTCCGAAGTATTTGCAACGCTTCGGTTTATTTTTTTAATATGTTATTTGGAACTAAGAACAAAATGTTTATTTTTATATAAACAAAATAAAAAATGCAATCAATAGCCAAAACACCAAACGAGTACATTGCTTCATTACCTGAAGACAGACAAAAAGTAATGACAGAATTACGCAACATAATAAAAAAAAATTTACCAAAAGGGTTTGAAGAAATGATGAGCTACGGTATGATTGGCTATGTGGTACCGCATAAATTGTATCCAAACGGTTATCATTGCGATCCAAAATTGCCTTTGAGTTTTATGAGTATTGCCTCGCAAAAAAATTTTGTAGCCCTTTACCATATGGGTATTTATGGCAGCGATAAACTATTAAAATGGTTTACTGACGAATACCCAAAGCATACAAAAGCAAAATTAGATATGGGCAAAAGTTGTATACGTTTTAAAAAAATGGATCAAATTCCCTATAAATTAATTGGCGAATTAGCTTCGAAAATTACAGTAGAAAAGTGGATTGACATGTATGAAAAAGCTTATATAACTAGAGAGAAATCTTAATCCTGTTCACAAATAAAACCATATTTATTTCCGCCTTAGATTGGGGCTTAGGCCATGCTACTCGCTGTGTACCCATTATTCGTAGTTTGCAAACTTCTAATAGAATAATTATAGGTGTTACGTCTTTAACGCAAACAATTTTTAATGAAGAATTTCCTGAACTACAAAAAATAGAAGTACCCGCATACAATATTCGCTATTCAAAAAAAATTCCGATTAGCTTAAAATTAGTTTTAGACGCTCCTAAATTTTTGAATACTATTAAAAAAGAAAATAAATTTTTAGAAGAACTGATTCTAAAATATAAAATTGACGTTGTAATTAGCGATAATCGTTTTGGTCTACATTCAAAAAATGCATATTGTATTTTTATAACACATCAATTATTTTTAAAAACAGATGTAGCAACTAAATTTGCCCAAAACATAAACAAAAAATATATTTTAAATTTTGATGAGGTTTGGATTCCGGATGAAGAAGATGAATCAAAAAGCTTAAGTGGGAATTTATCTCATGGTAAACATTTTCATAAAAATTTAAGGTATGTTGGGGCTTTAAGCCGTTTAGAAAAAGGTAGTATAGAAGAAAAAAAATATGATTACTTGTTTTTAATTTCTGGCCCCGAACCACAACAAAGTATTTTTGCAAATTTATTAATTAAAAAAGCAGAACAGCTTCCAAATTTAGAATTTGTCGTAATCAGTACCAACTCTTTAAAACAAACTATTCAGAATATAAATTTTTTTATTTCTCCAAACGCAAAAAAATTAAGCCAGGTAATTGAACAAAGTAAAAAAATTATTTGTCGTAGTGGCTACAGCACCATAATGGATTTACAAAAATTACAAGTTGAATTTAAAAACGTTATTTTAGTTCCTACACCGAGTCAAACAGAGCAGGAATATTTAGCAGATTATATTAAAAATAAATTTGGTTCAAAATTAGTTTTACAAAATCAAGTGCTTAAAATAAACTTTTAGGAAATTTTTTTGCCTAAAAGTTGTACTATTAGAACAAATTGCCGCCCCATTTAAATTGTTTAAAATTATTTTCAGGGGCTTTTTTACCTACTAAATAATGATTTTTTAGTTTTAATTCTTCTGCTCTATATTTTAAAGTATTTAAATCCTGCGCTATTGGCGTTTCTTTTACTTCAACGCCAATTTTGGTATCTAAAATAAAATCAATTTCCTGTCCGTTCTTTTTTTGATAATAATTTAATTGGTGCATTCTTTTTAATTGAATAGAAACAGCATTTTCAAACAATTGTCCACTTGATAAATTTTCGCCTCCTAATATGTTTAGCAAACCATTATCAGCAAAATATAATTTTGGTTGCTGTGTTATTTCTTTATCCGTATTTTTTGTAAAAGGTTTTACTAAATATAAAAAATATGTATTCTCAAATAAATAGATATAATCACTTATTTTACGTCGTTCAATACCCGAAACGCTGCTTAATTTTGTAAAGTCTATTTTAGAGCCAACCCTTGCCGCCAATAATTTTACCAAATTAAATAAATCTTTATTTAGCGAATAGTCCGCTAATAGTTTCACGTCCATATCAATATAAGAGTTTACAATATCCCACAACAATTCTGTTTTATCTTTAGTATTTTTTTGTAATACTACTTCAGGAAAGCCACCGTATGTAATATATTCTTTATACAATATATTTGTTTTGTTGTACCAGGCGGCGTTGTAATTTAAATTACTATACTTTGTAATATTTTGTATTTTTTGATTTTTAAACACTAAAAATTCATCAAAGGAAAGCGGATACATTTCGTAAATTAACTTACGACCAGCCAAACTTTCGGTAAACTGATTTTTTAAATAATACGAGCTGGAACCTGTTACAATAAATTTTACTTTATACGAATCGTAAATATATTTTATAAAACTTGGTAAGTTTTTAATTAATTGAATTTCGTCTAAAGCAATAACAGCTGGTTTTTTAAAGTTAATGCCTAAAAGTTCAAGCTCGTTAATAATAGCATCGTAACTGGGTGTATTAAATAATGTTTGATACTCTATTTTTTCGCAATCTAAATATAATTTATTGTTGTGTTTTACTTTGTTTAATAAATACTTTACGGCGGTGCTTTTACCAACACGACGCATACCCAAAATAACGGTAACTTGTTTTTTAGTTAAATGTTTTTCTAAGTCGGTATATATTCGTCTTACAATCATAACACAAATATACACAAAAAACTTTTAGGAAAAAAAATTGACAGATAGTTGTACTTTTAGGCAAGAATAATATTAATTTAGAGTATTTAACTGATTTGTAAATGTACTCGTAGTTGTAGGATTAAGCGCAAAGCTATACGTTTGATTTGCCCCAATAGTAATAGGAACAAAAGATGAATACAACGCCCCATCTTTTATCCCAACAGCTACCATTGTACATTGCAAGCCTTGAGGTGCATATGAGTATAAAAAGTTATTGTAGCCAGTCCCATAATTATAATATACATGAACCATAGAACTGATATTTTTAAATACTAAAAATACATCTGTGCTAAATACACTGTAAGAGTCTGTGGATATTAGGTTTAAAGTTGTTTGAGGATATGCGGAAAAATAGCTAGAATTATCACTATTACACCAACTACCCGAATCAGAAGGAGTATTAAAATTATATAAACTAAAAACATAATTAGATGCATTATTTAATATACTATTTGTATTAGCTGTCATCCAACCTGGGTTTCCGCCTCCGCCAATACTATCAACTCTAATAAATGGCTGCATTGTATCTAATCCTCCTATTAAGTTAACAGGTATTGGTTGAAATACATCTATATTTTTTCCTGGCGCAAGTATAAGTGCAGTATTATTTTGTATTACTTTAATAAAAAATTCTCCCCCCGATTTTAATGGAGCGCCGCCATAAGTATTAGTTGGTATTTTTGATAAAAGCATATCACTTTTTTTATAAATATCTTTAAACTGAATGGTTACTACTCCCGTAATTGAAGCGCTTGTTTGTGTAAGAAAAGCATTTGCAGGTATTGTAACTGTTGTACCTTGCGGTGTATTAAAACTTCCACCAAAATTCGCATTTATAGTATAGGTTTGCATTGCCACTTTATTTTTAGAATAAAAATCTTTTATTGAACTGTAATTATCAGTTGGCTGTGAAGGTGCAGTAGGATTTACGTCGGCTGTTTTAGTATCTTTTTTACAAGCAATTAAGGCTATTAAAAAAAAGATGATTGAGGTAATGAATATTTTTTTCATTTTAAATAAGTTTTAGTTTCTATAAAACTAATACAGATTAAATAGTAAAAAGGTTGGGTACTAAATTAAATTTATTAAAATGAAAATGTTTTACCCTTTCAAAAATCCCATTATCTTCTCAACACTTACCTTTGCATCGCCATACAACATCTCTGAGTTTGGTTTATAAAATAACGGATTGTCTTCGCCCGAATAGCCTGCACTCATAGAGCGTTTCATAATAATAACCTTCTCTGCTTTCCACGCTTCAATTACAGGCATGCCGTAAATAGAACTTGCGGGATCATCCTGTGCACTTGGGTTTACAACATCGTTTGCGCCAATAACCATTACTACATCGGTATTTGGCATATCATCATTAATCTCGTCCATTTCCATAACAATATCATAAGGTACGTTGGCTTCTGCTAATAATACATTCATGTGACCAGGTAAACGCCCTGCAACAGGGTGAATAGCAAAACGTACATTTTTACCTGCTTTACGTAAAAATTGAACCATATCATAAATAGGATACTGTGCTTTGGCAACCGCCATACCATAACCCGGCACGATAACTACAGATCTTGCTTCTTTTAATAATGCGGCAACCTCTTCGTGGTTTAATGCTGTTACTTCCCCTTCAATTGCTTTTTTCTCGCCGCCTGAGCCATTACCAGCACCGCTTGCAAATATTACTGAAAAGAATGAACGGTTCATAGCATGACACATGTGCATTGAAAGTATTGCACCTGAACTTCCAACTAAAGCGCCCGTTACAATTAGCAAATCGTTACCTAACATAAACCCTGCTGCCGCAGCTGCCCAACCCGAATAAGAGTTTAACATCGATACAACAACAGGCATATCTCCACCGCCAATAGCCATAACTAACACAACGCCAATAAACGAAGCAATGATTGTCATTATGCATAAATAAAGCATTCCACTTGTTCCTTCGGCATTGCAATAAAATACTCCTAGCACAACGCAGGCTAAAAGCAATATTACATTCATTAGTTGAAGTCCTTTAAAACTCCAAGGCTTAGATGATACTTTACCATCTAATTTTCCCCATGCAATTATAGATCCGGTAAATGTAATCGCTCCAATAAAAATCCCAACAAATACTTCAACTAAGTGAATGGTGTGAGCAGCACCTATTAATGTATGTGTTTGTGGATCTAAATAAGAGCCAAAACCAACCAATACAGCGGCTAATCCAACAAAACTATGTAAAATAGCCACTAACTGAGGCATAGCGGTCATTTCTACTTTGCGCGCTAATAATAAACCTATTACAGAAGCAATGGTAATTGCAACAATTATATAAACATGCCCTCCAACACCTTGGCCTAAAACAGTAGCTAAAATTGCTACTAACATTCCTGTAATTCCATAAAAAACGCCACGTTTTGCTGATTCTTGTGAGGACAAGCCTCCTAGACTTAAAATAAACAGAATACTTGCAAATAAGTAAGCTGCT
The DNA here is from genome assembly GCA_043772435.1 of Bacteroidota bacterium. Taxonomy (GTDB): domain Bacteria; phylum Bacteroidota; class Bacteroidia; order B-17B0; family Aurantibacillaceae; genus Aurantibacillus. The sequence goes on from JAYVGH010000095.1 coordinate 31,091, forward strand.
GTTTGTATTTCTTTTGCTATATACATAATTTCTTTTAACTCTATTTGTTATTAATTATTTTGTTTCGTTTAAAAAGGTTGCTGCAGTTCTACAAGTTTACTGACCAGCTTCCGAAGCACGGTTGCTGAGCTTGCAGAAGTATTTATTTTTTAAACATTTTTAACATGCGGTGAGTAACCATAAAACCACCAACAATATTAATGCTGGCAACTAAAATAGCAATAAAGGCTAAAATAGTCATTGGGTTTTTTATATCATCGGTTGTTTGTAATAAACCACCCACAACAATAATTCCGCTTATAGCATTGGTTACAGCCATTAAAGGTGTATGTAACGAATGTGCCACGTTTGTTATTAATTGCCAACCCACAAATACCGCTAATATAAACACCGTAAAATGTTGAATAAATTCAGCAGGTGCAAACTTACCTACCAATAACAATAAAGCACCAACTACTGCCAAACGAATAAACATTGACGTAGCTTCTTTTTTTGATTTTTGAGAATCAGATAGTTTTATTTCTTCTGCTGTGGGAGGTATAATTTTTTTTGTGCCACCCGCTGTAGGGCTTACAGGCAAAGGTTGTGGCGGCCAATTAATTTTACCATTATGCGTTACCATTGCTCTACTAACAACAGCATCTTCCATATCAATTTTCCATTTATCGGCTTTGCCCATATCATCTAATAAATGACATAAGTTATTACCGTATAATTGAGAAGCCTGACTTGGCAACTGATTTAATTTACCTACGATAATAACACCATTATCGGTTGTATAAACTTCTCCGTTTTTAGTTAACACGCAGTTACCTCCTGATGAAGCCGCTAAGTCAACAATAACCGAGCCTGGTTTCATTGCCGCTACGTGGTAATCTAACCACAATTTTGGGGCTGGTCTGCCCGGAATTTGTGCGGTTGTAATTACGATATCCACTTCTTTAGCTTGTTCTAAAAACAATTTCATTTCGGCATCAATAAACTCTTTACTCATTTCTTTTGAGTAACCCGATGATGTTGCGCCGTCTTCTTCTATTTCAACCGTTAAAAATTGCGCGCCCATGGATTGAATTTGTTCGGCAACTTCTTTACGAGTATCAAATGCTCTAACAATTGCTCCTAACGAATTGGCTGCGCCTAAGGCTGCTAAACCGGCAACACCAGCACCAATTACCAATATTTTAGCAGGCTCTACTTTTCCTGCCGCAGTAATTTGTCCATTTAAAAAACGTCCGAAATGGTATGAACCTTCAATAACTGCTCTGTAACCCGCAATATTTGCCATAGATGACAATACATCCATTTTTTGCGCTCTGGAAATACGGGGAATCGCATCCATTGCAACTGCATTTACTTTTTTATGTGCTAATTTTTGAAGAAGGGGTTGATTTTGAGCCGGCCATAGGTAACTAAGCATTACTAAGCCTTCTTTCATCATGTCAACTTCTTCCATTGAAGGTTCTTTTACCTTTAATACAATGTCCGATTTGCCAT
>JAYVGH010000096.1:0-2228 GCA_043772435.1 Bacteroidota bacterium
ACGGGGGGCATCCTCCAAAGCATGTTGTAATTTATGAATTACACTTATAGCTATTAACGTACTTTTACCGCTATTATCAGGTGCTACAGCAATTACATCTATTCCGGCATTTATTTTTGATAAACACTTTAATTGTAGTTCTTTTGGCTCATTAAAACCATTTTCGGTTAATGCCACTACTAATTTTTTATTTAATTTTTCAATAAACATTTTACAATTTTAGATAAAATATTAGGCTTAAGCCAATTTTATTTAGTAACAAAGGTACATAGTTTACATAGTATGATCGCATAAATTAATTTTAAAAGTTAAAGTATACTACTTAGCAATACGCGAAAGGCGTATTTATACTGTAATTTATTAATTACAGTAATTATATATTACAAAACTATATTCCTTTGTGGTTCATTTTAGCACTAATTAGTTTAATTTGAGTTAATTAGTGTCTAATGTAATTACCCAAATTTTTATTACATTTATTGGCTCAAAATTAAAATTAATATGTTCGATTTTCTTAAAAAAGTATTTGGTACCAAAAGTGAAAAAGATATTCAAGGTTTACAAGCTCGTGTTGACGAAATAAACTCCATTTATACCTCTTTAAACTCTATTAGCAACGACGACCTTCGTAAAAAGTCTGCCGATTTAAAAGCTAAAATTCAAATGGTTATTCGGCCGCAAACCGACGAAATACTAACCATTAAAGCAAAAATTAATGGCGATGCTGAAATGGATGTAAATACAAAAGAAGATTTGTACAAAGAAATTGATGAAATTGAAAAACAAGCCTCAAAAATTATTGAAACTACTTTAACCGAAATTTTGCCCGAAGCTTTTGCTGTGCTTAAAGAAACAGCTCGCCGTTTTAAAGATAATGCCGAATTAGAAGTAACTACAACCGATACAGATATTAAATTTAGTAAAGATCATAAAAACGTTGAAATACGCAACAATAAAGCCGTTTATAAAAATAAATGGTTAGCGGCAGGTAACGAAATTACCTGGGATATGGTGCATTACGATGTGCAATTAATTGGTGGTATGGTATTGCATCAGGGTAAAATTTCTGAAATGACTACAGGAGAGGGTAAAACATTGGTATCAACTCTACCAGTATTTTTAAATGCCTTATCGGGTAGGGGAGTGCATTTAGTTACCGTTAACAATTACCTTGCAAAACGTGATAGCGAGTGGAATGCGCCATTGTTTATGTTCCACGGATTAAGTGTAGATTGTATTGATAAACACGAACCAAACACACAAAACCGCCGTGACGCGTACCTTGCAGACGTGACTTACGGTACCAATAATGAGTTTGGTTTTGATTATTTGCGTGATAATATGGCACGTGGCATAGATGAATTAGTACAACGTAAACATAATTTTGCCATTGTGGATGAAGTGGATAGCGTATTAATTGACGATGCGCGAACGCCTTTAATTATTAGCGGGCCAACACCGCAAGGTGATAAACACGAATTTTTAGACTACAAACCACGTATTGAAAAGTTAGTGTTAGTTCAAAAACAATATTTACAACTTTGTATTACAGATGCAAAAAAATTATTTGCCGAAGGCAAGGAAAAAGAAGCCGGAATTCCTTTATTACGTGCTTACCGCGGCTTACCAAAAAACTCAGCATTGATTAAATTTTTGAGTGAAAATGGCGTAAGAGCTTTATTGCAAAAAACCGAAAACTATTACATGCAAGATCAAAATAAAGAAATGCATAAAATAGATGTTGAGCTTTATTTTACTGTTGAGGAGAAAAATAATCAGGTAGATTTATCGGAAAAAGGAATTGATTATTTAACCGGAAATACTGAAGACCCTAAATTTTTTATAATTCCGAATGTGGGCGACGAAGTTGCCGAAATTGAAAAAACAATTTTAGACCCTAAAGAAAAAATTTTAGCAAAAGAAGCTGTAATGCGTGAGTTTAGTGTAAAAAGTGAACGCATTCACACCATGCAGCAATTATTAAAAGCATATACTGTTTTTGAAAAAGATACAGAATATGTGATTGATGGCGGACAAGTAAAAATTGTAGATGAGCAAACAGGCCGTATTATGGAAGGCCGAAGATACAGCGATGGCTTGCACCAGGCTATTGAGGCAAAAGAAAATGTAAAAATTGAAGCAGCTACTCAAACGTATGCAACGGTTACTTTACAAAATTACTTCCGTATGTACAATAAATTAGGTGGTTGCAGTACCTGTCATTCCAC
>JAYVGH010000097.1:0-32630 GCA_043772435.1 Bacteroidota bacterium
TTATATCAAATTCCATAGACGTTTTTTTCTAATGCTACGCATTAGAGATTTTAAATCCAAATTTATTAAATATTTTCTAATGCGGAATTTGGGTTTAAGGTAATACGTTTTAAAGATGAGGAAGAATTAAAAGAAATTAATAGTGTTAAAGAAATAATTTTGAAAACTATTGAGGAATTAAAATAGGAATTTATTGTCCTCCCCCCTACCCCCTTCAAGAGGGGGAAACTACACTTACAAAAAATCGGAAAAATAACCGTTTATAACACCCAGTATCCCCCTCCCAGAGCGGGTGCCCAAAGGGGGGGGGAGGTAAACAAATCAAAAAATTTTATTTCAATTACTTTTTTCGTATATTTATAATTCAGCATTTTTTAAAAATGAAAAAACTATACTTCTCTTTAATTGTATTATTTATAATTCAAAGTAAAATAATTTCTCAAACCTATTTGTGTCAGTTTAACAAAAATGCACAAAGTATTGCGCCGATTTATTATAGTGCCGAAAATTTACGTAGCGATACCTTTAATGTTTTAAAATACACCATTAATCTTGAGATTGGGAACGCTACCACTAAGTTAATTGCAGGCAACACACAAATTAGGTTTGCGCCAAAATTAAACAATCGCAATTTTATTCGTTTCGATTTATTAAAATTATTGATTGATTCCGTTAAGGAAAATACAACACTACTTACTTATTTGTATAATGATACCATTTTAAAAGTAAATTTTTTATCTCCTAAAAACACAACCGATACTTCTATAATTACTATTTATTATCATGGTCAGCCACAAGGCGATGCAAGCGGTTGGGGTGGTTTTTATTTTGATAACACCGGAGGGGCTCAATACGCATACAATTTAGGCGTTGGTTTTGCCGCCAAACCTCACAATTATGGCAGAGTGTGGTTTCCATGTTTTGATAATTTTGTGGAGCGTAGTAAATACGAATTTAATATAACTAGCGATACTACTCGCCGCGCCTATTGCAACGGACAATTAATTTCAGATATTATTACAGCCAACAAACGTACTCGCAAATGGATAATGAATGATGAAATCCCAACATATTTGGCATCTGTATCACTTGCTAATTACCGTCAAGTAAACTGGACAATTAACGCGTTAAACGGCATTAAACCAATTACTCTTGTTGGTGCAGCCTCTGACACAAGCGCTATGAAAGCAGGTTTTGTAAATTTAAAAAGTTGCATTAATGGGTTCGAAAATTATTTCGGTCCTTATGTTTGGAATCGCTTTGGATATTGTTTAGTGCCTTTTAACAGCGGCGCTATGGAACATGCAACAAATATATCCTATCCAAAGGCAGTTGCCGGAAACTTAGGTTATGAAGCTGAATTGATGGCGCATGAATTATCGCACCATTGGTGGGGCGATTTAATTACCTGCGAAACCGCTGAAGATATGTGGATAAACGAAGGCATGGCAACCTATAGTAGTTATTTGTTTACAGAATGGCAATATGGCAAAGCCAGTTACACTAATAAGTACAGAACAACACACGACGATTTGTTACACAATCTTCATAAAAAAGAAGGAGGTTTTAGAGCCATTTCGGGCATACCCCATAGTATAACTTACGGCGACCATGTGTATAAAAAAGGAGCCGACGTTGCTCATACTTTAAGAGGTTATATGGGCGATACGGCCTTTTTTAACGGCTGTAAATATACCATGTTGCAAAACGCTTTAAAAAGTATAAACAGTATTGAATTTAGAAATTTGCTACAAACAAGCAGCGGGCAAAATCTCATCGATTTTTTTAATAACTGGGTGCTAAGTGGCGGTTGGTCGCACTTTGCAATAGATAGTGTAAAATATACGCAAATAGGTACAAATAGTTACAATGCCGTTGTTTCTATTAAACAAAAATTATATGGAAACACAACGCTTCATTCAAATGTTCCATTAGAGTTAAGTTTTTTTAAAGCCGATTGGAGCCGTGTTATTCGCAAAGTAATAATGACAGGTGCTACAGCAACCTTTACGGTTAATATTCCATACAATGCTAATTACTGCGCTTTAAATTACGATCATAAAATAGGTGATGCTACAAGCAGCGATGTTAAAACTATAAAAGTAACGGGGCCAAATTATTACACACTTGGTAAAGCACAAATAAAAGTTACAAATAAAGGCGCGGACTCAAGTCTGATTCGTATCGTTCACAATTATGTAAAACCCGATGCGTTTAAAAATAATCCTCTAAACAATAAATTATCTAATCAACATTTTTGGAAAGTAGAAGGTATTTTATCGCCAGGCTTTGTTTCTAAAATTAAATTAAATTTTGACGGCAATAAAACTGTTGGCACTACTTATGGTTATTTGGATACACTTTTATGCCAAGTAAACAGCGATAGTATTTGTTTATTTTACCGCCCTAATGCTACCGGTGACTGGAAAATAATTAAGCCCTTTAGCAAAACAATTAATAGTATTAGAGATGGTTTTATTGAAGTAGATACCTTAAAATTAGGCGAGTATACATTTGCAAATAGTGTTGATACTGCCGCAGTAGCAATTGGATTACCCACTAATAAAACAGATAAAATTGGAGCTACTTTATTTCCAAATCCAACCAAGCAAAAATGCACTTTGCAATTTGATAAACAACCCGATACTAGTTACAAAATTAATATCTACAATAATGAAGGGAAATTGGTTTATAAAGATAAAACAAAGGAAAAACTGACAGCACTTGATATTTCTGAGTTAGCAACTGGCATATATATTATAAACGTTTTAAAAAAGAATGAAGTTGTGTTTTCGCAAAAGTTAATTGTTGACTAGCCGAACTGCTATGCGCTAATTTTCATATCTTTGCCGTAATGAAAACTCGTACTCTTAAAAAAAATAAAGTAAATGTTGTTACCCTTGGTTGCAGTAAAAATTTAGTAGATAGCGAAGTGCTTATGAGCCAATTAAAAGCCAATAAGTTTGAAGTTGAGCACGAGGGTACAGGTAACGATCATCAAATTGTAATTATAAATACCTGCGGTTTTGTAGAAAATGCAAAACAAGAGAGCATTGATACTATTTTACGTTATGTGGATGCAAAAAAAAACGGTGAGGTTGAAAAAGTATATGTTACAGGCTGTTTAAGCGAACGTTATAAAGCCGATTTAGAAAAAGAAATTCCTTTAGTAGATGCTTATTTTGGCACACGCGAGTTGCCAAAAATTTTAAAAACACTTAAAGCAGATTATAAACACGAGTTAGTGGGCGAACGTTTGCTAACTACTCCTAATCATTATGCTTATTTTAAAATTAGCGAAGGTTGCGACAGACCTTGTAGTTTTTGCGCTATTCCTTTAATGCGAGGCACACATATTTCGGTTGCTAAAGAAGATTTAGTGCAACGTGCTAAAACATTAGCTAAAAACGGCACCAAAGAATTATTATTTATTGCACAAGATTTAACCTATTACGGATTAGATATTTATAAAAAACGTGAACTTGCCGATTTAATAGACAGAATAAGTGATGTAGAAGGGATAGAATGGATTCGTTTACACTATGCATTCCCTAGTGGCTTTCCAATGGAAGTGTTGGATGTAATGAATGCTAAAAAAAATGTATGTAATTATTTAGACATGCCTTTGCAACACATTAGCGATAATATGCTAAAGAGTATGCGCCGTGGCATTACCAAACAAAAAACAATTGATACCGTTAATCAAATACGCGATAAAGTTCCGGGCATAGCCATTAGAACTACATTAATAGCAGGTTATCCGGGCGAAACAGAAAAAGACCATGAAGAAATGTTACAGTGGGTTCAAAATTCTAAATTTGATAGATTAGGAATTTTCACCTACTCGCACGAAGAAAATACGCATGCTTTTAATTTAAAAGACGATGTGAGCGAAAAACTAAAAAAGAAACGTGCTGATGCAGTTATGGCAGTACAACAAGAAATTTCCTATAACCTCAACCAACAAAAAATTGGTAACCAATTTAAAGTATTATTCGATAGAAAAGAAGGCGGTTACTTTGTTGGCAGAACCGAATTTGACAGCCCCGATGTAGACAATGAAGTGCTTGTAAAAGCCACAGACAATGAATACATAAGTAACGGAAGTTTTGCCAATGTAAAAATTACCAGCGCTACCGATTTTGATTTGTATGGTGAGTTATTATAACTTTATAATTTAAGGCATGTAATTTGAAGCTTATATAAAATACATAATAAACTAAAACTATAAAAAAATGAAAAGACACGCTTCAGCCAATTGGCAAGGAACAGGTAAAGAAGGCAAAGGCTCTTTAACCTCACAAAGTACAGTATTAAACAACACACAATATTCGTTTGGCACACGTTTTGGCGAAGGTATAGGCACCAATCCCGAAGAATTAGTAGCGGCAGCGCATGCCGGTTGTTTTACGATGCAACTAAGTTTTAATTTAAATGCGGCAAATTTTACTGCCGATAACATTGACACCAAATGCGAAATAACTTTTGATTCTGAAAAAAAAGGCATTTCATTATCTCATTTAACTATTACCGCTAAAATACCAGGCATTAGTACCGAAAAATTTGAAGAATTAGTTAAAAACGCCAAAGAAAATTGTCCCATTTCTAAACTTTTTAATACTACTATTACATATTCTGCTACTTTAGTTTAATTTTTTAGCATTAAAAAATCTAAGTGCAATTACACTTAGGTTTTTTGTTTTCAATGAGTTTAATAAAATTAAGCAACTTGTAAATGCGTTAAACGTGCATTTTTTAGTTTCTCTAAAGCATAATCCATAGTTATGGTTAATTGTTTGGCGGGTTTTTCTTCGCTTGGCAACGTGTACATAATATCTGTCATAATTGCTTCGCAAATACCACGCAAACCACGTGCACCTAATTTAAACTCCAATGCTTTATCTACTATTAAATCTAAAACATCATCATCTATGCTTAATTTACAACCTTCCATTTTAAATAACTGAACGTATTGTTTTATTAACGCGTTTTTAGGTTCGGTTAAAATACTTCGAAGTGTTGCCCTATCCAAAGGTTTTAAATAGGTAAGTACCGGCAAACGTCCAATTAATTCAGGTATTAAACCAAAAGCTTTTAAATCTTGCGGACTAATGTATTGCAATAAATTAGTTTTATCAATTTCATCTTGCACAACACTGGCGCTATAACCTACTGCTTGCGCATTTAACCGATTAGCAATTTTTTTCTCAATGCCATCAAATGCACCGCCGCAAATAAACAATATATTTTTTGTATTTACCTGAATCATTTTTGCATCGGGATGTTTGCGCCCGCCTTGTGGTGGAACATTTACAACAGTGCCTTCTAATAATTTAAGCATAGCTTGCTGCACTCCTTCGCCACTTACATCGCGACTTATAGACGGATTATCGCTTTTGCGAGCAATTTTATCTAACTCATCAATAAATACAATTCCTTTTTCAGCAGCTACAACATCGTAATCTGCCGCTTGTAACAAACGTGTTAAGATACTTTCTACATCTTCGCCTACATAACCGGCCTCGGTCAACACAGTAGCATCGGCAATACAAAAAGGTACATTTAACATTTTAGCAATAGTGCGTGCCAGTAAAGTTTTTCCGGTTCCGGTTTCACCTACTAATATCAAATTACTTTTATCAATTTCAATTTCTTCAGCATTGTTTTTTGCAATGTGTGCAATACGTTTAAAGTGATTGTAAACGGCTACGCTTAGTACTTTTTTAGCATCATCTTGCCCAATTACATACTCGTCTAATTTTTGTTTTATAGCAGTAGGTTTTAAAAGAATTAGGGCTTGCTGAATTTGTTGTTTTGTATTACCCCCGTTTTCTTCTTTTACAATAGCATACGCTTGCGTAACGCAATTATCGCAAATATGTCCGTTAATACCGGCTATTAATATTTTAGTTTCTTTTTTATCGCGCCCACACATGGAACAACGCAAAATGGTTTCTTTTGACATTTTATTTAATAATTTACAAAGGTATAAAATTTAAAAGTAATTTATTTACATTATTATTGCCATTTGTAGTCTTTAACTATATTTACAAAAAGTTTAACCTTTTCCTTATCTAAATCAGGATACAAGCCATGGCCAAGGTTACAAATATAGTTTTGTTTTCCAAAGGTTTTTAACATAGAATAGGTTTCAGTAATAATTTTTTGCTCGTTAGCGTACAATAAACAAGGGTCTGTATTTCCTTGTAGTGTTTTACCGTTACAAACACCTCTTGCAGTTTCAGGATTAATTGTCCAATCTAAACCAACACTGCTACAACTTGTTTCAGAAATTTTTTGTACAGCATAATGAGCGTCTTTTGCAAAAACAGTTATTGGAACTAGTGGCGATAATGCATCACAAATTTTAGAAATATAAGTTAGCGAAAATTCGTAAAACATTTTTTCGCTTAGTACGCCTGCCCACGAATCAAAAATTTGCAGCAAATCTGCTCCTGCAGCAACCTGCCCTTTTAAATAATTTATGGTGCTTTGTGTTATTTTTTCCAATAATTGATGAGCCAATTGCGGCTCGGTATATAAAAATTGTTTGGCTTTGCTAAATGTTTTACTGCCGCTACCCTCTACCATATAGGCTAATAAGGTCCATGGTGCGCCGGCAAAGCCAATTAACGGCACTCGGTTATCTAAATATTTCTTAGATAATTTAAGTGCTTGCATTACATACTCTAAATCACCGGCTTCAGCAATTTTTAAATTTTCAATGTCTGTTTTGTTTTTTATTGTATTCAAAAAATTAGGGCCTTTAGCCTCAATCATTTCGTAAGGTAAGCCCATAGCTTCTGGAATTACTAAAATATCGCTAAAAATAATGGCGGCATCTACACCTAATATATCTACAGGCTGTATAGTAACTTCGGCAGCTAATTCGGGATTTTTTACAAATTCTACAAAATTTTTGGCTTTGCTTCTTGTAGCTCTATATTCAGGCAACACCCGTCCTGCTTGGCGCATTAGCCATACAGGAGCTCTTTCTACTTCTAAACCTTTAGCGGCTCTTAATAATAAATCGTTTTTTAGCATAGGGTTTAAAGATACTAGTAATTAGTAAAACCTCAAAACCTCTACCACAGCTATATTTTTTTAACAGATAAGCAATAAACAAATCCATCATAAAAAATCTTCATCAACTTTTTCTTAATAAAAAATTGGCAAAATCAAGTCTATATAAAATTTTACTAAAATTTATTTTCTTTAAAGCCTTATGATTTAAGCGCTTTGCTAACAGCCAAAATCATCTATTACACAACCTTCTTGTTTTAAACCAAAAAAAATTTCACGTAAAATTTTATAAGGACAAAAATATGTTGTTACTATAAAGTGTTTACCATTTTATCCTAAAAATCGTCCAGATAAAAACAATTTTGTGCCACTTTTAAGTAAGTGGTTTAGTATTGCTTGCCTTGCACTTAATTTTACATCAAGATTTAAAACAAATTTATTAGCGCTTATAAATTTAACGAGTCGAAACTTTTAAAAAACTAAAAAATGAGATATATGATAAACAACGAGCAAAAAATAAACGATATTATTTTTGCCAATCGCAACAAAAACTACGGAGCTTATGCCATCCGTTCTGCTTACGGAAACACCTTAGTAAAATCAATCAGTATTATGGCATTTGGTTTTATAAGTTTAATGGGTAGTGCTTATTATTATTCGCATAGGAACAACAACCCTGATCAAAATAATAACGGATTAATTACACGGCAGGATACTAACATTACTATTGTATGTGATTTTAAACAACCTGATGAATTGTTAGAAAAGCCTAAAGAGCTTGAAAATCAACAAAAACAAAAAACAAATACTGAAAAAACGGAGTCAATATTGGTAAAAGATTCTGTAATGGCAACAACCTCAACTATTGCCACAACGCCTATAAATACCGGCGCTATAACAGGTTCGATTACAACTACTGATGGGGGAACTACATCCGGTACCGGCACTAATACTGCAATTGTAAGCAATTCGCCAACAACCGGTAATGGAAGTAATGAACCTTATCAAAATTTTGGAGTTGACTCTAATCCTGAATTTGAAGGAGGTTTAGCTGCACTTTATAAATTTGTTGGGTCAAAACTAAAATATCCTAATATAGCTTATGCCGAGAGTAAAGAAGGTACAGTGTATGTAAAATTTGTAGTAGACGAAAATGGTAAAGTGTGTAACTTAAATTTATTAAACCGTGTTGGTTATGGTATGGATGAGGAAGCCTTGCGTGTTGTAAGTTTAATACCCAATTTTAAAACCCCAGCAAAGATAAAAGGTAAAGCTGTAAAAGTATATTATCAATTACCAATAAAATATAAAATGAAGTATTAAAATAGTCAATTTGTGAAACGAAAAAGAGCTTAGAAATATTTCTAAGCTCTTTTTTATTTTTTTTAAATAGTTATTATTTAACTATAAATTTTTTGGTAGTAGTTGTACTGCCCATTTTAATACTGGCAATATAAATACCTGAAGATAAATTTTCAACATTGTAATCAACTTTATTTTTTCCTTCGTTTAAAGAAATATTTTTGGTGGAAACAATGCTGCCTAAAGAATTATATACTTCTAATTTTGCATCAGTGTTTTTTGAAGAATTAATTTTAAAAGAAGTAAAATCCGATGCAGGATTAGGATAAACTTCAAACGATGAAATTGAATTTTGTATTTCGTTTAAACCAACAGGGGCATTATATTTTAAAGTAATTTGAACAGAGTCATTTGCCTGTGATGTATTTATAAATGAATATTTAATAACACTAATACCTACAGTTGCCCCTTCATCCATATCGGCCACCAACATATTATATGTTACAGTAGATTGTGAGGCGCTTTGATTACTATTTAATGTCACTTGTCCAGTAAAAGTAGATGAACCATAACATGTGCCACCAACACAAAAAAAGGCATTCCCGCCAGCATTTAACAATACATCATAACGCTTTACTTTATATGTTTTTGTTGAACCACCTGTATTTTTAATATCAATTGTAATATTTGTATTATTATTTGGTGTTGTACTTAAATTTAATGTAGAGTTAGCTGCAATTGTTGTTGCTGCGTAATAATCAGTAAGTTGAATAGTGGTTTGAGATATTGCAACGATTGAACCAACTAAAAACAAAGAAAATAAAAATTTTTTCATAGAGTTTTGTATTTTAAAAAAGCCTTACCTTAAAGGTAAGGCTTTTAATTTATATTTAAAACTATTATTTAGAAACAGTTAATTTTTTAACCGTGTTTCCGTTTGATGTAGATAATACAACATTATAAACACCATTACTTAAAGTTTTAGTATCTAACACAATGTTGTTAAATCCTTCATTTAAGGTTACAGATTTTTCAGAAACTAACTGACCAACTGTGTTATAGATTACTACTTTAGCAGTAGTGCCATTTTTAGTGGTAACATTTAAATTAGTAAATTCTGAACTTGGGTTAGGGAATAATTCAACACTAAACTCACTACCAGCAATTGATTTTACAGCAGTAACTGTAGCTTGACCTAAGTTAACATTATCAATATATAAATTATTACCATAATCAGAAGTAGCTGTAAATTTAACCAAAACACTTGCATTGTTTGATGCACCTGCCGGTAAAGCAACTACTTCGTTTCTCCATTGTAGAATAGTAGGAACAAATGCAGAAGTACTTAAAGGTGCAGTAGTTAAAGTGGTACCTGCTTTCATGTAAATGCTAGTCCAGATTGCACCGCAATTAGTTGAACAAAAAACTTCTAATTTATCATTTTCGTTGCCGGGAGCTGCTGTATAAAAAGCATAAGCAACATCAAAAGTAATTGACGGATTTGCAACAGCAGATAAATTAGTAGGAGGTAAAAATAAATCATCCGCATCACCTGTAACACTGTTGTTATAAAAATCATATTTAGCAGCACCTGCGCCACCAAAACCCGCAGTACCATTACGCGACCATGAAGCTGCGCCACCATCTGCATTAGACATAAACCAATTTGTTGGAGGAAATAAAGTAGCGGCATAAGCTTCTGTTACTGGTCCAGGAAAATATGTTTGAACCAAAGCAAAATTGGTTTTACCAGTATTATTAGCTGTGTTAACATCACCCCCACTAACACCGTTTATGTTAACTGAGAATGTGTGAGAACCACCAGTTGCAGAATAAGAACCTAAAGCTACGGTAGCAGATGCAGCACTAGCAATACTTACAGCAGTTGTAACAGGTGTTTGAGCTATGCCATCGATATATGGAGTAACAGTTAAAGCCGTAATTGCATTACTACCAATATTATTTACAATTACAGATGCCGGAATTGAAGTAGCACAAGAAAATGAAGGAGCAATAATTGAAGTAACCTTAGCATCGTTTGGAATAGATGGTTGAGGAGTTCTGTATGCTTGCATAACTTTTTTATTACCATCATCTTGAATAAAACCAACAAATGCCATTTGTGATTTATCTACTATATAAGATGGTATTGCACAAGCAACTGTAAACGATTGTGTTTGACCAGCAGTCCAAGTAGTTGGTAAACTAGTACCTGCTTGAATAGTAGGGTATGATTTACGAACAACATCTTCAAAATCTTTTTCACCATTACTTCCAGGAGCGCTAGCAAAATTAATTTTACGCTCAATTAAACATAAGCGGTAAACCAAAGCAGCACTTGATGTAAATGCAGAAACGGCAGTTACTGTTACCGAAACAACAGCATTACTAAAGGTTGCATCCCAAGTAGGTGTCATAATTATTGAAAATGGAGTTGTAACAGCTGCTGCGTTGTTAATAACCGTGTTACTTACATAAAAAGGATGATCTTGTGGTGCACCAAAAACCCATTGATGTTGGCCATCAAAACGACCTGAAGGTGCTGAGTTTATGCCATTTGTAACTGAGCTAGTAGTTGTATTTTGACTTGGATAATTGTATCCTGAACTTTGGTAACGCCAATTAATTTCTGTAATATTTGTTTGATACAATGACCATGTAGCACTTGGTGCCGAAGGAATTGGTACCTGCCATTTAATTGCAATTACATTAGCATTTCCTGCTAAAGTAATATTTAAAGCAGGATTAGTTGATGCACAAGGGCCACAATTTTCTCCTGTAAATTCTTCGAATAATGTTTTACGTGCAACTTGCGAAAATGCAGTTACTCCCGCCATCATTAAACCTAAAGCTAATAGATTTTTTTTCATGTTTTTTATTTTTTAAATTGATTTAGTTAATTTTATTCTAACAAATATATAACGTAAATTTAATATTGTCAAGTGGAATTTTGTTAAATATATGTTTATGTAATTTATAACTGCTTTTTATCCCTAATTTTAACAAATAAATGGCTCAAAATTCCACTCTTTTTGGAATTTATACTTCTAAAGTTCAAATTCAACAAAAAAACCTATGGTTACAGGGTTTTATGGGTAGCGCCATGTCGTTTTTTATACAGTCGCTCCACTCTACTAAGGCCAAACCTATTTTACTAATTACAGCTGATAAAGAAAAAGCGGCCTATTTACTAAACGATTTAGAAAACCTTTTACCCGAAACGCGTTTATTATTTTTTCCGGAAACCTATCGCCAACCGTACCAAGTTGAAAAAACGACCAACGCCAATATACAAGAACGTGCCGAGGTTTTAAATTTATTAAGTAAAGAAAACTTTAGTGGCATTGTAGTTACATACCCCCAAGCCCTTTGCGAAAAAGTAACCCTAAAAAAACAACTGGCTCAAAACACGCTTCAAATTAAAAAAGGCGAAAAATTAAGTATTGATTTTATTTCGGAGTTTTTAGAAAGTTACGATTTTGAACATGTTGATTTTGTGTTTGAACCCGGGCAGTTTTCTATAAGGGGCGGTATTGTTGATGTTTACTCCTTTGCTAACGAATATCCGTACCGTATTGAATTATTTGGTAATGATGTAGATGCTATTAAAACATTTGATCCTGCATCGCAATTAAGTACCGCTACCTTTGATTTTGTAACTATTATTCCAAATATTAATTCTAGCTTATTTGCAGAAGATAAAGCCATTCTTTTAAATTATTTTGATGCTAACAACTCGCTTTTATTTATTGAAGACGTAAATTATACCTTAGATATTTTTGATAAAAAATTAGAAAAAGCAATTACCGCTTTCGACCAGCATAAGGGCGAAGTAGCTCAGTTGCTTCCACAAAAATTATACGCTTCTTCTATCGAATTAAAAGCACAACTATCAAATTATAGTATTATAGAATTCGGACAAAAATCTATACTTTCTACCGAAACTATTATATTTAATCAGCAACCACAACCTTCGTTTAATAAAAACTTCGATTTACTAATTGCAAATCTTAAAGAAAATAAAACTAAAGGCTACACCAATTATTTTTTAACTGATAATACTAAACAAGCCGATAGGTTAATTACTATTTTTAACGATCTGCTTGCTAAGGAGCATCGCACGTACGAAACAATTATTGATTACGTTCCGCTCAACATTCACGAAGGATTTATTGACCACGATTTAAAATTGGCCGTTTACACCGACCATCAATTGTTTGAACGTTACCACCGTTTTAAATTAAAAGAAGTAAAACACAAAAGTGCCGAAGCCTTTACTATAAAAGAACTTTTAACTTTAAATCCTGGCGATTACATAACGCATATAGATCACGGCATTGGGCGATTTGCGGGTCTCCAAAAAATAAATAGCAATGGCAAAATCCAAGAGTGCGTAAAATTATTATTTAAAGATAACGATACCCTTTATGTGAGTATTCACTCTCTTCACCGCATAAGTAAATACGGTGGAAAAGAAGGACACGTGCCAAAGGTAGATAAATTGGGGAGTGGCAGTTGGCAAACCTTAAAACAAAAAACAAAACGCAATGTAAAAGAAGTAGCTTTTGATTTAATAAAACTATATGCCGAACGCAAAGCAAAGCCCGGCTTTGCTTTTGCGCAAGATAATTATTTGCAACACGAATTAGAAGCCAGTTTTATTTACGAAGATACTCCTGATCAATTAAAGGTTACTAACGATGTAAAAAAAGACATGCAAAAGCCGCATCCTATGGATAGGTTGGTGTGTGGCGATGTTGGCTTTGGCAAAACCGAAATTGCCATTAGAGCCGCTTTTAAAGCTGTGTGCGATAGTAAACAAGTTGCTATTTTAGTTCCGACAACAATTTTAGCGTACCAACATTATAAAACATTTAAAAAACGATTAGAAACGTTGCCCTGTACGGTTGATTACATCAATCGTTTTCGCAGCGCCAAACAACAAAAAGAAACCTTGGCAAATTTAGAAGCCGGTAAAGTAGATATAATAATTGGCACGCACCGTTTAGTAAGTAAAGAAGTTAAGTTTAAAGACTTAGGATTAATGATTATTGACGAAGAACAAAAATTTGGTGTAGGTGTAAAGGATAAATTAAAACGCTTTAAGGCAAGCATTGATACGCTTACGCTAACAGCTACACCAATCCCTAGGACGTTACAATTTAGTTTAATGGGGGCTCGAGATTTAAGTGTAATAAGCACTCCACCACCTAACCGTTACCCTGTGCAAACCGAATTACATACGTTTAATGAAGAATTAATTAGAGATGCTGTAAGCTTTGAACTGAGCCGTGGAGGACAAGTATTTTTTGTACACAATCGTGTAAACGATATTGCGGAAATTGCAGGAATTATTCAACGCCTTGTTCCCGATGCCCGAATTGCCATTGGGCACGGGCAATTGGATGGAGCCAAGCTGGAAGACGTTATGCTTGGTTTTATGGAAGGCGATTATGATGTGTTAGTAGCTACTACCATTATTGAAAGTGGTTTAGATATTAGTAATGCAAATACCATCATCATTAATCAAGCCCATAATTTTGGCTTAAGCGATTTACACCAAATGCGCGGGCGGGTGGGTCGAAGCACTAAAAAAGCATTTTGTTATTTGTTAGCACCATCACAAATTTTACTAACCGGTGAGGCTCGCAAACGCCTAAAAGCCATTGTTGATTTTAGCGATTTGGGCAGCGGTTTTCAAATCGCGATGCGCGATTTAGACATACGCGGAGCAGGGAATTTATTGGGTGGTGAGCAAAGTGGGTTTATAAACGATATGGGTTTTGATACCTACATGAAAATATTAAACGAAGCCATGGAAGAATTGAAAGAGGAAGATTGGTATCAAGAGGCCGTTGGCGAAGATGGCAATTTAGATAAAACTATTTTCTCGAGACAATTTGTAAAAGAAACCGTAATCGAAACCGATTTGCAATTGTTAATTCCAGAAGTTTACGTAAGCAGTTTAACAGAGCGTTTATTGCTTTACCGAGAATTAGATAATATTACAAAAGACGAAGACCTTATTGCTTTTGAAAAGAATTTACGCGACAGGTTTGGCCCTATACCCACCGAAGCTATTGAATTAATAAGTTTGGTACGTATGCGCTGGCAAGCAATGAAATTAGGCTTTGAAAAACTAACATTAAAAAATGGCAAACTATTAACTTACTTTTTAAGTAAACAAGATAGCGATTACTTTAACAGCCCAATGTTTAAAGCCGCTTTGGCTTATGCGCAAAAACACCCCAACCGTTGCAAATTAAAAGAACAAAATAATAGACTTTGGTTAACTATTGAAGATGTTACCTCTATAAAAAAATCGGCAGAAGTTTTGGGGCAAATAGAAAAAATTTTCTTAGATTTTGTTCAAGAAAATAATGTACCAAAATAACTTAAAACCTGTAAAAAAATGTAGTATTTTAGAGAAACAAAATTAACATTCATTTTATAAATTATCACTTATATAACGTTACTTTTACCACTATGAAAGATTTGAAATTAGATGCTACAGATTATACTTTAAAAATTGACTTTGAAGCTGCCGGTAAATTACACTTATCAGGCATTTCAATTCCTGAAAATATAATTAATTTTAATAAAACGATTAATGATTGGACTGATGAGTTTATTAAAACCAATCCAAAAACAATAGAATTTACTTTTGATGTAGAATATTTGAATACAGCCACTACGCGTGTTATTATGACTTTGCTTAAAAAAATCAAGTCGTATACCGATTCTAATACTGCCAATTTATCTGTTATTTGGCATTACGAAGACGAAGATGTGTTGGAGCTTGGAGAAGAGTTTTCGGAAGTGATTGACCTTAAATTTAATTTTATTCCAAAGCCTTTACAAAATTAAACTTTCATTTTTTTTAATTGAAAAAAAAATCGCCTTCTATATTAATTTTTAGCATCTTGTTTGGCTATATTATTATTCAGTTTTTGTGGTGGGAAGTTTTGCTTGTAAAACAAACGGGGCAAATTATTGCCGAAAAACAAAAAATAATTGAACTTTCGTCCACAAACTCTGAATTTATTAAAAATGAAGTGGAGTTATTACATCAAAAAAAAACAAAACAAACAATAATGATTGTTGGTGAAGGCACTGTGTTTTTATTGCTTTTATTATTTGGTATTTTTAAAATTAGACAGGCCCTTACTAAAGAGTTACAATTAACCAACCAGCAAAAAAATTTTTTATTAAGTATAACACACGAATTAAAAACACCTATTGCTACAACTAAACTTCAATTACAAACTTTACAAAAACATAAATTAGATGAGTTAAAGCAGCAAGAGTTAATTGGTAACGCACTTTTGGAAACTGAACGCTTAAACAATTTAATAGATAATGTTCTATTAACAAGCAGATTAGATTCGGGAGAATTTATATTTAAAAAACAAAGCGAAAATATTAGTGAATTAGTTGAAAACATTGTACAGCGTTATTATAAACATGAAATTATAAAAAATGAACTGAAATTTGAAATAGAGAATAATATTTTTTTACCAATTGATAAAACAATCTTCCCATCTATTATTACAAACATAATTGATAACGCTTTAAAATATTCATTTAACGAAAAATATGTTTCAGTAAGGTTAAAAAAAATAAATCAAAACGTTCAATTGTCAGTAAGCGATTTGGGTTGCGGGGTTTTAGAACAAGATAAGAAAAAAATATTTACAAAATTTTACAGAGCCGGTAATGAAGAAACTCGCACCGCTAAAGGAACCGGTTTGGGCTTGTACATTGTAAACTATTTGGTAAAAAATCACGGCGGAAACATTAATGTGAAAAATAATTTACCAAAAGGTACAATTTTTGAAATTACTTTTTAAAATTTAATGTAATATTTTAAATATTAATTCTTTCATTAATTCACCATTGCTAATTGTGCTATTTTCAACACCTTTTGTTTTTAAATCAATTTCTTTTAAATAACTAAAAATTTGTTTTAGCTTATTGGTATTGTAATTACCTGCGGCTTTGGCATATCCTTCTACAAAAAACGGATTAACGCCTAAAGCCTGTGCCGCGGCAAATTTGCTTTTGTCGGGTATAAAATGATACTTTAAAATTTTTGTAAAATAACTAAATAATGAACTGATTACTAAAACAGGAGGATGATCTTTTTCATTAGATGAAAAATAATTAATAATGCGATTAGCCTTTAAAATATCTTTTTTTGCAATAGCATCTTGCAATTCAAATACATTGTAATCTTTACTTATACCAATATTATCTTGTACTAATTCATAAGTTATTTCTTTGCCCTCTGTAATATTTATAATTAGCTTATTAATTTCGTTAGTAATTTTACTTAGGTCATTTCCTAAAAATTCTGAAAGTAAAAATGATGCCTTTGGGCTTATTGTAAACTTTTTTTCATTCACATAATTGGTAATCCATTCGGGAATTTGATTCTCGTACAGTTTTGTTGTTTCTAAAAAAACCGCATGCTTTTGCAATGCTTTAGCTATAGCGCCGCGCTTATCGATACTTTTATATTTGAATGCGAAAACTAAGATAGTAGTAGGCTGCGGATTAAGGATGTAGTTTAAAAATTGTGGAACAGCAGTATTAGAAGTTGTTTTGTCAGATTTACTTTCTCCTTCATTTGAACTATTCTTATTTAATTCTATAATATTTTGTGCTTCTTTTACAATTACTACTTGATATTCGCTCATCATAGGGAATTGCTTAGCAAGACCCAAGATGCTCGCCAAATCAGCATCTTTACCATATATAATATTTTGATTAAACTCGCGGTCGGCTTCTTCCAACACATTGTGTTCGATGTAGTCGCTTATCAAGTCTATGTAATAAGCTTCTTCACCGCTTAAAAAATAAATGGGTTTAAAAATTTTTCGTTTTAAATCTAGTAATATTTGATTTACTTCTTTCAAAAAAATTAAAGTATTTTTAAATCGGGTTGTAATTCTAAAATAAATTGAGTGCCACTATCTCGTTCAATTTTTAAATTAGCGTCTAATTGTTCGGCTAAAATATGTATAAGTTCCATACCCATTGATGGAGTTTCAGTAACTTTTATTTCTTTAGGTAAACCAATGCCATCGTCTGCAATTACTAATTTGCAATTTGTACTGTTATCCATTAAACTTACAATTATATTTCCATTTTCTCTATCTGTAAAGGCGTGTTTGTAGGCATTCGTTAGCACTTCATTTATTAATAATCCTAAGGGAACAGCATTATCAATGCTAACTCTTTTATCTTTGCAACCAATACTGGTAATTAATCTTATAGATGTATTTGGTAAAGAAGATTCGATTTGACGAACCAATTTTTCAATATATTCTCCTAATACTATGCTAGATAAATTATCTTTTTGATAAAGCATTTGGTGCGTTAAAGCAATTGAGCTAATTCTTTGTTTTGCTTCGCGTAATATAGCTTCTGTTTTCTCATCGTTAATTTTACCTATTTGTAAACTAAGCATACTTGTTACAATTTGCAAATTATTTTTTACGCGGTGATGAATTTCCTTAATCAACAGTTCTTTTTCTTTTAAAGATTGCTCAATTAAACTATTTTGATTGTTAATTTTAACATTCTTTATTGCCAATTCTTCTTCTCGTTTTTTTACATATCTGTTATTTAAAATTAAAAAAACAATAACTCCTATAAGCATTATAATGCCGGCTAATAAATAGGCGCGGAAGGTTTTTTGTTTTGCATCATTTAATTTATTCTGTTTTAACGTGTTGTTTTTTTCTTTAATTTCTATTTCTTTTTGCTCAACATTAAACGCAACTTCTTCGTTTAATAATTGACGCTCTTTATCGCTATTGTTTACACTATCTTTTAAATGTATGTAAGTTAAATAATTTTCACTTGCTTTTTTATGTTCGTTTATAAAATAAAAATAATCGGCATTTAGTAATAAAAAATTTAGTTTTGCTTTGTTACCGACGGTTTGTTTATTTAGTAACGAATTCGTAGAATCTATATAACGCTTTGCTAATTTTGCATCATTTAGTTTAATGTAACAACGAGAGAGAAGAGCATAAGCATTTGCGGCACTTTCGTAATTATTAGATAACATACTACCGTAAATATCGTTTTTTAAATAGGGAATAGCTGCTTGTGTTTGACCACTAATGTAATAGCAGTTACCAATATTACCATCAATTAATCCTTTAAAAAAAGTGTAATATTCTGTTTTTGACATTGGTACTTTTATACAGTTTAATAATTGTTTGGCTTTTATAAAATAAAGTTCGGCACTATCTGTATTTTTTAAGTAATTATAAAATACGCCCATATCATTGTAATAACTAATTGTTGCTGTAGAATCATTTGGATTAAAATTATTTCCATATTCAATTCGACGGTATTTTATAGCTTCCTTAGTTAAACCAATTAAATTATATAACGAACTTTTTGGTGGGCCAATGTCTACAACTATATCATTAGGTTTACGTAGTAATATTTTTTCGATAATTCGGTTGGCTTCAAATGCTTTTATATAATCGTGTATTTTTATAAGCGATAATTTTAATAAGGATAAACACCTTAAGGAATCCGCAACCGTTTGTGCATGGTTATCTAAACAGTTTTCTAAAATAAAAATAGCCTTGGCATAATTAGTATTATAAACGGCTTGGTTGGTTTCAATAATATCAAATAAAAATTTTGCCTCTTTACTTTCGGTATTGTTGTAAACTAAGCGTTTAAGTACATCTAAAGTGTCTTTAATTTGCGGATAAATATCTTTAATTTTTTCAAAATGAGTATTGGCTACCAGGCGAACTTTATCTTTTAAAGACGCTTTGTTAAAATCGTTTAAAAATTTTTGCTGGTTTATTTGCGACTTGCAAAAGCCACAAACAAAAATTAAAATATATAAATATGTTAATCGTAATTTCAAAAAATTATCCTGCCCAACCATCTCTATCCAAACTACGGTATTGTATAGCTTCGGCAATATGATTGGTTTCTATGTTTGTTGAGTTATCTAAATCGGCTATGGTGCGCGATACTTTTAAAATACGATCGTAAGCTCTGGCACTTAAGCCTAATCGCTCCATAGCATTTTTTAAAAGAGAGTTGCTTGCTTCGTTTAAATTACAACATGTTTTTAAATCTTTAGTGCGCATTTGTGCATTGCAATGTATGTTTACATCAGCACTGTAGCGTTTACTTTGTATCTCTCGGGCTTTAATTACGCGCCCTCTAATGGTTTTACTTACCTCGTTAGTTTGTTGCTTTATTAATTCGCTAAAAGGTACCGGAGTAACTTCCACATGTAAATCAATTCTATCTAATAAGGGGCCGCTAATTTTACTTAAATATTTTTGAACTACACCCGGTGCGCACACACAATCTTTTTCGGGGTGATTGTAAAAGCCGCATGGGCATGGGTTCATACTTGCAACCAACATAAAACTTGCAGGATATTCTACACTAAATTTTGCGCGTGCGATACTTACCACTCTATCTTCCAATGGCTGACGCATAACTTCTAAAACACTGCGTTTAAATTCGGGCAACTCATCTAAAAATAAAACGCCGTTATGGGCTAAACTAATCTCGCCGGGTTGTGGATTGTTGCCGCCGCCAACCAATGCAATATCGCTAATAGTGTGGTGTGGGCTGCGAAAAGGACGTTGGGTAATTAAACCGCCATTGCTTTTGCCCGTTCTACCTGCAACACTGTGTATTTTAGTAGTTTCTAAGGCTTCGTCTATAGTTAAAGGTGGTAAAATACTTGGTAAACGTTTGCTAAGCATAGTTTTGCCTGAACCGGGTGGGCCAATTAAAATAACATTATGTCCTCCGGCAGCTGCAATTTCTAAAGCACGTTTAATATTTTCCTGACCTTTTACATCGGCAAAATCGAACTCTATACTCTCTAAATCGTGCAAAAATGCGTCGTTTAGGTTTATTTCGGCTTTTGGTAAAGAATCAGTATCGTTAAAAAAATTAATAACCTGTTTAAGGTTATTGGCATACAATACCTCTAAACCGTTAACAACTGCGGCTTCGTTAGCATTTTGTGCCGGTAAAATTATGCCTTTAAAACCATCTAATTTTGCCTGAATAGCTATGGGCAATGCTCCTCTAATAGGGCGTAATTCTCCATCAAGTGCCAATTCGCCCATAATTACATAGTCGGTAATCTTTGCACAGGCAATTTGTTCGCTTGCGGCTAAAATGCCTATGGCTATCGGTAAATCGTAAGCCGAGCCTTCTTTACGAATATCGGCAGGAGCCATATTTACCGTAATTTGCTTGCCGGGTATTTTTAATCCTACTTGTTTTAAAGCTGTATCGATACGTTGCTGACTTTCTTTAACCGCGCTATCGGGCAAGCCCACAAGGTAAAAATTAATACCAATTCCAATACTTACTTCAATAGTAACTTTTGTAGCATTTATACCTTGAACGGCGTATCCAAACGTTTTTACCAACACAATGCTAATTTATTAATTTTTTATGGTACAATTATGTTTAAAATAATTAAATTTATTTGTATGTTTGGATTTAAAATTTGTAAAAAAATGAAGAATTTAAGTATAATTATTTTACTGTTTGTTGCAATAAATTGTTTTGCGCAAGACAAACCCAACGAATTAAATTGCTACAATAAATGGGCTGCAAAATTTGAAGACAGAGGCGCAGAAGATATTAAAGATGGTATTTACGAAGATGTAATTATTACAAACCGACAAGGCAATAAAGCTACTTGCAATAATGGCAAAGCGCAAGTTGTAAAAGGCAAAGTAGTTACTTTTTCTATTTTATTAAGCGATGGCACTTTTGAAGAAGTAAAACGTACCTGGAAAGATAAATCGCGCGATAATGTTAATGTAATTAACGGTATTAGCAAAACGATGATTTCGGTACACAACGAATTAATAAACGTGTTGTGGCCAAATAAAATTAAGGCTAAAAAAGCTAAGCCTACCACAGCTCCTGATCCGGTGGATGATTAATTGAGCGATTGACAATTACGATTGATTGTATAAAATAGTATCTTTGAATTGTGATTTTAAATACCCCCTATAAAATTATTATTGTTGAAGATGAGTTTCCCATTGCTATGGACACGGAACTTAAACTTAATGCCAAAGGTTTTAAAGTTATTGGCATTGCCAATAATTTTTCTTCATTAATGGAATTAATTTCTGAAGACACGCCTGATGTTATTTTATTGGATATAAATTTAGGCGAAGGCGGAAACGGAATTGATATTGCAAAAAAGCTAAAGAAAATACTTTCCGTTCCATTTGTTTTTTTATCTGCATATAGCAATCCCGAAGTTGTTTCCTCGGCTTTAAGTACTGAACCATTTGGTTATTTGGTAAAACCCTATAAAATAGAAGATCTGGTTATTGCTATACAGCTTGCTCGTTCGCAATGGATAAACAAATTCCAGATAACTGATTTAATAACACAACCTAATGAGGCGGATTTGGTTTTTGTTCAAAACGGTACTAAATTGGTAAAAATTCAGACAAATGAAATTTTATTTTTCCAAGCCCTCGATAATTATTCCATTTTACAATCCTACAAAAATAAAATTATTGTAAGCTGCTACTTATCTCAACTATTTGAAAAATTCAGTACCAACAAAGATTTTTATCAAGTGCATCGATCTTACGTTATAAATCTAAAAAACATTGTGAGTATTGATGGCAACACAATCTATATTGATAAGTACGAAATACCTATTAGCCGAGCACATAAAAATGAACTATTGAACAGGATAAAAGTACTTTAAACCGTTCACCTTAATTTTTTTACAAACCACCCCATTTTAAATTCATTTCGCCAATAAAATTAACTGCCTGACTGGTAATGGGATAATTTTGCTTAACAAATTAAAATCATAAAAATGAAATCCATTAAAACATCATTAAAGCTCACAGCCATAGCAGTGGCCATATGTGGAATAAACCAAACTGGTTATGCGCAAATAGGTCTTGGTAAATTAAAAGACAAGGTAAAAACTAAAACAGAAAGTGGTTCAAACAACTCATCTTCTGTGCCTGAAGTTAATACCGCAGGTAAGTCGGCTGATGACATCCAACGTGAATATTGGAAAATGGCTGATGATGCCATGGATCAAAAAAAATACGCAGATGCTAAAGCCTTATATCAAAAGGCGGAGGATGCTGATCCTACCTCAAGTGCGGCAAAACGCGGCGATTTTAAAAGCGGAATAAGTAATGCGGATGCCTACATAAATAATGATAAAGAAAATGCTAAAGTGGCAAGCGAAACAGATGCTTTACAAAATAAACTTGCAGGGATGCAATATAAAATTGACCCGGTTGAAGATAATGGAATGTCAAACGAGTTTCATAAAGGTAATGTTAAAAAAATAGTGTTTTCAAAAAGTGAAATTGGAAAAACAACAAGCTCCTCTTCGGCCTTTGCTAACTCATTTACACTAGGCGAAAATATTTATTCGAGGGTGTACTTAGATAAATCGATGACTAATGAAGCCTATTCTATTGGTACTTATCCTACTAACAATTTTAGATACAGGATCACCGTTTCTGGAAAAACATTTAATTCGTTATATAATAATAGTAATATATTAGTGCCTGGTGAAGAGGAAGTATATTCTAAATGGACAACTTTTCAGTTAGCTCTATCTCCTAAACCTGAAGATGTTCTGGTTATCCAGCAACAGAATTAAAAAATTTCTATTTAAAAATGTATGATTTACCCGAAGGAACACATAAAGTAAAAGTTGAACTGGTATTTGATATACCAAAAGATGAAACCGAAACAGGAAGTGGATATGGCGAGCCTAAAAAATATCAAACCAAATTCGGTAAAGAAAGAGTGATTGCACAAGGTGAATTTGATATTAATATTACATCTGCCGGAAAAATTGCCGCGGGAAAAAAATTGTGCCCTAAAAATTTATGGCTAAAAGACAATGTAAAAGCAGTGCCAGACGCATTTAATATGGTTAATTCGGCAAAAAGAGAAACTGAAAAAATTTTAAAAGTGGTGGTTTATGATGGGGAATGGACTTACATAAAAAATGCATTTGGCGTTATATTAAGCCGAAAAACAACAGGCAAAGCAATTGCTCAGGATCTAAAATCAAAATTGTGTTACGAAATAGATCTTGAATTTTCGCAGGTAAATACAAGTAGTGGTGGTTCAGGTTATGGAAAAACGCAATTTACCAGAAGTGGGGATATGGCAAGTGTTCCATTGGACGGCAGACCTATATTTTTAGAAGAATGTATAAAATAACAATAACCATTAGTAAGAAACGGCTTTAAAAAATAAGTAATTATGAAAAAAACAATTTATGCACTAGCAACACTTGCAGTTCTGGCAAGCTGTGGCTCAAAAGAAAAAAAAGCTGAAGAGTCTGCTCAACCAACAGAAACGGTGGCAAAAGAACAAGAGGTTAAAGCCGAATTAATTAACCCGGCCAACTTTGATTTCACTAAAACACTTGAGTCAGATCAAGTGTACAAATCAATTATGTTTTTTTACAATACTGAATTTCAATTTTTGGTGTATCCATACAATAACAAGATCATTTATAACACGCAAGCATATTCAATAGCTGATGGTAAAGAAGTAACGATTGATTTTGTTCTAAAAGATAAACTGGAAAAACAATTAGATAAAAACACACCAATTGTAATAAAGGGAAAAATTGATGCTACTAACTTTAGACATATAAATGTTGTTGGCGCAACAATTGTATCTGAAGGAAAAGCAGAAGCAACAGCCGCTTTTGATATAAATAAACATAAGCCAACAAACGTATACAACCCAAAAGATTTATACGATTTTTTAACTAAGTGGGAATCAAAAGTTGTTACACTAAAGGGGTTTTATCAAGGTTATACCGAATCAACCGGTGCTAGTAAAAATATACTTGAACGAAGAGTTGATATTGGTGAAACCGCTAGCACTTTAATAGGTTGTTCTTTTAATACTGAACCTACTGAAGCAAAAAAGCTATCATCGGGCGTTAATAAAATGGTAGTGAAGGGGACTATCTCACATGTGCTAAGATATCAACGACCTTACATGATTGATTGTGAACAAACAAAATAATTAAACTAAACTTAAAAAAAATGAAAACAAATTTAAAATTATTAATTGCATCCAGTATAATTGCAACACTAGCATTTTCTTGTAAAAATGCTCCTAAAGAAAATAAATCGTCAACACAAGGAACGACGGAAACTGCCTCTGTAAGTGGCGGAATAATTGGATCATGGAAAGTTTCAAAAGCGGAGGGATCATTTTCAAGTTCTTATACAGGCGTGGTAATAAAATTTACAGCCGATAAAATTATGTTAAACGGCGTTGAAGATTCTTACATTATAAGTAATGATACAATTACGCAAAAAGGACAAATGGGAGACACAAAATTTGTTTATAAAACCAATAACGATCAATTGGTGTTAAATTCGCTAAACATTAAGGGGCAGATACTGTACTTGGATAAAAATTAAATAAACAGTCGGATTTTTTTTGTATGTTGAAATAAAGTATAAAATATGGATAACCTGCAAGATACAATTAAAACATTTGAACAGTTAAAATTTAAAGAACAGCAAAAATCTATTTTTGAAATAACAGCCAAACTTGCAATATTTGTTTGGTTAATTTGGATTTTGTTTGATTATTTTTTCGCCAGAGAATACTATTTACAATTTTTACCTGTAAGAATAGGAGGTAGTTTAATTACTATTGCCTTATTAGTTTTAAGTAAAAAATTTAGTTCGCACCTTTCTTTTTTTAATTTAGGTTTAATATTAATAACAATTTTTGGAGTTAGTTATTTTTTAAATTGTGTAAATATTCATTCTTTACCTGTTTACTATTTAGGTTATTGTTTAATATGCATAATTACTGGTATGGTTTTAATTTACTCAGTAAAAGAGCTTTTTATTTTATCGAGTTCAATTATAGTGTGCTCTTTAGTATTTAGCTTAATTTTTAAAAAGTATAGTCTGTTTACACATTTACAAAACGGCGGATTTTTATTTTTGACGGTCACTTTATTTTCGGTATTAGCAGGCATTATTCGAAATAAAAACATTTTAAAAATAATACAACAGGAATATAAATTAAATGAACTTAACAATTCTTTATTTCTTAATAATATTGCCATGAAAAATTCATTAGATGAAAGAGAAATACTACTGCGTGAAATACATCACCGCGTAAAAAATAATTTACACATCATTTCAAGTATGTTAAACTTACAGGTTGAATATGGTACAAATAAAACACCACAGGAAATAATAAAAGCGAGTCAGGATAG
Organism: Bacteroidota bacterium; assembly: GCA_043772435.1. Taxonomy (GTDB): domain Bacteria; phylum Bacteroidota; class Bacteroidia; order B-17B0; family Aurantibacillaceae; genus Aurantibacillus. The sequence goes on from JAYVGH010000097.1 coordinate 25,622, forward strand.
AATTATAAGTATGGCGTTATTGCACGAAAAATTATATCAATCGGTTAATTTTAAAAACATAAATGTAAAAACGTATATTGAATCTGTTGCGGAACATTTGCATAGTTCATACATTCTGCATACGCCCGGGGTTATATTAAAATGTGAATTAGAAAACAAAGATTTTACAATTGATACACTTGTTCCGCTTGGGTTAATTATAAACGAATTGGTTACAAATAGTTTAAAATATGGTAAATCAAAAACTGTAGAATCCGAAATTCACATCAAAGGTGAGTTGGTAGGTGAAAGTTACAGCATTTTAATTACCGATAACGGATCAGGCTTTGAATATAAAGATATAATTAACTCACAATCCTTGGGTCTAAAATTAGTAAAAGGATTAGCAAATCAAATAAATGCAAAACTGTCTCATTTAAATTTAAATGGATGTTGTTTTAATTTATTAATACCACCACATGCAAAATCATTAAGTATTTAAAACATATAAAAAATGGAAATAACATTTCAATTAATCGAATCACTTATAGTTAAACAAGAATGGGTAGGCAATCAGGTAAATTTAAGCTTTAAAGCTTCTAATCAGGAAAAGCCGATGGATGCAATGGGCATGGCAATGCCCGATCACGCTGAAATTCAAAAAAAGATAGCAATTGAAATGGCTAAGGTTGCAGCATCAAGTGCGATTATTAATACTGCTGGCAATGCCTTGGGCAATTTAACAGGTTTTGGCGGTGCCGGAAATATTATAAGCAATGCTGCGGGTCAGATGGGTGTTGGTTATCAAATGGATATGACAAAAATAATGCAGGTTGATTTAACGGAAGAGTTAAAGCAGAAAATTATTGTAGATGCTTTTAAAAATTTACAAGCCTATTATCATTATCAAAATAATGAATGGATATATGCCCCAACAGGTGGGTAATTTGCCGGAATTATGATTGTATAAAGTATTATGGGCTAGCAAGACAAATAAACGGGATAATCGAATTTCAGCGTATAGAAAATACAGTTAATTTTATACTAAAATTTAAATAGTATACACTAATCAAAAAATAATACTATAGCCCACTCCCTCTTTTTGTTCCAGTTTTATATCTCCTCCCAATTGTTCGGTAAGCATATAAATAAGCTGTATTCCTAAATGTGAATCTGTTTCTACATTAAAATCTTTTTCAAATCCTATACCGTTATCATTAACTTCTAATACGTATTTGTTTTTTTCGGATTTTAAGCCAATATTAATTATTCCTTTTCTTGCTGGAAAAGCATGTTTTAAAGAATTACTAATAATTTCGTTTAAAATTAACCCCATCGGTATCATTTTATCAATATCAAAATAAATATTATTTTCAATGGTATAATTTATTTCAATGTCTGATTGGGGCATTACATACGATTGATAAATACTAACGCTTAAACTTTCAATATATTCTTTTAAACCTATTTTACTTAAATCGTTAGATTTATATAACATTTCATGTACTAATGCCATTGAATTAATACGGTTACGACTTTCTCGCAACAAATTTAAAATTTTTGTATCAACCGTGTTATCTGATTGTAAATTTAGCAAACTCGAAATAATTTGCATGTTATTTTTAACGCGGTGATGAATTTCTTTTAATAATTGTTCTTTTTCTTTTAATGAAATAGTTGAGTGCTGAAGTTCTTCACCTAACATATTTACGCCTGAACCAATGCCATCCAGTAAATTATTATCGTTTTGAATATTAACTTTTTTATTAAAATCTTGTCGGGCAAATGCTAAAATAACTTCTAAAATTTCGTTAGTTCTAGCATTATCAGATAGTGCGTTGTTGTTGAGTTCCATAATTATAAGTACAAAATTGTTTAAGCCATGGTATGGCGTTAGCTTCATTTTCAAAAAGTTTTGCAGGCACAGGGGGTTTATTTAAACCTAAATAAAAGTTACCGATAATACGGCTAATTGATAAACCTATTAGTGCGCCAAAAGAGTTGGTTTTAGTTTTGCGGTAACGTAGCGTAAAATGCTGCATTGCTTCACAAAATATTAATTTTATTGGTCGAGCATCTATTAACAATGCAAATTTTCGCCCTTTAAATAAATCTGTAATCCCAGTGGTATTTTCCAAAGTATGAGTTAAAGTAATGTCAATAATAGGTTTAACACTAGTGCAAGCTATACAATCATGGCTCATCCAAGTAAAGTATTCGGTAAGTTCAGTAGGGCCGCTTGAAATTTGCATGGGCGTAAATATAATAATAATGTTAAAAAAAACTAAAAATATTTAGAAATATTACTTAAAACGATTTTTTCTTAGACTAATTCTTTCATCTCCGTCTTTATACAAAACATAGGTAAAAATAAATTGAAACATTTCTTCGGTAGTTTTCATACTTTCTACACCATTACCTTGTGTAATTGTTTGTGGCGGATGATAAGGATTGTTTGGATTTTGATTGGTATTATCAAAACTGCCAATTACTTTAATAGTTGTGCCGGCTTCTAATTTTACCGGATGTAAAAATGTGTAATAATATTGCCATCTAAAATCCCACGTTTTTATTTTTATAAGTGGAATTGTATCTCCATTTGGTTTTAAGGCAAATGCCCAAAAGGTTTTACCAATTAAATGCATGTGTGGATTTATTGACAGTAAAGAAATGGATTTTGATAACTTTGTTTGTGTGGTAAATGTTTTTACCTGGTTGGGAGGTATTATAAATTCAGGATCTATTTTACTAACGCCAAAGGTACCTAATTGGCTTTCGATAATAGGTCTTTCTATTGGCGTTTTTCTGAAATAAACATTTAAATAACTACTATCTAAAAGTTGAATGTTACTTGGACCAAAATGAATATTATTTAATAAAAATACACCGTTCTTTTTTAATCGGTACCCTCCAACCTCTTTTGGATATGATGGTGGAATATAACCGGGCAAATAATACACTACATTTGGCGTAAGGGTTGGAAATTGTGGTTGCAACTTATCAGTATAAGGAATGTGCATATTTTTATACACCTCTATTAATTGTGCTTTTGTATCGCTGTGAATACTTTCGCCCGTTAAATAATTAAACTTACGGTTTTCATCATAGCTAACTAAGTGCCCGTTAACGTGGTGCACCAATTTGCGTTGATTGGGTACAAATTCTACAAAATCAAGCAAGGTATCCTTAATTATTTGGTAAGGGAATTTCATTATTAAAAACGCATCGGTTCCATTACCGTTTATTTGATAAGCTTTTTGAGATTTTATAACCAAATCTGGTTTGCCAAATTGCGAACCGTTATAATATTCCGCGACTTTAGGTTGTTTTAAACTATCACCAAGTTGCAAACCGTTATCTACCCAGTTTTTTATTAAATTAATTTCAATTTTGGTTAATAATTTTTCGTCAACAAAATGACTGTAATTAGCGTCAGCCGGCCAAGGAGGCATATAGCCCGTTTGGGTTACAAATTTTATAAGTTTTGCTTTTTTAACGGCATCTGTATAACTTAATAAATTAAATGGTCCGCTTTGTTGCGGGCGGTGACAAGGCGTACAATTTTTAAAAATAATAGGCGCAATGTGTTCGCTCCAAGTTATGTTTTTAGATATTAAGTCATCATTTTCAGAAGGTATTTTTGGTTCTATAGTGCAGCTTACAAACAAAAATAAAATAATTAACACTAAACTATATTTATAAAATAGCATGTGCGAATATAGGTATAATTGAAAAAATTACTCTCTTACCAAGGCACAATCTTTTGGAGCTGTGAGAAGTAAAGGTGTTTTTTCAACTGTTACATTACTGTAATCTAAGCCATATTCTTTTTCGTCGGAAAGGCTAAACCTTTTAAGTAGAAAATAAAACTTTAAAATAAAATCGGTTTTAAACGATAATTCGTTTTCAAAACTTAAAAAGCGTTGCATTACAACAAATCTAAAATCGCTAGTAATATGGTGTTTGTCTAATGATGGGTAACGGCTCATAATTGTTACCTCTTTATTTTTAACCATCTCTTCTACTACTTTTCTAAAAAAATAATTAATTCGAGGCGCAACTCTAAAGCCAAGTTTAAAAGTAATCCACACTACTTCTTCTGGTTCTATCACTTCAACCTTATAACTCATGTGGTATGGTTCGTCTAATACCTCAACATGCACAAACCAATACACATCGGCACGTTTTGGTTGCTTGTATAAAATAGAATAAATACTTTTTTCTTCAATAAATTTACTTGTGTCGCTTGATGTTAAATACACCAAATTAGTAGCGTATTTTGGGACACTTTCGTCGTTACTTAATTCTTTCAAAATAGGAATGTATTCTTTAAGTTCGACAAATTTTAAGAGTTTACTTTTTATTTCGTGCGCTCTAAACCAAATATACATTATTAAGAAAATAAATATACCTAAGGTTAAAGTAACCCAGCCGCCATTCATAAACTTTACCAAATTTGCTGTTAAAAAAGTACCTTCAATAATTAAAAAAACAACTAAAAGAAGTAGTACTAAAAACTTGTTTACTTTTTTAATGTATAAATAAAAGCTAAGTAAAATAGTTGTCATAAGCATTGTTAGCGTAACCGATAAACCAAAAGCGGCTTCCATGTTTTTTGACTCTTTAAAAAATAAAACTACAGCTATACAACCTGATAATAGCAACCAATTTATGGCAGGAATATATAACTGACCTTTAAAATTTGAAGGAAATACCACACGTAATTTTGGCCATAAATTTAAACGAATAGCTTCGGCAACTAACGTAAATGATCCGCTAATTAAAGCCTGGCTGGCAATAATAGTGGCCATTGTAGCAATAATAATAGCGGGAATTATAAACCACTCGGGTACTAAACCAAAAAATGGACTAACGGTTGTGAGCTTTGTACCCACCTTATTTAACAACCATGACGCTTGCCCAAAATAACACAACACTAAACACACTTTAACATAAATCCAACTAATTTGAATATTTTTGCGACCGCAATGCCCTAAATCGCTATACAATGCCTCAGCCCCTGTTGTACACAAAAATACGCCACCTAATAACCAAAATCCGCCAGGATGTTGCGTTAATAATTTATAAGCATAATAAGGATTTAGTGCTTTAAAAACTGAAAGGTTATTGCTTAATTCGCTTATGCCTAAAATGGCAATCATTGTAAACCAAACAATCATTACCGGGCCAAATAATTTACCAATAAACGACGTACCTTTACTTTGAATAATAAATAATAACACTAAAATTGCAATAACAATAGGTATTACAGGTATGTTTGGATTGCTTGGCTTTAAACCTTCAATGGCTGAGGTTACAGATATTGGTGGCGTTATAATACTATCGGCTAATAAAAATGCACCACCTGCAATAGCGGGTATTAATAACCAGCGTTTATATTTACGAATTAAAGTGTACAACGAAAAAATGCCTCCTTCGCCTTTATTATCGGCCTTTAAGGTAATTAAAACATACTTTAAAGTAGTTTGAAAAAAGAGTGTCCAGAAAATAGCAGATACTCCACCAAGCGCTAATAATTCAGTTATTGTTTGTTCGCCAATAATTGCGGTGTACGTGTATAATGGCGATGTACCAATGTCACCAAATACAATTCCTATAGATATTAAAAACCCTGCGAACGATAGTTTTTTTAAATTTAATTTTTCCATAGAGATATAAAATTAATCTGTACCTACAAGATTAAGAAAAGCTATTATTTATCGTTTAATATTAAAGGCATTCCTTTACTATTGCCCATTATTATTATTTTAGTGTTTGGCGAAGTAGCAATTTCTTTATTTGCTTTTATCATTTCGTATTGTAGTTGTTGCTCACTTAAACCTGTGTTTATAATTTTCTGGTAATCGGCAATACCCTGAGCTTCTACACGTTTTCTTTCCGCTTCTTGTTTTTCTTTTTGTAATACGAATTGCATTTTTTGAGCGTCCTGCTCCGCATTAATTTTTGATTCAATAGCAACTTTTACGGACTGCGGAAGTGTAATATTTCTAACAAGTAATTGCTCTAATACTAAACCACGGTCTTTAAAATCTTTTTCAATTTCCTTAAATATTCTTCCTTGAAATTCGTCTCTTTTTGTTGAGTATAATGCAACAGCGTCATAGTACACGGCATTGTCACGTATCTTAGTACGAGTAATTGGTCGTACAATTGTGTTTTTATAATCGGAACCAATTTCTTTTAATATTGTTGGGGCTTTAGTTGGAATTATACGATATAAAACGGTAAGATCAATAATAACTTCTAGTCCATCTGCAGATAATACGCGGATAGCATCGTCTCCACCTTTGTCGCCTTCATCATGTACACCTGACATAGTGTAGTTCTGTGTTTTGGTATCAAAAATGGTTACTTCCACCATCGGATTAATAAAATTTAAACCGCTTTCTAATATACGGTTATCTACTTTTCCAAATAAAGTTTGAACCCCTGTTTTTCCGGCGTCTACCTGTTTTACAACCGAAGATGATATTCCAACTAATATTACTAAAATACCAAGAATATTCAAGGGTTTATAAAAACGATTTATTTTATAATTTGTTCTAATAACAAAATAAGATACTCCAAGGATAACAACACCTAAAATAATAATTAACATTTTCCCTCCTTTAATTTTTATAAATATTTAATTGTAAATGTACATAACCTGTAGAATATTTTTTACCTTTTGTGTTTAATGGCAATTGTTTTATATAAATTTATTTCCATTTTAAGGATGAAAAAATTATAATCTAAAATTAATAGCAAATGTAATTCTGCTTTCTGTTTTTTGTAAATCGGGTTTCCATGATACCACGGAAGGAATTGTGGAATAACCGCTTGAAGAAGTTGTGCCCCCATGCCCTGTAAAATAGGGGATGTTAGCTTGACGATAACCATACTCAAATCTAAAAGTTATAAAATCGTTAGGCATAATATCAATTGTTGCTGTTCCTTGCAAAATTTTAATAGGTTTATACGTATCAGTTGCAAAGGCACTGGTATATAAATTAGGGCTTATCGGGCTGGG
>JAYVGH010000098.1:0-3247 GCA_043772435.1 Bacteroidota bacterium
TTATATCAAATTCCATAGACGTTTTTTTCTAATGCTACGCATTAGAGATTTTAAATCCAAATTTATTAAATATTTTCTAATGCGGAATTTGGGTTTAACGCAAAATTTTATGAGGGCGTAAAAGTTAAAGCTTACTTAAATTTTTTAGCAAAACTAAAAAACAAACCTTGTCCGGTGCTTATTTTTGGTAAAATATACCCTTGCAAACTATTACTGCCAAGTCTTACAAACCAATATTTACTATTCCACATTACACTTGCACCAACGTTTAAACGTACATAACCGCCGTAGCCTGTATGTAAAGCAAAAGTAAATTGTTTGTATTTATATTCAGGTTCAATAAAAACGTACGGTTTGTAATTGGCATTAAATATGTGCCTAAAACCAAAAGAAGTTCTGAAATTATTATTCCAAATTATTTTATTTATAATAACTAAATTGGTAGGAATGTTTACATTAAAATTTTCTTTGCGGGCGTTGGCTAAATTACGTGTAATGCTATCGCGGTTAATTTGGTTAAGTGTACTGTCTTTTAAATCGAAAATATTTTGTACGGTATAACCATTAAAACGCAAGGTACTATCGCTGCTGTATTGTACACTATTATTTAACCAATGTATAAACCCAATATTATTAGCGTTAACTATTAAAATATTTTGTCTGCCGAGCCTGCTTTTATAAGGTGTTTCAAAAAAAATGTCGGCACTGGCACCAATACCATTAAAGGTGGTAAGATTTTTATTATTTGTATCGCTAAGCGCTAAATTAAAATTGGAGTTAAATATTAATTCGCTTCCGTCGCTTGAGGTAAATAAACTTGAGTTTTTATTAGTTTTTAAATAAAATAATTGTTCGCCCTTAATAAACGAAAGCGAAATACCGATTTTTGCAACCGAATCTACACTGTGCATAATGGCACCAAATTTAATTTCCTGAAAACGCAAAGCACTTATATTGCAATAAGCTAAGTTAGCCGTAGCACCTTTGTACATTTTATTGCCATAAAACATAAGGTTAAAAAAATCGCGGGTATAAGTTGCATTTAATACTTCTTGATTTTTAAACCCAATTAAAAAATCGAATTTTTTAGTGCCTTTAATAAAAGCACTTACATCGTAATTTAAATTTATTCCGAAATTATTATTTGCTCTTAAAAATTTAGAGGATTGCGCTTTATCAACGCTATCAATGTGTTTTCCGAATATAAATTTATTTAGTATAGCACTGTTCATGCCGTTACTTCCCAAATCAAAATCGAGGTTAACTGATACGCTTCGGCCAACATTATCATAATTTATAAACTCGGTATTGTATTGGGCATATGAACACGTGGAGAAAATAATTAAAAAATAAAAGAAACTTTTTTTAACTAAATAGCAATATTTATGGGAGATTGCTTCAATATTTTGCTTCATCGCAAAACTCGCAGTGACGTTTGTGTTAAAAATCCAACTATACATTAACCTGCTTTTACGTTATAATTTAATTCGGCAATAATATTTACATCAAAACTATAACTCTCAAATAGTTTAATATCAGGTGGACTTGGCGGCATTATAAAATAGGTGATGATTTTTAAAGATTTTGTTTTTTTAAGATTTTCTATTTTATTTTTATCAAATGGAGCAACTACTTTAGTGCGGGTAGGAAAAGTAACTATGTTTTGAGCATCGGTAACGCCTTTATAAAAAGTATTGGCTGTTGGTATAAATAACGAATCAATTACTACTTGATTTACATCTAACATATAAGCCTGTAGTTTAGCATTAAAAGGATAACCGTTAGACGCTGACAACATAAAATCACCTGAGTTTACACGATCGAGTTGTTTTATGTTTGTAAAATCAACCGCGGTGATGGAAGTTAATTTAAAATAATCGGCACTAAAACGCAAGGGTATATTTACATCGGCGGTAACATTTAAACCTGTATTATAAAAAGCAAAATCGTTAAAGCCCGATAAATTACCTAAAGGATTTAAAGCTACACTACCTTGATAGATTAGCTTATTGGGCAAAACGGATAAAAAGGGAGCAATATTACTGTTTGTAGAATTTAAAGACACACTTTTTACAGATTGAAAAATTGTTGTACCAACTTTACTAGCGCGGTTTATGTTAATGTTAGAAAGCTGAGAAGTAGTTAATGGAACAACTGAAGAACCATTAATTGCTTTAATGTTAAACAAAGTACCTGTAAACTCGGCACCAAATTGGTTTAAAATATTAAAATTAAAAGTAGCGCTATTCAGCATAAAATTTTTAGCGTCAAAATTTTTAACAATATCAAAAATTACTGTATCTAAGGGTATTGCAATTGTTTGCTGTCCAAAATAACCTTCGGCATATTGCGGAATTATATTACTGTAGGCAAGTTCGATATTGGCTCCTTGTCCAAAATTTGTAGTAATAGATGGTGAATTAGCATTTAATAAAACTGTGTACGTTTGTACAATTGTATTATAAACATTGCCCGATAAACCGCGCATGTTTAAGTTATAACCATCTAAGCTATAACTTTTTATTAGTGAATTAGTGCCCGGTGGCACGGTTTCTGAAACTGTAAAAGGTAAACCATTTTTTGTAGCGCTATTTATTACATAAATTAAATCTAAAGGTTGGGCTACGGTATTACTAAATTTAACTTTTAAAGTGCCTTTTTTTATATCCACAGTTTTAAGAGCAACGCCATCACCTATGTTAAATTTTAATTCTGCGGGGGGGAAGTTTAAAAGTGATTGTCCTGGAAGCAACGTGACCGGAAAAGGTGAAATAAAGTAGTTGATAATTGTAGTATCGGGTAATTTAATTAGTGAATCTAACTTAATTGCTGTAATTATACGTGTTAAACTAAGGTTTAATAAACCAGTGTTATCCGCTTTAAAAATAGAATCACCCAAAAAATTTTTAATGTTTAACTGGCTGTTTACAACAGGAAAAACCATATCTACATCCCAATTAGCAGTAGTTGTTTTACGACATTGCAAAAACAATAATAAAGGACTAAGTAAAATTAATTTTTTAATAATGAACATTAATACAAATATAAATTAAATTAAGATACCTTTTTTAGAAAATGTAGAGGGCTATATACAATCTCTGTTCGAATAGCGTGCCTCTTTTTTAGCCTTGTAGAACTTCACTTCTCGATACGCTCGTTCCTCGCTACTCGAAGTGACATGGTTTTGTCAGTTCGAGTAATTTTGTAGCGATAACGAAAAAATGTATCGAGAACTATTTTGTTATTT
>JAYVGH010000099.1:0-6384 GCA_043772435.1 Bacteroidota bacterium
TTATATCAAATTCCATAGACGTTTTTTTCTAATGCTACGCATTAGAGATTTTAAATCCAAATTTATTAAATATTTTCTAATGCGGAATTTGGGTTTAACCAAGCGGTACGCTTTATTGAGCGACTTTTTAAGACTTATTTCGTGTAACTTCATTTTAAAATATCTTATTAAATAATTCTAAAAGTTCTTTTTTTACAACATCAAATTCCGGCAAGGCATCTGCTTGTATTTGATGGGTTAAACTATTTTGCCAACTTGCCCGCAATGACTTATCATTTTCTTTATTAACTAATTGTTCAACACCTACGAATTCTAAATTTTTAAATTTCATTTTTTTATGAAACGCATCAATGATTATTTTGAAATCTAAATCCGGATACCTTTTTTGTAAGTACCATATATCATAAAAATCCCTTGGGGCTGTGTATAATCGTTGTATTAATGCTCTTATTTTTTCAGCCATAACTTCCTCAATACAATAACATGGAATTGTATTAGATAAAGCTATAGTATCTGAGTAAGTATGAATAACCTCGTTTTGAGTTTCATTAAACAACATTAATTCATATAAAATAATTTCTATTTTAATTTTTGTTTGCCAACGATCAGGAGCTGGGGGCGTTTCATTCCTTGGATGATCTGATCCCCAAAACTTTATTACTACTTCGTATCCCGTTAATTCATCTTTATGTTTTAAAGGTCGGATAGATTCGATGTGAGTAAGCATTTCATTTTTTTGATAAACATAGTTACATATATTTTGAACATGTTTTTTTGTCAACTCAAAGTTTTTTTCGCGAGCAGTAAAATCAAGATCCTCCGAAAAACGGTAGTCAGAAAAGTAGCATTTCTTAAGGCAGGTTCCACCTTTAAAGATTAATGCATTTTTTAATTCGGGTTCAGAATAAATAGCAGCAATAAAATGCCCAAGAGCCCAATCTTTATCAATTGTACTTTTCTTTACACCTTCAGCCTCTGCTATAGTTGATATTTCTTTTTGTAATATCATTTCAAACGGTAGAGAGAAACCTCATTGGAATTTCTCTCATTTTAAATTATTAATATTGTTTATTGCAGATGTCTAATATCTCGTCTTTGCTTATGTTCAAGCGCAATCGCCACTCATTTGCAAATTCGCCTTTTTCTGTTCCTTGCGGATTAAATAGGTTATATGCTTCTTTAACTTGTTTTTTTGCAAAACGAATAAAATATTTTAAGCCTTTTTTATCAAGCAATTCTGCAAGATATCCCATTCTTTTTATTACCGCAATGTTATTAATAGCAGCACAGTATTCAATCATTTTGTCCGCATTTAATTTCGCTTGATTAAATGCTCGAATCAATTCGGCATATCCACCGGAGTATTCGTGAAGATCAAAACAATCTATAATAGTTTTTTCTACGTCAGTCATCAAATAGCGATGATTACCGAATCCTTCTGTTTTTATGCCAATGCGCTTTGATGGAGTTATTTTAATAAAACGATATTTAACTCCGAAAACAGTTTTAGGCGCTTTAACTTTTGTTGTTTGAATAAACACTGTGTTAGGAAATTGCTCCGTTAACCCATGAATGTTTAATGCTGACCAATAAGCTACACAACCATCATCAACCAAACGACAGCCAATAACTAATTCATTTTTAAAATTTGTTCTACAATATTTTCCTCTCTCAATTCGTATTAGAAGTTTTTTATGAACTAAGTTCTCAATTAATTCATTGATGTTCTCAACTTTTCTTCCTAACATTTTCGTTATTTCAGCAAGTGAAAATATGTCCACTTCCAAATCATCCAAAGAATGAAGAAATGAAAGCTGGCTCTGAGTAAGGTTTTCCGATATGTACACTCCTGTTGCCATTATATTTTGTTATAGGATAAGCCCTAATAAATGGGGCTTATCTTGAATTAATTTATAATCAAATATATTTTAAATTTTTGAATAAACAAGTTGATTTATAGTAAATTAGAATAGAATTTCTCAACCAAATATACTCAACATCTTGAAAATTAATAATTTGATAAAAAAACTCTTTTTAAGAGATTAATTCAACAAAAAGGTAGTAGTCACTTTTTTAGAATCGGGTAAAAACCGGAAAAAATAATTGAAGAGAAAGAGTTTAAATCAATTCAAAGCCGGTTTATAAAGGTCGTATACGAATCATTAAAACGCAGGGATGTAGAACATAATTTATACTGCTATATGGAGGATAACAAAACGTTTATAAAAAATATTGCATGGGTTATACCAAGTAGAAAAATGGAAAAAAAAATAATAATCAATAAAAATAAAAAAATGAGAACAAAAGAATTTGAAGTGCCAAGCGACTTCATAACAGAATTTGCAGAAGCATTAGCGGAGCATGAATTAACAAACGAAATGAACGGAGTTAACGAAGAAGGAGATATCTTAATTGAAGTAAGCTACGAAAAAGCAGCGAGGGCAATCGTTTTTGCCTTATGAAACGTTTAAAACGTTTATCAGGTAAACGGAAAGTGTTATAAACTAATTGATCGTTACTTAAAACACACTTTTAATTAAATGAATTCACTTATAAACGAAAACCAATCGGCAGAAAAAGCAAGAATTATAGAGCTAAACGCCAAAGTTGAGCGGATTGAGGAACGTTATATCCTTGAGGAGATAACAGGCGAGCTATATCAGAAGTACAAACAAAAATTTGAAATTGAAAGGGATGAAATTGAAGGAAGGATGATGAAAAATACTATTGAACTGTCGAAGCTAGATGTTTTCATACGCTTTACTTTTAAAGCCTCTGAAAACCTGCGCCAACTTTGACAACATGGCAATCACACGCAACGCCAAGAGTTGCAAATTGCCTTCTTTTCAGAGGGTGTTGGCTATAATCGCAAAGAAGACAAATGTCGATTAGAAAAACCAAATTACTTCTTGGAAACTGTGGCTGATTTTGTCGGGGGAAATGGTTAAATTTATCCCCGAATAAATTAAAAACTTTACGCTCGCTTCGGAGCAAGCAGGTAGAGCGAAATCGAAGCGCAAATCAAAAAAAAACCTATTTTTGTAAACCAAATAATTTTATGTTACAACTCAATTACATTCGCGAAAACAAAGAAGACGTTTTAAAACGTTTGGCCATTAAAAAATTTAAAGATGCTGAAACAATTATTAACTCGGTTTTACAAAAAGATGTACTACGGCGCGATATAATAAAAGATACTGAAGCAGTTAAAGCCGAAGCCAATACAATTGCCAAGCAAATTGGCGAGTTAATGAAAAGCGGGCAAAAAGACGAAGCTGAAAAAATGAAGCTGCGCACCACCGAATTAAAACAAAAAGAAAAAGAATTTGATGAGCAACTAAAAACCATTGAAACGGAGATTCAAACACTTTTAGTTCAAGTACCAAATACACCTAACCTTTCGGTTCCTAATGGTAAAACGCCCGAAGATAATGCCGTAATTTTGGAGCATGGTGATAAACCGAATTTATATAGCGGCAATACACCGCACTGGGATTTAACTACTAAATACAATTTAATAGATTTTGAATTAGGCGTAAAAATTGCCGGAGCCGGATTTCCTGTTTATAAAGGAAAAGGAGCCCGCCTGCAACGCGCGTTAATAAACTTTTTTTTAGACAGAGCAACTGCACAAGGTTATTTAGAAGTACAACCACCTATTGTTGTTAACGAAGATAGTGGTTATGGCACCGGACAATTACCCGATAAAGAAGGGCAAATGTACCATGTAGGCATTGATAATTTATATTTAATACCTACTGCCGAAGTGCCTATTACCAATCTTTACCGTGATGTAATTTTAAAAGAAAGCGATTTGCCAATAAAAAATTGCGGCTACACGCCTTGTTTTAGAAGAGAAGCCGGAAGCTACGGAAAAGATGTAAGAGGATTAAATCGCTTACATCAATTTGATAAAGTAGAGATTGTACAAATTGCTCATCCTGATAAAAGTTACGAAACTTTGGAAGGAATGAAAGATTATGTTGCCGGATTATTAAAAGAATTAGAATTGCCGTTTCGCATATTAAAACTATGCGGTGGCGATATGAGTTTTGCAAGTGCATTAACGTACGATTTGGAAGTATGGAGCGCTGCACAACAACGTTGGTTAGAAGTTAGCAGCGTTAGTAATTTTGAAACCTTTCAAACTAACCGTTTAAAATGCAGATTTAAAGACGCTAACGGTAAAACACAATTGGCGCATAGCTTAAATGGAAGCGCTTTAGCATTGCCAAGAATTGTTGCTGCTTTGTTAGAAAATAATCAAACCGAAAAAGGAATTGTTATTCCAAAAGCCTTAGTACCATATTGCGGGTTCGAAATAATTAATTAATGTTTTATAAAAGTTTAAAATATAAAATAGCCCACCCTCTTTATCCCTCTCTACAAGAGGGTGCTGGGAGAGGAAAAACAAACAGGCTATTTTATATTATAATTTATATTTTTATTCTTTCAATATCTTCCTGTTCTAAAAACGACGAGCAGGCCAAACAAATAAAATCAATAGATAGCATTAGCGGTGCTTTAAATCAAAAACTAAGCGAATTACAAAAAGCTGATACTGTAATTTTAGAAAAGGCTTTAACGAAGTTTAATGATTACAAACAATTTATAAAACAAAACATTAACGACACGGTTTCAAAAAAAGAAGCAGATGCATTGCAACATTTTTTTACGAGTGGTAATAATTTGGAAGGATTTTTTTTAAATCGCCAAACTATTTTAGCGCGCGGACATTTAGTAAATGCTCAATTAAATAAACTAATACTCGACCTTAAAGAAAACTCGTTGCAGCAAAATCAATTAAACGAATTTATGTATGCCGAAAAAGCACAGGCCAACGATGTGATACAAAAAAGTTTTTTGCAACAGCAGCTTTTCCAAACCAATTTACAGGAATTTAAAAACGCGTTGCCTTTAGTTGAAGAATTAATTAAGACTAAAAATAATGGCCAATTACCAACTATTGTAAAAGATTCAACCTCCTTATAATGGCAATTCATTTTCATAATTTGCAAATTGATTTTAAATTAAAAAATAAAGCCAAATTAAAAAGTTGGGTAAAACACATTGCAGAATTTGAAAAAAAAACAATCGGTACTCTTAATTATATTTTCACTTCTGATGAAGAATTGTTGCAAAAAAATAAACAATTTTTAAACCATAACACCTTAACCGACATTATTACGTTTGATTATTGTGAAAACAATACACTAAACGGCGATATTTTTATTAGCATTGAACGCGTAACCGAAAACGCTAAAAAATTTAATGTTGAATTTATAGAAGAACTACACCGGGTAATTATACACGGCACATTGCATTTATGCGGTTATAAAGACAAAACCAAAGCTACTGCCACTTTAATGCGAAAAAAAGAGGATTGGGCGTTGAGGAAATTAAAGCTCTAATCTATTATTAAGGTTTTAGATAGCTGTATTTTGTATATTGCAACGTATTCGCAAAACCGCGTTTAGTTCCCCCAAGCGCAGCGGAGTATATATTACTTAAATTAATAATTATAAGTAATTGACTATTTGTAGGGAATGCACTTAATTCTGAAGCTGAAAATGTAATAGTACCATTGGAACTTGTAATATATTTAAATGTGGAGGAAGAACCTGAATTTAAAGAAACACCCACACTATTATGATTATTTGTAACACCACTAATATTAATAGTAATACCATTGGCTTTTAAACAAGTATCCGGTAATAAATTACCGCCCGTATATTTTGGATAATTGGGTATAAAACTTTGGCTAAATGCAGTAACTGTTCCACTACCACTTACACTCCAGGTTATTGTACCGCTAATAGCGGTAGGTAAGTTATTTGAAATATAATAAGAACTTCCTTGATATGGAATATTAATGCCATTAAGCGTAACAGTACCTCCACTAACATAAGTTGGTAATACTAAACTCACAGGCGCTGAATAAAATGAAGCAAATACCAAACTGTCTTTTGTAACAACGCTACTATGATCGGAATACATATACGAAGTTTGTAAATTACACAAATCTCCTCCGGTTGATAATACTAAACCATTTGGCGCCGTAACGCCTGAAGGCGCAGAGCTTGCCAGTGTTTCAAGAGTTGCCTCCTTTTTTTTGCAGGCAAAAAAAGTAAGTACTAAAATTAAGGCGGTTGGTAGAATTAGTTTTTGCATATTAATTTATTATTCTAATATTTGGTTTAGTAAAGCAATAAATATTTCTAAATAAAAACTGTTTACCTGCAATTGTTTGGTAAGTGTAATTTTTACAGTATCGCCACTTAATGTACTAACAGTAAAAGTAGCATTAGTAATAGTTAAACAACACATGGAAATAACTTTTAAAAATGTTTTAAAGCCTAATACTAAACCGCTAACAAGTAGCTG
>JAYVGH010000100.1:0-12345 GCA_043772435.1 Bacteroidota bacterium
AAATTAAACCCTTATTGTGTTGACAAAATTTAAGTGAATTGATGATTGTATTTTTATGATTTTTGCGCGTAAAAAGGTCAATCCAATTTACAACTGTCATAGTAATAAAGTAGGCTTTATCGTTATCTTTAGCAGTGTAGTTGGTTGACATAAAAACAAAAATATAAATTGTTTTAAAATAAACAGTACAAAAGTTTTAAGGAGGCATTCGCCTCCGTTACATTAATAAAAATTTGATGCCGGGGTATAAACATCTACCTACAAAACAACATAAAATTTTAAGGAGGCATTCACTTCCGCTTAATAAAATGAATTTTAAACTACAACCTATTAAACTCAGGCATCGCATACAAATGTTTCAAACAATTAAAATTTCTATTTTCTTCAATCCGTTTTTTTCGGGTTTGTTCTTTTAGCTCAGCGTAATCTGCTAAATTAACTTCATCGCCGTTTAAAACTTGTAATGGTGTTTTACCAAGGTGTATTTTTCGCGGACGATTGTTATAAATTTCAACTGCATTGGCTATAGCAAGGGTTAATTCTTCTATACTATCAAATTCTTTTTTAGTTAAGTAGCGGAATTTTAATTGTTTAATAGCTGCTTCAATCATACTGTTAGAATAAGGAATATTTTTTTGAGCAATTTTATAGTTGATGTTCGGATTTTGTTTTACAAATAATTTTATTTCGCCTTTATTTTCCGAACCATCGTCCACCACCAACCAAAAGGGTTTATCGAGCAAGTTATGTTTTGCAATAGCTTGTTTTAAATTAGCCAAGGTGTATTTAGAATGTGAACCAAAGCAAACCAAGAAACTTAAAATGGCTCGCGAGCGATTATCAATTATTAAATTAACCCAAGCACCATTAGTATTTTTAATAGCAAATTTTGTTTTATCCATTTGTATAATATCCTTTGCATTAGTCGCCCTTAGCCCTTTATAATGTTTCTTTTTACGAGGTGTTTTTCTTCTTTCAGTTTCGCCAATTAAAGCGGCGTATTCGTAAAAAAGAGATTCGCCAATAATTACTTTACCATCAGCCATAACTTGCCCTAATAAATCCGATACAGTATAATCAGCATATTTTGCATTAAAAAAATACTTATCTTCTAAAATTCGTCGTTCCCAATCGCGTAGTTGGTTGGGATAAATATTTGGGCATTCTTTCGTGTAAGTAACTTTGCAAGCCACCCGTTTTTTCCAATTAAAATAAGTACTTTCTGAAATACGAAACCATTTACATAAATTTTCTACTGATGTATATGGCTTTAGTAATTCCCAAATATGTACGATTTGTCCTCTACTTTTTTTAAATAATTTTTTAGTTTTATTGTTACTATCAATCAATTTATGAAGCATTATAAATAATTCGTTCATAACATGTGTTATACTTTCATTTATAGTTTGTATCTT
Source organism: Bacteroidota bacterium (assembly GCA_043772435.1). Classification (GTDB taxonomy): domain Bacteria; phylum Bacteroidota; class Bacteroidia; order B-17B0; family Aurantibacillaceae; genus Aurantibacillus. The sequence continues at coordinate 1,416 of JAYVGH010000100.1, forward strand.
ATTAGTTAAAGCTACATACTCATCATTTTTTAAAGCCTGAATAATTTTTTCTCTGCCATTATTATTCCAATAATATTTGGTATTATAGTTACAATCCACTTCATTTCCATTTATTACCTCTAATTTTAAATCAGTACTATAACTCTTGTATTTTTTCGCTTCCATATTTTTAAAAGGTTTAAGGAGGCATTCGCCTCCGATTTTTTTAATTAATTTCTTTAATATTCGCGCCTTCTATAAATAAAAAGTATTACATATTAAAACAAAAATGTGTATTTTAATTATCTTTAAAAAATAATATTTGCAAATCTGTTTTAATTAGGCATTTGCCTCCATTTATTCAAATTAATTTTTGTATTTTAGTTATCTATAAAAAAATAATATTTGCAAACCACCCAACTACATAACGATTTAAAAAACACCATAACCATAGACCAAGCTTGGTACTACCGTATTGTGCCTTTAAAGCAGGAAAATGGCACGTTGGAATTTACGGTGGATGAACTAAAAAACACAGCCGATTTAAAAAGTGAACTGGAAATTATATTGGGCAAAAAAATTATTTTAAAAAGCGAAACAGCCCAAAAAGTAGAACAATTACTAATGGGCAATTACCCAAAAGTACAGGGTGATACAAGACTTGATGCCGCTACTACAGAGACGTACCGCTTAAACGTAAATGATACTAATTTTTTAGAAACTTTGGTAAAAGAAGCCAAAGACCTTTACAGTTCCGATATTCACATTGAAACCTATGGCGAAAAATGCCGAATACGTTTTAGAGTAGATGGAGTATTAATTGACAGACATAAACTAAATAAAGCCGAATACCCAACTTTAGTAAACAAAATAAAAATTGCAGCCAGTTGCGATATTGCCGAAAAACGCATGCCACAAGACGGGCGCATCCGCTTTAAATTTAATAATAGTAATTTAGATATGCGCGTATCTATTTTACCCACTTTATACGGCGAGAAAATTGTTTTACGTTTGTTAGGAAGTGATGCCAGCCATATTGATATTGCCAAACTGGGCTTTACCGAAAAGGAAAACGAGCGTTACCAGTTAGCTGTTAAAAAACCAAACGGCATTATTTTAATAAGCGGACCAACCGGCTCGGGTAAAACTACAACCTTGTACGCTACCTTAAAAGTATTAAACAAACCCACCAACAATATATTAACCATTGAAGACCCTATTGAATATACCTTAGATGGCGTTAACCAAGTACAGTTAAAAGAGGACATTGGGTTAGGTTATACAGAGGCACTGCGTACTTTTTTGCGTCAAGACCCCGACATTATAATGCTGGGCGAAATTCGCAATGCACAAACAGCCCAGATGGCTATACGCGCTGCTTTAACAGGGCATTTGGTGCTTTCTACAATACACACAAACTCGGCTTGGGGTACTATTTCACGATTGGTAGATATGGGCATTCCATCTTATTTATTAGCAAGCACCTTAAATTTGTCGGTAGCACAGCGTTTGGTACGCACACTTTGTCCTTATTGCAAAAAAGAGCAGGAGTTAGATAAAAAAGAATTACCCGGCAATTATAAAAACTTAAACATAAGCAAACACTTTGCTGCCGTAGGTTGCCAGCAATGCTATTATACTGGTTATAAGGGCAGGCGTGCCATTTATGAGGTAATTAACGTTACAAAAGAGTTGGCGGAAGAAATAAAACAAAACGCCACAAACATTGATAATTATTTAATCGTTAACAAAATAGATAAATTAGCTGAAAATGCTTTAAAATTGTTTACATTCGGCGATACAAGTTTAGAAGAAATTTATCCCTACTTAATAAATGAAAACTAAAATAATAATTATAGCATTTATCTTCTTTAATTTTTTAACGAAGGCACAAGATAGGTTTGAGGTGTTGGAAATACAACTCGACCAAATGGCAAAAAATTATCCGGGTATGAATGATAAGGTGGAGTTGTCTATGAATGGCGCTTCTATTCAAGAATATATTAGAGCCATTGGAACCAGCAATAATTTAAATGTAAATGTTGACCCAACATTGGATATAAAACTAACCAACAGTTTTAGCAAAGTATCTGCCAAAGAGGTGTTTTTATTTATTTGTAAACGATACGATTTAGACATACAATTTGTAGGCCCAATTATGACCTTTACTAAATTTACCCCTGCCATTGTTGAAAAGAAAGCCATTCCCACAAAAAAAATAAATGTACAATATGAAAAGTTTTTAGATTTATTAAGTTATGATTTAACTAACGATACTTTAGGAAACGTTACCAAAGAAATTACCAAACTAAGCGGCAAGAACATTATTTTTTCACCCGAATTGGCTAACAAAATTGTAAACGGTTATATGCAAGGCGCAACTTTTAACGGCGCTTTAGAAAAATTAGCCTTTGCAAATGATATGAAGGTGAGTAAAACACCTGATGATTTTTACGTGTTCGAAAAAAAGCTTCCGGTTGTTAACACACCAAATAATGGCACATCAACTAACACTAATCCATTTGGTAACCTAACCGGGCAAAATACAAATACCGCTAATCCCAACTCAAAAATTGTAATTAAAGATGGTTTAATAACAATGGATGTACAAAACATTGCCATAAACGACGTTGTAAATACAATATCAAAAGAATTAGGAAAAAATTATTTTTTGTTCAGCGATTTAAAAGGCAACACTACATTAAAAGTAAGCGAGGCACCTTATGATGAATTTTTAAAATTATTATTTAACGGAACAGAACTAACCTTTAAAAAAGATGGCGAAACCTATTTGTTTGGCGATAGAAATTTAGAAGGTTTACGCCAAAGTAAATTAATAAGTCTAAAAAACCGCACTATCGAAAAAGTAATTGATTTTATTCCCGCAGAACTAAAAAAAGGAATAGATATAAAAGCCTTTAAAGATTTAAACGGGTTTATTGTTAGCGGTTCGCAACCCCGTATTAATGAATTAGAAAGTTTTTTACGCCAAATAGATTTGGTAGTGCCGATGATACACATCGAAATAATTATTGCCGATGTTCGAAAAAGCAATTCGCTCTCGGCAGGTATTTCGGCAGGTTTAGGTACCAAAACAGGTACTACCGGTGGTACTTTATTACCTGATTACAATGTAACGCTTAACGCTAATTCAATTAATAATTTAATTAGTGGTATAAATGGTTTGGGCATTGTTAATTTGGGCAATGTTACCCCCAATTTTTACACAAATTTAAAAGCTATGGAAACAAATGGTGTTTTAAAATTACGTTCTACACCACAAATAGCAACACTTAACGGGCACGAAGCAAAAATAAGCGTAGGGCAAACACAGTATTACCAAGAGGTTAATAATAATTTGGTTAGCCAACCGGGTACACAGCAAAACATTTTACAAACTCAGGTTTGGAAAGCTGTGAATGCTGATTTAGCTATTACTATCGATCCGCAGGTATCGGGCGATGAACAAATAACAATGACCATTAATGTTAAACAATCCAGCTTTACCGAAAGGGTATCCAACACAGCCCCTCCGGGTACTATTAACCGCGATTTTCAATCACTAGTACGTGTAAAAAATGGCGAAATGATTATGTTGGGTGGCTTAGAGGAAAAACAAGTAAACAATAGTGGTTCGGGGTTACCCTTTATATCACGTGTTCCAATTTTAAGATGGTTTTTTGGTAACCGAACCAAATCTAAATCCGATAATAAACTCACCATTTTTATTAAGCCAACTGTAATTTATAGTTAATATGTTTTGGGATAAATGGATACCGAAAAAGTATCTTGTAAAATCAGAAATTTGCGCCATTGAATTAGCCTTTACCGATACGGGTACAGATTATCATTTTACCCATTTAAGAAATAAAAATAATAAACTCGAAATTGCAGAAAAAGGTACTTGTGCTGATAGTTCAGAACTTCCAAAACTTATTTTAAAAAATAAAATACCTTTGCTAATTATAGCAAATGGTAAAGGCATTATTTTAAAAAAAATTGCTTTAAACCAAGAGTCTGAACAAAACTTTGAGCAGATTATAAAAAACAATTTACCTACAATTAATACCAACGAATTTTTTGTTCAACTGTATAAACAAACTTCCACTACTGCGTTTATTGCTTTATGCCGTAAAGAACAATTATTGCAAATTGTTAACAATTTAAAAACTAAAAAATACGATGTTGCTTCTATTTATTTAGGAGCGCCAGCCATTATTGGCTTACAGCCTTTGTGGACAAATTATAACAGTTTGCCAACAACATTTCATACAATCGAAATAACAAATGATGCCGTTGAAACCATAAATACAGCCTCATCCGAAAATAGCACTGTAAAAATTGATGATATTTCGTTTGATTCAAATCATAGTCTTGGCTTTGCAGCAGGATTAAGTTATTTAACCCAAACAAAAATTACCGAAACAGAAAATGAAGAATTAGTTAGCATAGAAAATATTCATCTTCAAAAAAATAAGTTTAAATTTTTAATGATTTGTGTTGTTGCTATTGCCTTTGTTTTAGCAATAACCAATGTAATGTTTTACACTACTTATTTTGATAAGAATAATAAATTAGAAACCGAATTGGGTGTTTACCAAGGTAAATACGAGCAAATAAATACGCTATTAAACGATTACCAAAAAAAGAAAGATTTAATTGAAAATGCCGGGGTTTTAAATAAAAATAAATTAAGCGAATATGCCGATAAAATTGCAGGTACTATTCCAGATGAAGTTAGTTTAAGCGAATTTTATTTTAACCCAAAATTAGAAACCGATGAGAGCGAAGATAGCTTGGTAACCTTTGAGAATAAACACTTAATATTAAAAGGTAATTGCAATAAAAGTTTAATTATTAATGAATGGGTTAACGTTTTAAAAATGCAAAAATTTATTAAAGATGTGGCACTTGAAAAATTCTCCTACAATAACGAAGGCATTTTACCCAATTTTGAAATTAGAATTATTACCGAATAATGTTAGATAAATTAAACTATAAACAAAAATGTTATGTACTCTTTTCGGGGTTACTTTTGTTTTTGCTTACTGGTTACCAATTTAGTTTTTCAGATACCTTTAAAGTAATGAAAGAGATTAAAGAAAAAAAACAAAAGCTAAGTTGGTTAAAAGAAAAAGAAAAAGAACTCCCTGCCTTAAAAGCAAAAATGGCAGAGTTTGAAAAGGCTTATTCTAAAAGCGATTCAATGGCAGTTAGAGATAAACTCACTGCTTTTATTTCCGACTTTGCCGAAAAAAATAATTGTTTGGTTACCGAAATACCTACAAATTCATCTTTTAAAAACGATAATTTAAAAGTACAGACAAATACATTTACTATTCGTGGAAATTTTAATAATTTACTATCTTTACTATATAATCTGGAAACTGATTATAAATACGTGGCAAAAATAATGAGTACTAAATTTTTTGCTGTAAAAGATTTACAAACAAAGAAAAAGAATTTATATCTAACCATAATTACTCAATCGTTTGAACAAAAAATTAAATAATACTACCATGAAGAAATTTTTAATGCTAAGCATTATTGGGCTTATTGCTATAGTTTACTCTTGTAAAAAAGATTTTATTGTAGTTGATATAGACGATAAATCAATTACCGTTAATGCGCCTGCAAATAATTTGGTTACACCAAATAATTCAATTACTTTTTGGTGGGAATTGCTTAACGGGGCAGAAAAATATAATTTACAAGTAGTAAAACCTAATTTTGCAAACGTTGCCCAATTGGTTGCAGACACAAATATTACAGGAAATAAACTAACTTTATCTCTCCAACCCGGCACTTACCAATGGCGTATAAAAGCAACTAATGCTGGGCATAGTACGGCTTATCAAATTTTTACGTTAAAAATTGATTCAACAACTGTTCTTACCAACCAGCTGGTTTTACCTATTAGTCCTTTATCGGGCTTGGTTACACGAAGTAAATCTCATACTTTTTTATGGAATTCATTAAATGCTGCTTCAAGTTATTCGGTTGAGATTTCATTAAACAATGCCGTTATTAACTATTCAATAGTTACTGGTACAAGTTATACCTATTCTTTTACAATGTTTTCAGCCGCAAATTACACGTGTTCTTGGAGAGTTAAAGCAATTAATGCGAGTAGCATATCACAATACAATACGCCACAAACTTTTACCATCGATCTTTTACCGCCATCAGCAGTTTCTACACCAACAGCCCCTGCGTCTAACCCTGTTATAAAAGATACTACCGAATTACGCTGGAGTAAAGCTGGAGGAGTAGATACACAATATGACAGTCTTTTTATATACACAGATGCATCGTTTGTAAATGTAGTGCGAACAGTTACTGTATCTGCAAATAAAATAAAAATTAACGCAATTAATTCCTCAAATCCACTGCCTGCCGGAACAACTTCTGTAACAGCCATTCCTTATTGGTGGCGGTTAAAATCGGTAGATAATGTTGGTAATACTACAGGTTTTAGTAATAATTTAAACTTTCAGTTGGTACAATAATGTTTAAAGGTAAAAAAGGTCTTTATATTTTAATACCCTTAAATATTGCCATATGGGGCTTTTTTATCTACAGATTTTACTCAGCATTTAACGAAGTTGATGAATTTATACCAACAGAAGAAAAAGCGAATTTTACGGTAGAAGAACTAAAAGATAGTATTACATACCGCTTAGCGTTAAATTATAAAGATCCGTTTTTAAAAGATGTTGAAAAGCCAAAATATAATTCAAATGGAAATAATAATGTAACTGCAAATAATCAAAATGCAACAAAATTAAAAACCTCCGCTAAAACACCAACAGTTGAAATAGTAAAGCCCGCAACAGACATTAAGTATTTAGGATTGGTAAAAAATAACACGACGGGTAATTCAACAGCACTAATTTATATAAATGGTCAATCGCACTTGGTAAAAAATGGAGATGTAATAAATGGCATTATTGTAAAAAATATATCCAGTACATCAGTAGAATTAAAAGAAGGAAAAACGATTTTTAATATTACCAAAAATTAAATTAGAAAGAACTCAAATTTCTATAGTTGTTAATCCTTTCAAAATCAGTTAAAAAGTTCGATAAATTGAACCCGTAGGGTACTAAGTTGTATGGTTTTCCATACAGCTTTTATTTTTATTGATTACCTTTGGCAACCGTGAAAAAAATCATTTTAATCATTTGCCTTTTCCTGGGTCTTAGTCTTGCCGCGCAGAATCGAACGATTGATTCTTTAAAACTCGTACTAAAAAGCGCAAAGCACGATACAACGCGTTGTACTATTTTAAATGCAATGGTAGAAGTTGAACAAGATGATAGTATATGGCAAAAATATAATGATCAGTTGAAGGCTATTGCAGAAAAAAACCTAGCATCATCTTCATTATCCGGTCCATTGAAAAAAAATTACTTACAGCACCTATCCAATTCGCTTAACAATATTGGTTTCTTTTACAATAGTACGGGCGAAATAAAAAAAGCGCTTGATAATTGTAGTCGCAGCCTGAAAATACAAGAGCAAATCGGTGATAAAGAAGGCAGTGCAACATCACTTAATATGCTGGCAACCATTTTCGAAAAGCAAGGCCAAATAAAAAAAGCGCTTGACTATTTTATGTGCAGTCTTAAAATATCGGAGAATATTGGCGATAAAGAAGGAGCTGCTGCAACTCTTATTAATCTCGGGCTGATAAACCAGAATCTTGGCCAAACGAAAGAAGCGCTGGATCGTTTTAATCGCAGTTTAAAAATACAGGAGGAGATTGCTGATAAAGAAGGTATCGCAACTTCTCTTAATAATATTGGAGGCATCTACCATAAAAACGGTAATGTAAAAGTAGCTCTTGATTATTATTCAAGAGGCATGAAAATCAATAAGGAGATCGGTAACCAAGAAGGGATCGCTAATGCTTTAAATAATATCGGAAGCCTTTACGTGAAGATAGGTCAGATGAATAAAGCGTTGGATCAAATGGTGCAGAGTTTGAACATTTATGAAAAAATCAATAATAAACACGGTGTAGTAAGTGCTCTCAGAAATATTGGCGCTATACATTTAAAGCAAGGCCAGCTAAATGAAGCATTTTATTATGGAAGCAAAGGACTTGGTTTAGCCAAAGAACTTGGTTATCCAGGTGATATTGAGTCTTCGGCCCATTTAATGAGTATAATTTATGAGAAGCAAAGCAAAGGCATGCAATCGCTTGAAATGTACAAATTATATATTCAGATGAGGGATAGCGTAAAGAATAAAGATAATCAAAAAACTGCATTCAGAAAAGAAGCGCAATATAAATATGAAAAACAAAGAGCAGAAGACAGTATTACTTCAGCGAAAAACATTGAAGTAAAGAACCTCGAAATTGATAAGCAAAAAACTGAGATTAACGCAAAAAAAACACAACAGTATTTTTTATTCGGTGGATTAGGTTTAATGATAGTATTTGCAGGGTTTATGTTTAACCGATTTAAAGTGACCCAAAAACAAAAAAACATTATTGAGAAACAAAAAGGTATTGTTGAAGAGCAAAAAAAATTGGTGGACGAAAAACAAAAAGAAATGTTGGATTCTATTAATTATGCAAAAAGAATACAGAACGCTTTGCTGCCAACCGAAAAATATATTCGCCGTAAATTGACAGAGATGAGTTCTAAAAATGGAGATTGAAATATGTATAATAGCAACACCGTAATATGAAATTTTTTTTACAATATATTATTCTATTTAATGGTTTATTTTTTAAGGGCCAAAACTTTATTGCCGATTCAAGCTTCGAATCTAATAAAGTAATCCCTATTGATTTTTCGGCTATTGATGCATCCACATCCTGGAATTCGCCTAGCCGAGGCACAACCGACCTTTTTTGCAAATGCGGTAAAAAACAAGAAAAATTATCGCGTGTTAATGTGCCGCAAAATTCAATGGGAATACAAGAAGCGTTAACCGGAAAATGTTACGCAGGCATATTTGCTGTTTCACACGGGTATTACAGAGAATACCTACAAACCGAGCTCAATTCTTCACTTGAAAAAAATAAAGAATATGTGCTTACTCTATTTGTCAGCCTTTCCGATTACTCTCCCCTTGCCGTTGATCAGCTTGGCATTTGCTTCCTTAACAACAAAGTAAAATACGAACATTCGGGTATGATTACAGATCTTCGCCCCATTTACATTAATTTGGAAGAAGAGGTTGGAATGGATGTAAATGAATGGCATGAATTAACCCTGCATTATAAGGCAAAAGGCGGAGAAAATACGTTGCTAATTGGAAGCTTTGGTATAAAAAGATTATGGAAAACAGGAAACAGCGTTCCTTTAAAAATTAGCTCACCTATTTATAAAAAAATGGAACGCGACGCTTATTATTATTTTGACAATGTGAGCCTGCACCAATTTAAACCTGAAGTGATAGACACCACCGAAATCCCAAACCTTTATTTTGCGAACATGAAAGCTGATAGTGTTGAAACCGAAATAGTTTTACCCGATACAATAAACAAAATTTCTCAGGGAGAAGTTTTGGTTTTAAATAATGTCCTTTTTCAAAAGGGTGAAGCTATTTTATCCTCTGTTTCCTATCCCGAATTAAATATTGTTGCCGCTTATTTAAAAGCAGATCAAAAATTAAAAATTGAAATATACGGGCATACCGATAATGTTGGAGATGAAAAAAAGAACATGGAACTTTCTTTAAACCGGGCAAAAGCCGTGGCAGATTATCTAATTTTAAAAGGTGTTAAAAATTTTAATGTTAATTACGAAAGTTTTGGAAGCTTAAAACCATTAGAATCTAACAACACGCCAGAAGGAAGAAAAAGTAACAGAAGGGTAGAATTTATATTGAAACAGCAAAATAATTAAATAAAAAAACCTCTCATAATATTATGAGAGGTTTTTTTATAAGAGTTTAACTTTTTAATTTGAGTTATGAGTTGTTTGAACTGGGCTTGTGTTTACTACAAAATTATAAATTTGAGTAATGGTAGCTTCAAAGCTTCCGCTAACGGTAGCAGTATTGCCGGTACTGTTTTGAATACCTGGAACTGAAAACGAAAAATTACCTTTGTATAAACCACTACTGGTGTTGTAGGTTAATCCGGTAATACTTGCTATTGGAGTAGAATACACCGTAAACTCAAACTTTTTATTTGTACCAAGTGATTTGGTAAACATAAATTCGTTTAAAGTAATGTTACCCGAAGCTGCTGTTTTTGAAGTTACATTAACGGTAATCATAGCTCTGTTAGAACTTAAAATATCACCACCGCTTCTTACAATTGAAAAATCATAGCTGCCAACCGAGTTACTATCCAGCGTTCCTGATGATCCTCCAAAATAATTTTTATACTCAAAAGCTTCATTAAATGCTGTGCCATCTTTGCGGGTTCCGGAAACGTTTCCTTTAATAAATCCATCTGTTGATGTAGGCACTACACCGTTTACACCGTTTGTACCATCAGTACCTGCTGGCCCTGTTTCGCCTTTTTTACATGATGTTAATAAAAGCACAGAAGCAACTATACCTGTTGCTAAGGTTTTAATTGTTATTGTTTTCATCTTTTTTTTGTTTAATAATTTATAGAGTTTAAAATTGAGTTTCTTTCACGCCAAAATGTTACACAGTTATATAAATATCTTACATAATTATTAGGATACTTTATTATTAAATTTTTGGCATATAATTATTTGTAGTTTTTAAAAACATACTATGAATAATATTTTTAAAGGTGTAATAGCCGGATATGGCGCTAAAAAATTAGGCGGTGGTTGCTTAGGCACTATAGTTGTATTTATTATAATTTGGTTGCTTTTAGGTCAAACCTGCGGTTAATGTAATCTATAATCTACTTTAACCCAAATTCCGCATTAGAAAATATTTAATAAATTTGGATTTAAAATCTCTAATGCGTAGCATTAGAAAAAAACGTCTATGGAATTTGATATAA
>JAYVGH010000101.1:0-12870 GCA_043772435.1 Bacteroidota bacterium
GAGTCAGTTATCATTCCTTTAGAACAATCTATAAACGGTGCTTGGGGTATGCGCTATATGACCAGTGATGCTACAAGTGCCGGTGAAGCTAATATACAAGTTGTATTTAATCCGGGTACAGATATTAACCAAGCTTTGGTTCAAGTTTCTAACCGTGTGCAGCAAGTTACTAATCGTTTACCAACCTTGGTGCAACGTGAAGGAGTGGTTATAACGCCTGTAATACCAAGTATGTTGATGTATGTAAATCTTTATAGTAAAGATAAAGATGCTAATATGAAATTTTTATTCAATTATGCGGGAGTAAACATGGTGCCTGAGTTGCAGCGTATAAACGGTATTGGGCAGGTACGCATTTTAGGAAGTCGCCAATATGCGATGCGAGTATGGTTAAACCCGGATAGAATGAGGGCTTATAATATTTCGCCCGACGAAGTAATGGAGGCACTCAGCGATCAAAGTATTATTGGTAAACCCGGTCGTATTGGGCGCGGCGATAGCAAACAAGCCGAAGCCTTAGAATATGTTTTGGCTTATAGCGATAGGTTTAACGATCCAAAGCAATACGAAAATGTAATTATAAAAGCTAATCCAAATGGCGAAATGCTACGTTTAAAGGATATTGCAACGGTTGTATTAGGCAGCGAATACTATGATATTTACAGTAGTATGAATGGCAACCCTTCAGCAGCTTTGGTTTTAAAACAAACGTATGGTAGCAATGCTAGTGAAGTTATAGAAAAAGTAAAAGAAAAATTAGATGAGTTAAAAAAAACATTTCCGCCCGGAATGGATTATGAAATTAGTTACGACGTTTCTAATTTCCTCGATGCCTCTATCGAAAATGTAATTGATACGTTGCGAGATGCCTTTCTATTAGTAGCTCTTGTTGTATTTATATTTTTAGGAGATTGGCGTTCTACATTAATCCCAACATTAGCCGTGCCAATATCATTAATAGGTGCATTTTTTTGTATGCAGTTATTTGGATTAACAATTAATATGGTAACCTTATTTGCCTTGGTATTAGCTATTGGTATTGTGGTAGATGATGCTATTGTCGTCGTTGAGGCCGTGCACGCTAAAATGGAGGAAGAACATCTCTCGCCCTACAATGCCGTGCGCAAAGTTATTGGCGAAATTAGTGGAGCCGTTATTGCAATTACATTATTAATGGTATCGGTATTTGTACCGGTATCATTTATGAGCGGCCCGGTAGGTACATTTTACAGGCAGTTTTCTATAACAATGGCTTGCGCTATTGTTTTGTCGGGGGTTATAGCGTTAACGGTAACGCCCGTATTATGCGCTATGATTTTAAAAAATAATCACGGCAAGCCACGCAAAAAACATTTACTCAATCGCTTTATTGATAGTTTTAACAGAGGCTTTGAAAAATTGACGGGAAAATATGTTTGGTTATTACGCATAATTGCCCATCGCAAATTAGTTACCATTGGTTTGTTTGCAGTATTTGCTTTAGGCATAGTTGTTATTAGTAGCAGTTTACCCACAGGTTTTATTCCAAGCGAAGACCAAGGTATGTTATATGCAATCATTCAAACACCACCGGGCTCTACATTAGAGCGTACAAATGATTTGTCAAATAAATTAGTGGAAGTAATTCGAAAAGTAGATGGTGTAAAATCGGTTTCTTCTATTGCAGGCTACGAGGTGCTTACAGAAGGTCGTGGCTCTAATGCGGGAACATGTTTAGTTAACTTAAAACCTTGGTCACAACGCAAACACACTGTAACCGAAATTATTGAAGAGTTAGAACAAAAAGCCAAATCTATTCCGGGAGCTACTATCGAATTTTTTGATCCGCCTGCCGTACCAGGCTTTGGTGCTGCCGGTGGTTTTGCATTGCAGCTATTGGATAAAACAAATAGCGGCGATTATAAACAACTCGAAAAAGTTACTAACGATTTTATGAATGAAATGCGTAAACGAAAAGAGTTAATGGGATTGTTTACGTTTTTTAGTGCTAACTATCCCCAATACGAAATTGAAATTGATAACCAAGCCGCTATGCAAAAGGGTGTTAGCATTGGCAATGCAATGAATACACTTTCTATTTTTGTTGGCAGTACTTACGAGTTGGGCTTTATAAAATACCAACGCTTTTTTAAAGTGTTTGTACAAGCTGCGCCCGAATATCGTAGGCTTCCGTCGGATGTATTAAAATTATATGTAAAAAATAACAGGGATGAAATGGTACCATTTTCCGCCTTTATGAAAATCAAAAAAAATCAAGGTGCTAACGAAATTAACCGTTATAACATGTATAATACTGCCGCAATAAGAGGCGGACCAGCAAAAGGCTTTAGTAGTGGTGAAGCTATTAAAGCAGTTCAAGAAGTTGCAGCAAAAACATTGCCTCATGGTTATGATATAGATTGGGCGGCACTTTCGTACGATGAAACAAGACGCGGTAATGAAGCTATTTATATATTCATCATCGTATTAGTGTTTGTTTACTTTGTATTAGCCGCACAGTACGAAAGTTTTATTATTCCATTGTCAGTTATTTTCTCATTACCTGCCGGGGTGTTTGGTTCGTTTTTAATGATAAAAGGATTAGGCTTAGCAAATGATATTTATGCACAAGTAGGCTTAGTGATGCTTGTAGGTTTATTAGGAAAAAACGCAGTGCTAATTGTTGAATTTGCTGTACAAAAACAACGCGAAGGATTAAGCGTGTTAGAGGCCGCTATTGAAGGAGCAAGAGTTCGTTTTCGCCCAATTTTAATGACCTCGTTTGCATTTATTGCAGGCTTAATCCCATTAGTTTTTGCGCATGGCGCAGGCGCAATAGGTAATAAAACCATCGGTTCGTCCGCCTTAGGTGGCATGTTGTTTGGTACTGTTTTTGGAGTGATAATTGTACCTGGTTTGTACTACATTTTTGGCTCAATTGCCAAAGGGCGAAAACTAATTAAAAACGAAGAAGAAAGTTCATTAACCGAAGGTTTTGTTCACTCCATAGATTCTTTTCCAACAACTGAAGATGATGAAAAAATTGAAAATAATGAGAAATAAAAAAATATTTAAACATTTATTAGTATTACTAGTGCTATTAATAACATCGCAGTGCGCACTACCGTTTTTAGGACGAAAAACGGAAAATAAAAAAGTACCCGAAAGTTATAATACTTCTAAAGATACCACCAATTCAGCAAAAATTAAGTGGAAAGATTTTTTTAACGATCAAAATTTAATATCACTTATTGATACTGCTTTAAAAAATAATCAAGAGTTAAATATTGTTTTACAAGAAATTAATATATCTAAAAACGAAATAAGAGCTCGTAAGGGATCGTATTTACCCTTTGTTGGAGCTATTACCGGGGCTGGAGTGGATAAGGTTGGCAGACATACTAGCCAAGGAGCAAGTGATGCCATTACAACCATAGCCCCTAATAAAGCTACTCCCGAAGTATTACCAAATTATTTTATTGGACTAACGGCTTCGTGGGAAATAGATATTTGGAAAAAATTACGCAACTCAAAAAAAGCAGCAGTGTATAAATATCTATCTACTTTTGAAGGTAAAAATTTTATGGTAACAAATTTAGTAGCCGAAATTGCTGATTCATATTACGAACTTATAGCGTTAGATAATCAATTACAAATATTAAAACAAAACATCGATATTCAACAAAATGCTTTAGATATTGTAAAATTAGAAAAGCAAGCTGCAAGAGTTACAGAATTAGCAGTAAGAAGATTTGAAGCCGAGGTACTAAAAAATAAAAGCCGTCAATTTTACATTTTGCAACAAATTACCGAAACCGAAAATAAAATTAATTTTTTAATAGGTCGTTTTCCTCAAACTATTACCAGAAATTCTGTAGATTTTATTGAAATGAAAATAGACACAATAAATACAGGTATTCCATCGCAACTTTTATTTAATCGACCCGATATTAAGCAAGCAGAACAAGATTTAATAGCAAGTAAATTAGATGTAAAAGCAGCTAAGGCAAATTTTTATCCTTCGCTTTTTATTAATGCTGGCTTAGGATATCAGGCATTTAATCCACAATTTTTATTCAGTACCCCCGAATCAATTATTTTTTCCTTGGCAGGCAACTTAGTAGCTCCTTTAATAAATAGAAACGCTATAAAAGCTATGTATTATAGCGCAAACTCAAAGCAAATACAAGCAGTATATAATTATGAGCGTAGTATTTTAAAAGCGCATATCGAAGTGGCAAATCAAATATCAAATATAAGTAATCTTAAAAAAAGTTACGATTTAAAAGCAAAACAAGTACAAACACTTGCTGAATCGATTGATATTTCAACTACACTATTTAAATCAGCCCGTGCCGATTACATGGAAGTTTTATTAGTGCAACGTGATGCAGTAGAAGCAAAATTTGAGTTAATTGAAACTAAGGTGCAACAAATAAAATCAAGAGTTAATTTATATAAAAGTTTGGGTGGAGGTTGGAGATAAATTTTGTTTTTGGTCCGCATATAAAAAACCAATCAAGGATGTGAATATAAGTGTACGTAAAAAATAACATAAAGCTAATTTAACTCGCTGTATAGTATAAAATATTATATTTACGTTGCATTAAATTGGTAAGAGTAAATATTTATGTTAAAAATAAATAGAATAATTATAGCATTAGTAGTTATTCATTTTTATTCCATAAATATAAATAGCCAAACCTCTATTACTTTAAAACAAGCACTAATATCCGCCAAACAAAACAATCCTATTTTAAAAACCGAAAACTTTAATATTGGTATTGCACAGGCGGATATAACAACTGCCAAACTTCGACCTAATCCCACTTTAAATAACCAATCGTTACAATTACTAAATCCTGCAAAATATTTTCCAAATACGGGATTTGCAAATGCGCTAAACCGGCAAGTTTGGTGGCAAGTAACCAAACAGTTTCAGCTACCTTCTCAGCGTAAATATAAAATTGAATTTGCTGAAAAAAATGTAAATACTATTCAAAAAAATTATGCGGAAACCGAGCGTAATTTATATTTAAATGTGGGTATTAATTGGGTAGAGGCTTGGTACGCAAAAGTAAATTTAGATTTAATTTATAAAGCATATATAAATATTGATAGTTTAGTTTATATAAATAAATTACGCTTAAAAAACCAAGTAATAACAGCTACCGATTTAATTCGCACACAATTATTATCAGAGCAATATCAATTACAAAAAAATTCTGCGCAACGAGATTATATAAATCAATTACAAGATTTAAAATTTTTATTAGGTACAAACGATAGTATTAGTATTGATGCAAATAATGATTTTATTTTAACACAAATATCCGGTAAAATTGATAGCCTTTTAAATTATTCAGCAACTAACCGTTCAGACATAATAGTGGCTCAAAGCCTAATAGAAATAGCAACTAGTAACATAAGTTTACAAAAAGCCAACGCTAAACCAATTCCAGAATTAGGGATTATTTATAATCCTCAAAATACTATTCCCTACATAGGAATTTTTGGAACCATACAACTGCCTTTTTTTAGCAGGAATCAGGGCGAAATACAAAAATCAAAAATAATAAAGGCACAATCCGAACAAAATTTAGTAGTAGTTCAACAACAATTAAAAACAGAAATTACTACAACTTATACTTCTTACCAACTTCACAAACAAACTGTAGAAAAATACAGAATTATTTTAACGCAATCAGAACAAATATTAAATTCTGTAAAGTATTCTTATTTAAAAGGCGGCACAACAATTATTGATTTTTTAGAAGCGCAACGTACGTGGTTTGAAACGCAGAAAACATATTACGAATCAATATACAATTACCGCAAAAGTTACGTCCAATTATTACACGCAACAGGTTTAATTAATCAATTAAAATAAAAAAATGATTAAAAATAATTTATACATAATTCTACTTATTATACTTTTTGCAGGAGTTATAGCCTCAGTAGTACCAAGTAACGAAAACTCAAAACAACATTTAATATTATTTGATAATCCTGAATTAGCCACAAGTTATACGCAATTGGTTCAACATTTAATAACCATTAATAACATTGCAAATGTTGTTATTCCAAAAAAAAAGAAATAATTGCCCGCACTACCGACTTACAAAAAAACGGCGTTGAAACGGAAAAGAAATTAAACGACGTAAAAATAGATTTGAAAATTGAAGAAGCAAAGCTTGCAAACGAACAAGGTTCAACTATCGAGCACGAATCAAAATTAAAATTAGCGGGTTTAAATTCTGAAGCCTTGCGTAATGCAAATGCAAACAGCGTTTGGGTAATTTGCGCTATTCCCGAAAACCAATTAGATAAAATAAAAATTAGAGGCGCCTGTAATATAAGTTTTACCTCTTATTCTAATCAAGTATTTAAGGGCGTTTTAAAAGATTTAGGCGATGTGTTAGATAATGTTACGCTAAAAGCACTTGTACAAAAAATTTCGGGCGAACAGTTTAGGGCTATTTTAATGATGTTAATTGTAGCAATAATTGGTTTAATGCCAGCTGCTACAAGCAAAGGCATTGGCTCCGATGTACAACGCCCATTATCTACAGTAATTATTGGTGGCTTAACCTCAACATTAATTTTTACGCCTATAATTATTCCAGCATTATTTTATTGGGTAAGTAAAAAGAAATTTAAGAAAATATAAATGAAATATCCATGTTTACCGAAAGCAAAATACAACATACTAACCGGGTATGCCACATAACAAGTAAAGACAATAAAATCAATATATGAAACTGTTCTTATCCTATTTGTTTTTTTTGTGGAGTACACTTTGTTTTTCCCAACAAAATTTTATTAATGTGCCATCTGCTGAAGTAACAAAAAAAAATAAGCTATTCTTTCAGCAACAAATTAATATTAATGAAATAATTCAATCAAACTCTACCTTAGATTTTGGCTTAGGTAAAGGCTTTGAAATTGGAGTAAATATTTTAGGCTTAAACTTTAGTGATAAACAAAAACTATTTTTAAATAACGATACTACAGATACTGATCCTTACAATCCTTTACTTATGCTTAATGCTTTAAAATATTTTAAACTATCCCAAAATATGGGCATTGCCTGCGGTACTCAGGTCGGGTTAAATTATAACGATAATAAAAAAACAAAAGAGGCGGGCTTAGCATACCTTAATTTTCAAATTAAAAATTTATTGGGTGAAGAAAGTAATATAGTTTTAGGAAGTTATTACAATTCTTTACACTATGGTGGTAAAGGAAATAGAGTTGGTGGTTGGTTAGGACTCGAAGTTCCTATTCATAAAAAATTGCATTTAATGGCTGAAAGCGTAATTGGAAATAACGCTATTTGTTACACTTCATTAGGTATAATTTATTATCCTTTAAAGCATTTACCACTAACTTTTGGGTTTCAAATACCCAACACTAAAAACAATTCCTATTCTTTTGTTTTTGAATTAACGTTTGTACCTTAATTTAAAAAATAAATTATCTAATCAACGTTACGTTTCCTTTTTTAAAGGTTTCTTCACCGTTAAAACATTTTACTTTTAAATACCAACCAAAAACACCCACATCAGCTGGTTTACCTTTGTATATTCCATCCCAACCTTTAGTTTTATCGTTAGTTTCCCAAACTAGTTCGCCCCATCGATTGTATACGGCAAAATAGGCTTCTTGCACTTTTAGTCCACGCACGTATAAAATATCATTGGTTCCGTCGCTGTTGGGTGTAAAGGTATTAGGTATAAATACATCCGAATCTATACAACCATTTAAGTTTACGTCCACAAAAACTATTAAAATTTCTTTACAAGGCCCGTTAGTAATGGTAACTGTATAAGTAGTTGGTCTATCGGGTGTGGCAGAAACAGAATAACCGGTTTTTGGATTAACGCTATTGCTGGGACTCCAATTAACAATCGATCCAGGGTCGCCAACGTAGGTTAATGTGCTCGCTTCTCCTTGCACAATACTTTGCGGTACAGCGTTTGCAGAAATTGGAGTACTTGAAATTTGTGTTAGCGTTACATTTGTAGTTAATAAAAACGAACAACTGTTGCTGGTTGTAATTACTACCGAATATTGTGTGTTTGCTGTTGGCGTTACTGTTGGCCCCGGAATATTACTAATATCTAAACTAACTGTAGGTGTCCACTGGTAACTAACGCCACCATTTGCTAGTAACACAGCCTTATCGCCTTTACAAATTAGTTTGTTTGGATTTATACTTACCGCCGGTGGTACTAAAACATTTACAATTTTATCTACTGTATCTTTACAACCATTATTATCTGTTGCAATTAACGAAACTGTATGTGTACCTCCGGTAAAATAAAAATTATACGGATTTTGAATGGTACTTGTTATAGTTGATGAAAGTGTCCATTGCCAGGTTGCAATATTTGAAACTGATAAATCAAAATAATTTACACCACCACCACACGAATTGGTAGTGTAGGTAAAATCGGCATTAGGTTTAGGAAAAACTGTAACTTGTGTAGTTAATGTTTTAGAACAGGTATAACCTTGTGAATTATTATTTATTTGAACGGTGTATATAGTTGTTGCTGTTGCATTGCTAATTGGAGAAGCAACGGTAGTATTACTTAAATTGATAGCCGGACTCCAGGTATAACTTGTGCCGCCACTGGCCGTTAATGCAGTGGTAAAGCCTTGGCAAATAGTGGCGCCGTTTACTACGCCGGGGTTAAAAATAAAAACACTTATGGGCTGTTTAATAGAATCTTTACATCCAAACAAATTTGAAGCTAATAGTGTAATAGTGTAGCTACCGCTACCTGCATAGGTGTGTGTTGGGCTAGTTAAAGTATTTGTTGGAGAGGCATCGCCAAAACTCCAACTGTAATTATTACCAGCTCCAGTTGAATTATTTGTTGTAGAAAACGAATTGGAACACTGTAAAAGAGTTGATGTAAAAGCAGCTACCGGTTGAGGATAAACATTAATTATAATTTGCGTACTGTCGCGTGTATTACAATACTGATTTTCAATTACTAATAAAGTAACTGTATACGAACCAACAGTTGTGTAGGTATGAACAGGATTAAGTATTTGAGATGTAGTATCGTTAGGTCCGCCACCCAAATTCCAAAGATATTGTAAACCAGGCGATGATAAATTTGTATAAGTTACTGTGACAGAACCACAACCCGCAACAGTATTACTGACAATAGCTGCGGTTACTTGTGGTTGATAATTAAATTTTACTACACCATTATTACAGTTATTATTATCTGTATTATGATTTGGATTACCAGGTGTTAAAGGCCAAGTACCCGCAGTAACTGGGAAGTCATCGTATCCTCCACAACCGGCACAAATAGATTGGTATAAAACTCCACTTTCACTTATTCTAGAGGTTCCTCCGTCCACATGTTCTTCTGATAGATTTCCACCAAAATAGGATCCATAACTTAAACTAGTGAAATTAGGTTTTAGAACAAAAAAATAAAAATCGTGCGCATTAGGCGGAATACTTTGAAAGGCACCAGGTGTAATGGGCATATTAGACAAAGCATTACAGTTTATAAAATCTCCACCCCAACCTGTTAAACTAATAGAGCCACTGCATTTATCAACGGAAAATGCAGATGGAGAAATGTCAATTTTAGGTAAACCACTTCCAAAAACAGTTGATTTATCTAATATTGTAAGCTGATTATTAAAGCGCATAATAAACTGGTGAGAACCCGGATTTGAATATATTCCTGCGCTAACCGGCATACTACCTAATGATTGACCAAATATATATATCTTCCCAATTCTATCACTTTGCACAAAATAACTTTGATCGTAACTCGAAGTTCCAATGTAAGTTGATTTTAGAACTTGACTACCAAATGGATTTATTTTAGTTAAATACCCATCTGCTTTCCCACCCCCCGAAACAGTTTGATAACAACCAGTTTTTGTTGGAAAATTTGTACTATATGTACCTCCTGTTACATATACCTGTAAAGTGTCATCCACAATTAAGGAATAACCTGCATCATTACCATTCCCGCCTAAATAGGTACTCCAAATTAATGTATTTAAATTATTAGATAACTTAAAAATAATAGCATCCTGTTTCCCACTTAATGTGGAACTTATAGGTGTTAATGTTGAGCTAGAGGCTTTTGTGGGAAAATTTGTAGACTTTGTAGAACTTGCAACATAAACGTCATTATTTTTATCTAATTGAATTTCTCCTCTATATTGGTCGCCGTAATTATATTGTAATGAATCTGCGGGGTATTCATTAAATAAGGTAGCAACTCCTGAACCGCAAGGTAAAACAGTATGAGTTGGAGGCGCATAATTGTTATAATTTATACCATCATTACCAGAGCCGCCTATAAAAGTAGATGCAAGTAGCGAACTACCTGCGGAGTTAAACTTAGATACAAAAATATCTGAGCCATTATTAAATTTTGTTCCATTAAAAACAAATGAAATAAATGTACCTCCATTAAAACTTTGATCATAAGCTCCGGCAGTTGTTGGGAAGTTAGTAGAACTTGTTGCTCCGTATAAATATAAATTGCCGGCAACATCAGTAATTAAACTAGTAACTACTTCTGCTTGAGTGCCTCCTAAATAGGTTGAATAAACTAAATTTGTACCTGTTGAGTTGTATTTTGTTATAACAACATCTGTAATACCATTGGCCATTGTTCCAGTAAACGAAGTGGTATAAGATCCCACTGTAGTTGGATAACCATTATTAAATGCAGTACCTCCACTATATAAATTTCCTTGTTGATCATAAGTGGCAGTCATTCCAAAATTATCAGCGGTACTTCCGCTTTGAGCCGCAAATACTAAAATAGGATCAATTACTAATTCATAATTTTTATTGTAATCATTTGGGAAATCGAAACTCAATACATTGTTTTCAAATTTATAATGGCACGTAACTTGTTTTACCCGGCCATTAATTAATTGGTAGGCATAAGGTTTTTGCTCAACTATTTCATTAATATCTAATTTAATGATTAAAGTACCATTCTTCAATTTAATTTTATCAACACCTTCATACTTTAATTTTATATCGTTTGCATTGGCATTTGGTTTTAAATGAAAATTATATTTTAAACCATTGTTGGAAGTTAAAACCTCATAATCAATTCCATTATATAAATTTCTTAACCATATTTGATGGTAATTTTTCACATTACCTTTCCACTTATTTTTATCATTACCAATGTAAAAATTTTCATAATCACTACCCTGTTGCAACTTTTCTACTTGAGGGTTTAAATTACAACCTACAAAATTTATTGTATATGCTTGTTCTTTAATATCTAAATCCTTGTATTTACCCTTTGCAATACCACCTTGGTGTAAACTTCGGAATTTTACTTTATCATAAAAATTAAAGGTCAGTTTATCTTTTTCTAAAAATAAAGCCCCACCATCTAATTGCGCTCTAAATAAAATGTTATTATTCCACTGCCCTTTATTTTCAGTAAAGCGAAGGGTTGGGCTAGCGTGCGGTGTAACAATGTGTTTTGCAGAATCGCTTTGCGAAAAAATGGAGGTTGGATTAGATAGAATAAAAAATAAAAAAAATAGTTTTTTAAACATAACCAAATATACGTTATTGGAATTTGTTTTGCAAATTTTAACCACAAAGCCTACAAAGTTATTTTACACAAAGTTTACAAAGAAATTTTTGATCCTTCCAGATAGTTGTCGGGATGCTCGAATATTCTCTAATCTATGTAAAAAGCAAAATAATTTTTCGTGCAAATTAGTGTAATTAGTGTCTTTATTTTTTGTAACATTTTTGTGGCAAATTATTTTTAATTTTACACTTTCTAAAAAAAAATATTTTGAAAGTAATTAGCACTCGAGTAAGCATTTTAAAAAAAGAAAAATTAGTAAGCATTGTAATTTTAGCTACTAATGATAAAAAAAAGTTGGGCATTATGTTCTTATGGCTTATGGCTTGGTCGGTTTGCGGCTTAATAGTTTTTATGAATTATTTTAAAATGCAGAGTCAAGATTCAAAAACTTTTATCATAGTTTATATGTCGTTTTGGGCATATTTTGAATATAAAATTATTAAAGCTTTTATTTGGAAAAAATTTGGAAAAGAAAAGTTATGGATACAGGATGGCACTTTAAATTATCAACGCGAAATAAACAAAAAAGGAAAAATACAAAGTTTTAATTTAGAA
Source organism: Bacteroidota bacterium (assembly GCA_043772435.1). Lineage (GTDB taxonomy): Bacteria > Bacteroidota > Bacteroidia > B-17B0 > Aurantibacillaceae > Aurantibacillus. Next base: position 12,156 of record JAYVGH010000101.1, read on the forward strand.
TTAGTACAAAACTTAAATATAATAGAACTAAGCAACGCCAGTTGGGCCGATAACATTAACCAAAGTTTTTGGGTAAAAGGGGGCGAACGCTTAGCATTTAGCGCACAATCTAAAATAATACGATTTGGCTTGCAGCTTAACGATACTGAAACACAAGCTGTTTTTAAAGAACTAAAACAGTTGGTTAAACAATAATTTTTTTTAAAAACTTAATTATTAATTTAGTAAAGAATAGTGCTAATTCGTATCTAAGTTTCTTAGACACACATTTCACAAATTAACACAAAGCACTATATAATAATTTAAATTTATTATTTGTAAAAATTAGTGCCAATTCGTGTCTGAGTTTTTTTTCAAAACAAATTTACTCGTATCAAAACAAAACAAATTTTACAATTTATATTTATTTTATTTTAAATCCTCACTAAAAAGAATTTGTTAAAATTTAGATTTAGAAGATATTTTTATACAAACGGTTTTAAAAAAAGTATAATCGGTAACACATTTTATTTTAAATTATTGTATTTTGCATAATCAAAATTATAACTATTTCAAATGAAGAAAATTTTTAGCATTGTTCTTTTAATTGCAAGTTTTACCGTAAATGCACAAACTGCTTTAACCCAAATTCCGCATTAGAAAATATTTAATAAATTTGGATTTAAAATCTCTAATGCGTAGCATTAGAAAAAAACGTCTATGGAATTTGATATAA
>JAYVGH010000102.1:0-3562 GCA_043772435.1 Bacteroidota bacterium
TTATATCAAATTCCATAGACGTTTTTTTCTAATGCTACGCATTAGAGATTTTAAATCCAAATTTATTAAATATTTTCTAATGCGGAATTTGGGTTAAAAGCGGTATTAAGCTTGAGGAATTGCCAATAGAAGAAGATATCAAAAAATTAGAAAGCGGAGTTAAGTTAACCAATAAACAAATTTCAACTAAAAAATTAAAGAATAAAAAATAATTAGCAACAAAACTCTTTAAATCAAAAAATTTAAATCTTATCTCACTTTAAGGCCTATACTTACTTTTACTTAAAATCTTCTGCGCATCTTTTTCAGTCATTAATTGTTCTAAGGTTACATTTTCGTTTTTTTTCATATAGCTTTTTACAATTTGCCAGCCCACCCACATAGCAATACGTGGTGGGCATTCTCGACTAATTGCACCTGTAAAAGGACCTTCGGCGGTAAGTTCCTGCACAATTTTTAAATTATTTTCGTACAGCCTGTTTTTTTCGGCAAAAAATGCCCACGAATTTTTTTCGTTGCTTTTACAATAGTTTAATTGTTTTTGTGAGTAACCAATTAGCAAAGTATCTGCGGTGTTTGGCAATAAGGCACTGATGCAATAATATAGTTTTCCATAAAAAATAGTGTGATACAATAGTGTATTTACCGGTTCAGCATTATCAAACTCGGTTAATATCCAGCCACGCACTAAGTCGGGCAAAATATAATTTTGGCTCATACACCGGGTTTTGTATTGCGGTAATTGTAGCATTTGATAAAAAATAGCGGTATCGCCCAAGTAATTATCTAAACCTACCACCAAGGCACTGTCTACATACGCCACACTGTAATTAAAACAATTGGTACACGTTACTAATTTATTAGGCAAATTGCGATTAGGAAAATGATACTTAAAACGTTTGGCGCATTCGTTTATTTCTGTAGATAATTCTTGTAATTTAGTATTGGTATATATTTTTTTTACAGCTTTGTAAGCCGCTTTCATATCTTTATCGGCAATAAATTTAAGTATGGATGGCTTGCTGGTGCTATCATAAGCACCTTTTTTGTTTAAAAAACTAAAAATATAGCGATCGTAAAAACTACCATATTTATTTTTAATATCGTGTGTTTTGGAAAGATAATTGTCTTCGGTAAGGGCAAAAAAATCGTTTTCTAAACGAAGTGTTTTAATTTCGTTAATTTTAATGTTACTTGTGTCAACATCTAAATTATTTTGTTTACAAGCGCAAAATAAAAAACCAAAAATTATGTAATAAACAAAATTAGTACGCATAAAGTATTTTTTTATCTTTGTAAAGTTAATCTTTAAAAATATTATAGATGAAAAAGTTTTTATTTACAGCAACTACAGCATTACTATTAAGTAATTTAGCTATTTCGCAAACCACCACTACAACAATACCCACCCCCGAGCAAGATAAAAGTAAGGCCGAATTTGACAAAAAATTTCGCTTTGGTTTACGTATTGCCCCTCAACCCGCTTGGTTTTCGAGTAGCGATAATACTAACAATCCTCCTTACGGAGCCAAATTTGGATTTGGTTTTGGATTAAATATGGAGTTTAGACTTTCTAATATTGTAGCTTTTCAAACAGGTATTGGTGGCGATTTTGAAGGTGGTAAATTAACTTATAGAAGCGAACCAAGCGAAAACTATCAAGTTGCTTATTGGCTTAATAATGCCAACGAAATGATAGAAGTGAAAGATGGTACAAATTTATCAGATTTAAACACAGGTTCTAATACCAGTGTTATTTTAAAAGAAAGATCTATTAAAACCACTTATGTGTCAATACCTGCAATATTAAAACTTTCAACCAGTGAATATTCTGGTTTAAAATATTTCGGATTATTTGGAATTGAATTAGGCGCGCGTATAAAATCAATAGCAAAAGATACATATTTAACTACCTATAAATATAATTCTTCCGGGGTTACTACAAGCGGTCCGGGCGGAGCAGGCGAATCAACAAATGATAATATCAATATTAAAAATGATGCTTCCTTAATCCCTATTCGTTTAGGCTTAAATGTTGGTTTGGGTACTGAATACCGTTTAGGTGGTTCAACCTCACTATTTTTTAGTGTTAATTATTTTAGAAGCTTTACTAATTTAATGAGATCTAAAGAATCAAAGTATTTAATATATAACATTGATAATAGTAGTGGTTCAAATAAATTTAGCTACGTTAAGCAAAATTTAATACAAAACGCTGTACGAATTAATATTGGAGTTATGTTTTAAAATTTTAATTATCCTTAAAAAAATAAGCTACCCTTAAATGAGTGGCTTTTTTTATTTCATAATTTTATACTTTTTCAACAAAAACGACCAAAAAACAACTTTTTTGTTAAAAAAACCCTTAAAAATTGCTTTTTTTTATAAAAAATACGCTTACTTTTACGCCCTAACTTAAAACAAATAAAATGAAATTAACCGAAATTCAAGATTTAATAAAGTTTGTTTCAAAAAGTGGAGTAAGCGAGGTTGAATTAGAAACAAAAGAAATAAAAATTGTAATTAGAACTCCTAAAACAGCTACTCAGCAAGTAGTTATGCAGGCAACTCCTGTTATTACTGCCCCTGTAACTCAAACTATTCCTGTTGTCAGCAACCAAGTTACCGAAACTACAACACCAATAGTAAGAGAAGATGCAAAGTACATAACCATAAAATCGCCTATGATTGGTACTTTTTATCGTAGCGCAGGACCAGATAAACCTTTATTTGTTAATGTTGGCGACGAAATTACTGCCGGAAAAACAGTTTGTATTATTGAAGCTATGAAGCTTTTTAACGAAATTGAAAGCGACATTAAAGGCAAAATAGTAAAAGTGTTGGTAAATGACGCAAGTCCTGTAGAGTACGACCAACCTTTGTTTTTGGTAGATCCTTCTTAAGAAATTATAAATGTTAAATTTTAAATGATAAATTAGATTTTCGTTTAAATACCTTCAACATTTATAATTTAAATTTTAAAATTTCAAAATATGTTTAAAAAAATATTAATTGCCAATCGTGGCGAAATAGCCCTACGCGTTATTCGTACTTGCCGAGAAATGGGCATTAAAACAGTTGCCGTTTATTCAACTGCTGATAAAGACAGCCTGCACGTAAAATTTGCCGACGAAGCCGTTTGCATTGGTCCACCGCCAAGCAAAGATAGTTACCTAAGCATGGCTAACATTATTGCCGCGGCCGAAATTACAAATGCCGATGCCATTCACCCGGGTTATGGTTTTTTGAGTGAAAACGCACGTTTTAGCGAAATTTGCCGTCAGCATAAAATAAAATTTATTGGTGCCAGCCCCGAAATGATTAATCAAATGGGCGATAAAAGCAATGCTAAGGCAACCATGATTAAAGCAGGTGTACCATGCGTACCCGGTTCTGTAGGTTTATTAGAAAACGTAAAACAAGGCATTGAATTAGCAAAAGACATTAAATATCCTGTTATCATTAAAGCAACCGCAGGTGGTGGTGGTAAAGGCATGCGCATTATTTGGAAAGAGGAAGATTTTCAAGCGGCCTGGGATAGCGCTACGCATGAGGCAACTGC
>JAYVGH010000103.1:0-15269 GCA_043772435.1 Bacteroidota bacterium
GCTTATATCAAATTCCATAGACGTTTTTTTCTAATGCTACGCATTAGAGATTTTAAATCCAAATTTATTAAATATTTTCTAATGCGGAATTTGGGTTAATATACTCTCCTCCGTTAAAAGTTTTATGCACCGGCTTTAATGTACAATCACGTTTATTGGGTTCTAAAAGATTAACCATGGATATTTATGGTGGTATAAAATTCTTTTGGGTTCCGGGTCCGGATTTTGTGAAAATACCTTATTTAAAAGCCGGACGGGAATTGTGGTATATGAACTTAGGTTTAATCTTGCAACTCAATTTGGGTATTATTTCTCCCTTTGCTGATATTGCTGGTGATGGAATACTTACAATTGGTACAGAAGTGGATTTCCATAAGATTTACAGAAAACCAAAAAGGAGATATAATCTAAATTCAAAGACGATAGACTAAACAATTATATGCCTGCTAAAATGCAAACAAACTATTTATAAACCTATGTGCATAGACCTGTGTGTGTCAACCAACGCACATTTCGCAAACACATTTATCGCTTTTAAATTAAAGCAAATAATTTATGTTGGCGCTAAATAAGTTTGCAAAATTCCCTCCACGCCTTTGTGTATCGAGCTGTGTGTAAAAAACTTTCAGAGAGTTGCTTTCCTCCCCAATAATCATCGACAGTAAAACAATTAACCGTGACAAAAAATATTCGGACGCTTAAGCAGTAGCCTAAGCTGTGTGCGCCCCTACTAGATGGTAACAGCAAGCAAGCGAATTTTTTTGCGGGTTAACATCTAAATATGTAACTCGAACAGGCAAAAAAATACGTAAGGCTACAATACGTTATCGCTATAGCCCTCATACAACCTCAACCTCAAAAACTCAAGGACATTAAATTAATTTGGAAATTATTGTCTGATTAGTTAACTTTTATTTGTGAGTTTTGAGCGACAAGTAATTGCCTGTAAAAAATACTTTCTTGACTTTTATATTATGTAACCTGAAAATGTTCAGTCTAAAATTGAATGGACTTTGCAATTAATTCGGGTTACAAGATTAGTGCCTTAAAAGTATTTTAAACATAAGGTTGGTATGAAGGGATTTTACGAAATACGCGTTGAAGTTGGAAGTAACATTTACAGAATTTTTGCCTTCTTCGACAAAGGTAATTTAGTTGTACTTGGTAACGCATTTCAAAAGAAAACTCAAAAGACACCAAAACTTGAAATTGAAAAAGTACTTAAAATAATGGAGGAATATAATAATGAAAAAAATAGCAAGTAAAAACATCACTACTATAGACGAAATTCTCGACTCTAAACACTAAAAAAAAGGTGCAAAAAAAAGAGAGTACTGGGAGCAAGAATTTGAATCATTCCTACTTGGAGTTTTGTTTGAAGAAGCTCGTATAAAAATGGATATGACATAAGAAGTGCTTGCAGATAAATGCGGAACAAACAAATCTTACATCTCTCGTATTGAAAATAATGCTTCCGACATTCGCCTTTCAACATTAATCAAAATAATCCAACAAAGTCTTGGTGGACATCTAAAGCTGACTCTTCAATTATAACATTAAGGGCGATAAATACCAGTAAAAGTGCTTAGCCTCAAACCCTTAAACCTTAACCGGCACTAAATTAAATGTTACATCAACAATAGATTGGTAATCGTAACCGGCTTCCTCCATATCCTGGTCGTCGTGCTCGTAAATCCAACTAACTGTTATTTTGCTTTTACTGTTTATGGTTTCAATCTTTTTAAGTATATCTAAAATATGACGTGATGAACTGGTGTTGATGTAGTTCATTCTAAACGTTATGTTTGTAGCGGGTTTTGGAGATAAAACATAAATATCAATTACATCATTTAATGGCGCGTAAAATTTTATAGGATCTTCGGGAATAGAATTTCCGGAGATAATTAATTCTCCTTTTTTTAAATCAAAATCTATAGAGGGTGTTCTTTCGGTTTCAGCAATTGAATAAATTTCCATTATTTTTATTTTTTTTAATTGTTCTTTTTTTTATTTAAAGCCTATTTTTTTAATATATAAAGCTAAGTATAAAATAACAAAAGGGGATTAAAAAAAATATTTTTTGTGTAAATTATTTACAACTCCTGTTTCCTGATTTTAATAATACCAATAAAATTCATAAATTTTATTATGAAGTAACTGGGATCCAATTCAAACTTTTTTTGTGCAAAATTTACACTGTTTGGCTTTTTGTGGTGGTTGTTTTGAAATAATTCGCCTAACATTAAAAAATCTAAAGGCAATGTGTTTTTGCTATGGTCGTCGTTATCAAAATTACTATAACCATATTTATGCCCGCACCAATTAACAATTGCGCCATGCAATGGCCCCATAAAAAAATGGATTGGCAATAATGCAAACATCCAAGGAGATGTAGCAAATTTTACATAAAATAGCGTGTAAAGTACTCCAAATAAAATACGGATTACCCATGTATCACTAATTTTATCTAAGGTTTTCCATTCGGGGTAGTTGCCTCTAAAAGGTTTTTCGGGTTCAATATTATGTTTGGCGTAATTTAAATAAATATCTTTTGTGTGCATGGTCATTTGCCAAACGTCTTTAAAAAAATGAGGGGAATGTGGGTCTTTTTCGGTATCGCTATAGGCATGGTGCATGCGGTGCAAAATGGCGTAAGCGCGGGGATTAAGAAAAGAAGAACCTTGCGTAAGAAAGGTAAAAAAATAAAAAAAGCGTTCCCAAAATTTACTCATGGTAAACATTTTATGCGATGCATAACGGTGCAAAAAAAAGGTTTGGCAAAATAATGACAAAAACCAATGGGCTATAAAAAAATATAAGATGTACATAATTTAAAGAACGTAAAGTTAGGCGTATTTGTTTAAAAACTTTGTTAAATAATTACTAATAAATATAATTGCATTATTAACCCAAAGAAATAAAGTAATCGTGCTAAGCCCCTCTTTATATAAAATTAAATTGCCCAAACCTTAAGCAATGGGCAATACACAAAACTTATTATTGGTTTAACCGAAAAACCTAAAAATTAGTTAATTACTCAGATTATCTCCCCTTAGTAATCGGAAACGTTTACGAGCCTCTACCACAAAAATACTGCCGGGGTATTTAGTTAACACATCCTGGTAAGCTATTTTAGCTTTTTCTTTCTCATTCATTTTTTCGTATAACTCAGCTAATTTAAATTGGGCATCGTCGCCATACAAATCGGTAGGATAAAACTCTATTATGTTTTTATACATGGCTTCTGCCTGCGCATAATTTGCTAAGAGAAAATAAATTTGCGCTTTTTTAAAATAAATATCGTCGCCCAATGTATTGGTGCTAAACAATTGGTTTACGCTATCCATACGCACTATGGCTTCGTTGTAGCGGTGTTGTAAAATCATTAATTCGGCACTGGCAAATAGTTTTAAGGGCAAATCATTTGTATCAACACCAATGGCATCGGTAATTATTAAACTTAAATCAAGTGCATCGTTAGCAATTAATTTGGTTGTAGCACCTTTTAGCACGTCTGCCTGGGTTTTAGCCCATTTAAAATCACCTGCATAAAAACTTAGTTTTGCGTTTCTAAATTTAGCCTCCTGGCCTATGGCTTCGTATTTAAAATCTTTTTCAACTTGCGAATATAGAAGAGAAGCGTCCCAAATTTGTCCGTTTAATAAATAAATATCTGCTAACTGAATTTTGTAATTTGCTTTTACCACATTGTCTATTCCGGCAGAAACTATAGCTTCGTCCAACAATTCAACAGCGTTATTTTCTTTACCTAAATAATAAGCCTGCAGGTTTGCTAAATTTTTAATTATTTGGGCGTTTAACGATGTGTTTTTATATTTTTGATTTGCTTTTATATATTTTTGTTCAAGGGCTAACAGTTCTTCTTTAGTAGGTTGCGCTTTTTGTGTTACGGCTAAGTATTCAACATTTAAAACATCAATCATTGCGGCGTCGTAATAACCATTAGTAGTTCCTTTTTCAATTACATACTCGTAACATCGTTGGGCGGCATCCCATTGCTGATTAGCAACACAAATTTTTGCCAATTCAAACAAACGGTGTCCGTCTTCTTTTAAGCGTTTATCAAGGGCTTTGCTTTGAACAAATGCGCCATCAAAATCTTTTTGTTGTTTTTGGATAAAGATTAAAAATTCGCTCAACACAATTTTATCAGAATTTTTTTGAATGCGTTTTTGTAATTCCTGTTTTAACAACGGGTTGTTTATACCTCCTTCATCATCACCGTAGCCTAAACTATTTTGTAAATTTGTTTGTACTGATTGTAATTCACTTTCTCTAAACTCTAAGGCGTCTAAATATTCGTTAATCATTGCCTTTAAATCGTTTTTTTGCTTGTATAAATCGGCAATCTCATAAAAATAAGGGTAATCAGGGCTTTCTTTTCTGGCTTTTTTATATACTTCAATGGCATAGTCGTAGTTCGCATCTTCAACAAACGCGGTTACTAAATTTTGAATAAAGGGCTGCGCCGGAACTAATTCTTTAATAGCTTTTTCATTAAATTCGGTTTCTTTTTTAAAATCGTTTTGTAGTTTATAAATACGTGCCAGGTACACGTAATTTTGAACGTTGTATTTGTTTTGTTTTAATTGTTTTTTAGTAATTTTCTCAGCTTTACTAAAGTCTTTAGCGCCTACTAAACTTTTATAATAGTAATAGTACCAGTTATCAGGATTTTTGTCGTATAAATCTTCAAAATAAACATTTGCTTTATCGTATTCTTTTTGTTCAAAATACTGCAAAGCTAATTTATCAAAATTGTTAGTGGGTTTTTGCGAAAAAGTAGTATTAAAGCTAATTAAAAAAATAGCTGTTAAAAAAAATGAGCCTGAATATCTAGATACTGATTTCAAAAAAATTATAAGTAAAGATAATCTTTAAAACAAAGGCTAAATTATTTTTTACAAAATTTAAGAAAAAAATTGCCACAGATTCACAGATTTGTTTTTTGTAACATTAACTATATTTATTTTAATCTGAGAATCTGTGGCAAACTTTTAGATTAGTTTCGACTCAAACAACTTACAAAAATTAGTTTTTAATTTTTCTTTAATTTCAATCATGCTTACATCACGACCAACTTCTTTATTTAAACTTGTAACGGCTTTATTTTTAATACCACAGGGAATAATATTGTTGAAATAATTCAAATCTACATTTACATTAAAGGCTAAACCGTGCATGGTTACCCAACGGCTGCATCGAACTCCCATGGCGCATATTTTTCGAACTTTAGTTACATCTTCAACATCTAACCATACTCCCGTTTCGCCCTTACTCCTCTCACCTAATATGTTATAATCTTTTAAAGTAAGAATAATGGTTTCTTCTAAAAGGCGTAAATATTTATGAATATCAGTAAAAAAATTATCCAAATCTAAAATGGGATACACTACAATTTGCCCCGGTCCGTGATAGGTTATATCTCCTCCCCTATTAATTTTATAATAACTTGATTGGTTTTGAGAAAGTTGCTGCTGACTTAATAATAAATTTTTTTCATCGCCGCTTTTTCCTAAAGTATAAACGTGTGGGTGCTCTACAAACAACAAATAATTTTTGGTAGCGATTTGCCCTTCAACTGATAAACTTCTGTTTGCGATTTTTTGTTGAATGGTTTTTTTAAAAAGTTCCTCTTGGTAATCCCAACAGGCTTTGTAATCTATTAAGCCAAGGTCTTTAAAAATGATATGTTTGTTTTGAGGGGACACAAATTTTAGTTAAATAGTTGCATAGTTTTTTTCGTCATTGCGAGGAATTTTTCATCCGAAGCAATCTTAAATTAAGCGTGAATTTAGATTGCTTCCTTCGTCGCAATGACGGGAATTAGAACTTAGCCAACTCCCCTTTTAAATGATCAATTACCTTAACTTCATTCGCATCTATTTGGCGTATATCTGCAATGTAACAACTAATCCAATCGCCAATGTTAATAAGATATAAAAATTGTTCTAACTTACTGTTGCCTTTTGCTACAATATCAATAACATCATGACTGTATTTTTCAAAAATAGATTTACAAACTTCATACCGCTTTTTAGTACGCTCAAAATCAAAACTTGTATGAAAAGTAACTACCACTAAATTATCATTTTTCACAGTCCAACCCACTAATTCGTTATGATTCATTTCAGGTAAAGTGTGATGCCAACATAACTGTTTGCCATTTTCATTAATTTGTTGGCGAAAACGCACCGCAACGCCTTCGCAGGTACCTAACGAATATATTACAGTTAATTTATTGGTTAGTTTTTGTGCTATTATTTGTGCTTCTTTTTTTATAGCATCATTTTCTTTTTCTAATAAAACAATGCTTTTTTCTAAATCAAACATCAACGTTTTGGGTGCAAATTCTTTAAGAATTAAAACTTGTATTAGTTGTACTAAAGAATAACCAATGCACGAGCGTGGCGGATTGCCACCCGGTATTTCAATAAAATCGAATTGATGTTGTTTGGCTATTTCTAAAACTTTACCACCACTTGTAACGCAAGCTATTTGTGCTTTTTTAATAATGGCTTGTTGCATGGCGCTTAAAGTTTCTTCAGTATTACCCGAATAACTCGAAACAATTACCAGCGTATTTTCGTTTACAAAAGCCGGTAAAAAATAATCTTTATTTATAATGATGGGAACGGAACAACTATCTGCAATTAATTCTAACAAAATTGTACCACCAATACCAGAGCCACCAAGACCTGTTACTAAAATATTAGAAATAGCGTTTCCGTTATTAATAATGGCTTTATCAGCAATTTGTTTTGCCTCTTTTAGTTGATTGGTAAAATTTTGAACTAAATTTTTCATTTCGTTTTTAAAATTAAAACTGTAAATATATTAATTTTTGACACAGTTTTAATTGTGAGGTTAACTCTTAGGCAAATTGTTAAATTAGTTTTTGGTCAATTAAAATTTTTGTTTTTAAAATGGCAACCATGCTTAACGAATCTGTAATTTTTCCATCCATTACCATTTTATACGCCTCAGCAAAAGGAACTTTTTTTATTTGTAAATCTTCGCTTTCTTCCGGTTCCGATTCTCCTTCCGTTAAATTTTGAGCTAAATAAATATAGCAATATTCGTCAGTTGCAGAGTTACTGGTATGCATATTACACAACAAGGTAAATTTAGCGGCGGTTAAACCTGTTTCTTCTTTTAATTCTCGTTTGGCCGATTCTAAAGGATCAACTCCAATAACGCCGCCGCCTTCTACAATTTCCCAACTATAACTTTTTAAAGGGAAACGCCATTGTCCTACCAACCAAGTGTTTAGCTCTTTATCCAAAGGTAAAATGCCAATAGCTAAATTTTTAAAGTGCACTGTGCCGTATATTGCGGGTTTTCCGGCAGGATTAATAACGGTGTGATGCGATACTTCAATCCAAGGAGTTTCATATTTTACTTTACTGGTTTTTGTAACCCAAGCATTTTTAATATTAGTATTCATAATTTTAAAATCGGTCTAAAATTTATCAATTTTATACTGTTAAATTGTTAATAATGTAGAAATTTGTTTGTATCTTAGTAACCAATTAACAATATTTTTACAAAAATATTTAAAATTTATGGACTTTAAGGGCAAAGTAGTTACTATAATCATTATAACTTTTGCATTTGTTTTGTCTGTAAAAGCCCAAACGCTTTATTGGGTGGGAGGTTCGGGTAACTTTAACGATGGAAAACATTGGAGTTTAACTTCCGGTGGAAAATCAGCAAATTTAATGCCAGGTGAAAATTCGAGTGTGATTTTTGATGATAATGCTTGGAATAGTGCTTTAGTAGTTACAGTGCCAAAATATATAAGTGTTAATTCCTTACATATAAACACATATCGCAACATTAAATTTGTAAAAGGCGATGCTGAATCGAGAATATATTTAAAAAGTGGTTTTAAAAATATATTGGATAACTCAAACTTTAGTTCAGGCGTAATTTTTGAATTTAAAAACAATTACACCTCTGATTTTGGCGAAATTAGTTCAGGCGATTTTGCTTTTAACACAGATTTTGTAATTTCGGGTGGAAACTGGAAAATAAATAAATTAAAAATTGACAAAGATCATTCTTTTTTAATGTCAAACTCGTCTGTTGAGTTTAATGGTTCTTTTTTGGAAGTAGGTAACTTTAAGGCTAGCGCTTGTAAAAATATTAGTTTTAACAGTGCCATATTAAAAGTTTACAACGAATTAATTTTTACTAATATTCAAAATTACTCTGTTAACAAATCATATTTAAATGCAAAATTTATTAATGGCAAAATTGTAGCGGATGATAAAAGTGGAATTGCTAATAAGTTTACTTCTTCTAACATTATTATGTCGCCTTGTATTACTGTTTCTCCTCCTATTAAACCGAGTTGTTCGCCAGGTTGCGATGGGTCGTTTGTTATTACCATTCCAAGCCCAACTGCAGCTTGTTACGGAGTGCCTCCAACACCGCCTTTTAATGTTATTATTAATAATGCTGTTGGTTGCAATACTGTTGCAGGTTTAAGTAACGTAGGTCCAGGAACATATACTATTTCTGGTGTTTGTTCATGTAGTATAGCTTATGGTATTTTACTGTTTGATCAAAATGGATTTTTAGAATCAGATGCCGCATCCATTGCTGATCCTTTGGTAAGTACTACAACAATTTCAGCCGGTCCAATTAATTGTAATGGCGCTTGCACTGGGTCACTAGCCACCGCTTTTACTGGCGGAACAGCTCCTTATAATTTTACTGTTACTCCTCCGGGTGGTTTTACTAGTTTTTCAACAACTGCCGGAGGTTTAAATGTAACTAATATGTGCGCGGGTACACTTACTATTGTTTCAAAAGACTCAAAAAACTGTACTAAAACCTTTACTTATAATGTTACTCAACCTCCTGTGCTTAATCCACAAGGAGCTACAACAAGCGTTAGTTGTAATGGAGCTTGTTCCGGCATTGCGGCCGTAACTCCTACAGGCGGAACAGCTGGGTATACAGTTAATTGGAGTACCGGTTTCTCTAGTACATTAACCGCGGGGCAAACATCTTCAATAACAGGTTTGTGCGCATCGGTTTTAACAGCAACTATTACCGATAGTAAAAATTGTGCTTATCCAACCTTTACTGCAAATATAACCCAACCGCCGGCACTTACTGTAACTCCCACTCAAACTAACGTAACTTGTAATGCTGTTTGTAACGGAGCTGCGTCTGTTGTTGTTAGTGGGGGCGTATTGCCGTATACTTATACCTGGAATCCGGGTGGGCAAAATACAGCCGGTGTAACAGGTTTATGCGCGGGTACTCGCACAGTAACTATTCAAAACAATGGAGGAGCGTGTACTAATACCGTTGCCTTTACTATTACACAACCTACCTCTATAACTATAACCCCTACTGTTTCAAACATAGTTTGTAATGGACTCTGTAATGGCTCTGCATCTGTTTCGGCAAGTGGAGGAACGGGTCCTATAAGTTTTACTTGGGTTGCAACCGGACCAACAACTATCTCTACTACATCTACAATTGCAGGGCAATGTGCGGGTACGTATACTATATTTGCCAGCGATGGGAATACCTGTACCATATCTACAATAATAACTATTACACAGCCACCGGCTTTAACTTTAACTGCTGTAACACAAAGTGTGCAATGTTTTGGTTTGTGTACCGGAGCCTCAACTGCTAATGTAAGTGGCGGTAATGGCCCATACTCTTACACTTGGTCTCCAGGTATAATTACAGGGCAAGGAACAGCAACTGTAGTTAATTTATGTTCAGGCAATTATTCGTTGGCAGTAAAAGATGCCTCTAATTGCCCAATAAATACACTATTTACAATAACTCAACCCAGTAGTATTACACTAAATCCAACAACTACAAGCGTTACGTGTAACGGGCTTTGTAACGGGGTAATAAATCCCGCGCCAAGTGGCGGTATTGCGCCTTACACTTATACTTTACTTACACCTACAGGCGCTACAATCACATCTGCGCCACCATTTAATGGGCTGTGTGCAGGTGGTTACACCGTTATAATAAAAGATTTATCTACCTGCGTGCAAAATTATACTGTTAATGTTGCTCAGCCCAATCCATTGGTAGCAAGTGTAAGCTCAACTTCTTTAACGTGTTTTAATGTATGCAACGGCTCACTAGCTGGTAGTATTGCTGGCGGTACACCTGGTTATACCTTAAGTTGGAACACCGCAACGAGTACAGTAATAGGTGGAGTAATTGGCAGTTTATGCTCAGGTACTTATACTTTTAACGCTACCGATTTTAATGGTTGTACTACAAGTTCTATTGTTACACTAACTCAACCTCCACAAATTACTGCCACCATTAACGTTACTAACCCTTTATGTAATTCGTTTTGCAATGGTGTTGCAAATGCGGGTGTAGGTGGTGGTACACCGGGCTATACTTTAAATTGGAGTAATGGTTTTACCGGAAACCCAAATACCGGCTTATGTGCAGGCAGTTATAGTTTAATAGTTATTGATGTTAAAGGTTGTAATAGATCGTTTACAACCAGTTTAACAGCGCCAACGCCGATAACAATTACTGCTGTTACTTCCTCTGCCAGTTGTGCAGGGAGTTGTAATGGTTCATCAACAGTTACAGCTGCAGGTGGAAGCCCCGGTTATACCTACCAATTTAATACTTTACCGTTTCCAACTACAAATACCACCGGTATTTTAGGGGGATTTTGCGCAGGTGGCTATATTGTTAGTGCTACAGATATTAATGGCTGTTCTCAATCAATACCATTTACGATTAACCAACCTATAGCCCTTTCGGTTGCATTAACCGGCGTAATATCAAGTTGTAATGCCTGTATTGGCTCGGCAACTGTTACACCGGCAAATGGTACTCCAACTTATTCGGTAGCATGGACTAATACGTTAGGTGCAACGGTGGCTACGAATTCCGTTGCTATAAATTTATGTCCGGGTAATTATACAGCTACCGCTACCGATAGCAAGGGCTGTACAGCTACCACTAGTGTAACTGTTTTGCAAACAGTAAGTGTAACCGTAGTTTCAAGTGGGGGAGGCATACAATGTTTTGGTGCTTGTACCGCTTCAGCCACTGCAAATGCTGTCGGTGGAACTCTGCCATATTCATTTATTTGGGCAATTACCACACAAACAACACAAACAGCCGTAAATTTATGTGCAGGAAATTACACTGTAACCGCTTCCGATGCATTAGGTTGTTCAAATACAAGTACAATTTCGTTTGCAGCTCCGCCTAATATTATAGTTGCACCAACAATAGTAAATGTTACCTGCTTTGGAAACTGTAATGGCTCTATAAATTCAAATGCCAGCGGAGGAACGGGTACTTTAACGTATTCGTGGAGCCCGGGCGGACAAACAACCGCAAATATTTCGGGTTTATGTGCCGGCACATACACTTTAAAAGTTAC
Organism: Bacteroidota bacterium; assembly: GCA_043772435.1. Lineage (GTDB taxonomy): Bacteria > Bacteroidota > Bacteroidia > B-17B0 > Aurantibacillaceae > Aurantibacillus. The sequence continues at coordinate 11,429 of JAYVGH010000103.1, forward strand.
TGATGCAAATGGATGTAATAAAACTCAAACCATTGCTATTACTCAATCATCTTCAATAACAGCTATTTTTACTAGCACAAACCCTAGTGCTTGTGTGGTTAATAACGGTAGTATTTGCGCTGCACCAATTGGTGGTTCTGGCGCGGGTTACACATTTACTTGGAGCCCTGCCGGTGGTGTTGGGGTAAATACAAGTTGTTATACTAGTTTAGGTGCTGGTTCGTACTCCTTAATATTAGCTGATGGCGTGGGGTGTACCTCAACTTTATCTGCATTATTAACAAATCCAAATGGGCCAACACTTACTGCCATCTCATCATCTGTTAATTGTTTTGGTGCAAATACTGGGGTAATATCTGTTACTGCTACCGGAACCGCACTTTTTACATTTACATGGACTCCGGCAGTGCCTTTTGTAAATATAGGAAACACAACAACTGCAAGCGGTTTAATAGCCGGTGTGTATGTATTATCTGCAACCGACGGAAATACCTGTGTTACGTCACAAACAATAGCTGTTACACAAGCACCTTCGCTTACAGTAGCTTCGGTAGTTAATAACGTTAAATGTAATAGTTCATGCACTGGGTCAATTACCTTAGTAACTACTGGTGCAACACCTGGCTATACTTTTGCATGGTTACCTGCCCCTTCTATTACTGCTGGGCAAGGCACAAGTACTGTGAGCAGTTTATGTGCGGGTAATTATTCAGTAAATATTACAGACGCCAGTGCCTGCGTAAGTACTCGTACATTTAATGTAACACAGCCCATAGCTTTATCTATTACAACAACGTCTTCTAACGTTCAATGTAATGGCGCATGTAATGGTTCAGTAACTGCATTAGTTAGTGGTGGTACAGGCGTAATAAATTATACATGGATGCCGGTTGGATCATTTACAGGCTCCAACACTGCTAGTGTATTTAATTTATGTCCCGGAATTTATACTGTAATTGCTACAGATGCAAATTTATGTTCAATTACACGGACAGTTCAAATTACACAACCGCCAGCCTTAACAAGCACATTAAATTTGGTTAATGCAAGTTGTTCCAATTCTTGTAATGCGCTAGCATCGCATACTGTGTCGGGTGGTACTTTAGCTTATAATTTTAGTTGGTCGTCAAGCGCTGCTACAACAAGTACTTTAGGCAGTTTATGTGCTGGAAATTATACAGCTACAGTAACTGATGCAAACGGTTGCGTATCAGCTAAAGCATTTACAGTTACTGCTCCGGCACCATTTACAGGTACTTTAACGCCATTTAATCCCTTATGTAACGCGGCTTGTAATGGTAGTATAACAACTACATTAGCAGGTGCACAAGGTGCTGTTGCCTTTGTTTGGATTCCTGTTGGAGCCGGACAAAACCCAACAGGCTTATGTGCCAATAATTACACTTTAACTGCTACAGATGCTATGGGTTGCCAATTTAGTAGTGCAACAAATTTAGTTCAACCTTTAGCCTTATTGGCTAATGTTAGCACTACAAACCCTGCTTGTAGCGGCAATTGTAATGGTATTGCTATTAGCACTCCTACTAATGCGCAGGGAGGAATTGTTTCTTATAGTTGGACGCCTGCGGCACCAAATTCGCCAACAGTTACGGCTTTGTGTGCGGGTAATTATAGTGTGGTGGTAACAGATGGTAATGGCTGCAAAGATTTACAAACTTTTACTTTAACAAACCCATCTGTATTAACTGTAAATTCTTCTGTTGGACCGGCAAGTTGCGGTTCTTCAAATGGTTCAATTACAGTTATAGCCGTTGGCGGAACACCAAGTTATACCTACACTTGGAGTGCTCCTATAGTAAGCACAAATTCAACTGTTGTAGGGTTAGCGGCAGGCATATATACTGTTACGGTAAATGACTCTCAAAACTGTTCAAACGTTTTATCTATTCCTGTAAGTAATTCCAACGGACCAAGTGCTGCGCCAATTACTTCAAGTAGTATTAGCTGTTTTGGGCAATGTACGGGAGCAGCTTCGGTAAATATTGCAACTATTGTTGGTGGAACACCTGCTTATGCGGTATCATGGATTACTCCTCCGTCAGCATCTACTGTAAATCCACAAACGGGTTTATGTGCCGGAACTTTCACCGCGCAAATTACTGATGCCTTAAGTTGTATTTTGTTTTCGGGAGTAACTATATCTCAACCACCGGCAATATCTATTTTACCTAATGTTGGTTTACCAATTTGTAACGGGGTTTGTAATGGTTCCATCTCTTTAAACACAAGTGGTGGTGTTGGCCCATATAATTATATGTGGACACCTGCCGCTCCTAATTCAGGTACATTGTTAAGTGCTTGTGCTGGAAATTATACAGTTTTAATTCAAGATTTTAATAGTTGTCTATCTACACAAACATTAAACTTACCCGCAGTATTAAATATGGCGGCTGTAATTAATAATACCAATAATATATGTTTTGGAAATTGTAATGGCATGGCTACTGTAGTTAGCATTGCAGGAGGAATACCACCGTTTTTATATAGTTGGAATAATGGTCAATCTGGCGGAACGGCAAGCCCATTATGTAACGGCACCTATTCTGTAATAGTTACAGATGCCAATGGTTGTAACAATACATTTACAAGTGCTATAACTTCTCCGGCTCAAATAACAGCCAATGCAGTAGTAAATTCTCCAATTTGTGGTATTTGTAATGGCGCGTCAACTGTAACACCTACCGGAGGTTCGGGAGCATTTACTTACACTTGGACAAACGGGTCGAATAGCACAGTTGCAAATGGCTTGTGTGGCGGTTTATATGGGGTTACTATTCAAGATGGTGTTGGTTGTCAAATAACACAAACTGTTCCTGTAAATAACAGTACCGGTATTACTAGTGATATTAAAACTATAACCAACGAACAGTGTTTTGCAAGCTGTAATGGCGCCGCAACGGTTATAGCAGTTGGCGGAACAACACCAATTTCTTACAACTGGTTAGGCCCTGTTGTTTCAAATTCAGTAATTACCGGGTTATGTGGCGGAACATATTTTTTACAAATGACAGATGCTTTAGGATGTGTAAGAAACTCATCTGTTACAATTAATTCTGCAGTTCAATTAACATTAAGCCCATTTGTAACTTCACCAAGTAGTTGTGGTTTAACAAACGGAACCATAAACGTTATTGTGAGTGGAGGAACGCCTTTTTATAGTTATTTATGGCTACCTTCTGGAGTAACAACCCCTGCATTAACCGGAATAGGTGCCGGCAGTTACACCTTAACAGTTACAGATGGCAGTCCTTGTAGCCAAACCAATGTATTTACAATAAGTAATATTACAGGGCCAACAATTACGTCCACATTATCTAACGTAAAGTGTTTTGGCGCATGCACAGGTTCTATAAACGCGATAGGAACAAGCACATCCCTTCCAATTTCTTATATGTGGAGCAATGGCGCTACAACACCAGCTGTAACAGGCTTATGTTTGGGTGTTTTAACTTTAACTGTTACTGACGGTAATTTATGTAAAACCGTTAAAGCATTTACCATTACCGAAAATACTCAGGTTCAACTCGGCGCTATTGCTTTGCAACAACCTGCCTGCGGTTTATGCAACGGTTCGTCAACAGTATCGGCAATTGGTGGTATTGCACCTTACACCTACACATGGTCTTCAGGCTCTACATCACCTATTACAAATAGCTTATGCGCTGGTTTATATGTTGTAACTATTGACGATATTTTAAGTTGTCAAACAACGCAAACGGTTATAATTAATAATTCGAGTGGAATTACAGCCGATACAAAAACTATTACAAATGAAAAGTGTTTTGGAAGTTGTAATGGTTCGGCTACTGTTCAGGCTGTT
>JAYVGH010000104.1:0-11240 GCA_043772435.1 Bacteroidota bacterium
TGTGTTAGTAGTGCTACTCAAGCTGTAACCGTTAATGCTTTACCTTCAGTTTCATTATCTGCCGCACAAACAACGGCTTGTACTAATGGTAGTACTATAACTTTAACAGGTAGCCCTGCCGGCGGTACTTATACAGGTACAAATGTATCGGGTACAATATTTACTCCGGGTGCTAGCGCAGGTACATTTATGCCTACGTATGCATACACAAGCACTGTAACAGGTTGCTCAAAAACTGCAACTACTACCATTATAGTTTCGGTTTGTACCGGAATAGATAGTAAAATTGCTGGTTTAAGTGGAATTGAATTATATCCTAACCCTAACACAGGAATATTTATTATTGAACTTAATAATGGTTTAAATAAAACTATTCAAGTTACTGATTTAACTGGTAGAATTGTTTTAGAAGATAATACAAATTCTGATAAATTTAACGTAAACATTAACGCTTTAGTAAATGGAATTTATTATGTAAAAGTAATAAGCAACAACGCTGTTGAAGTGTTTAAAGTAATTAAACAATGATTTTAATACTCTAATTAAAAAAGTCCTTCTTAATTTAAGAAGGACTTTTTTTATGCATAAAAGAAATAGAATAATAATAAATTGCTTATTTATCCAACCACAATTTAAAATCACTTACGCGTTCGCGACTTACAATACTATCGTCGTCTTGTAAAAAATCGCAGGTAATTTTATAACGACTATTAAAATAAGAACTTACTTTTTTTACACACTCAATATGTAAAAGCACTTTTCTATTTATTCTAAAAAATAAATTCATATCGATTAGTTGTTCTAATTGGTCGAGCGCATAATCAACGGGGTAGCGTTTGCCTGTTTTTATAACTAACAAAACAATACCGTCTTCAGCAATAAAGTAGGATATGTCTTCGGTTTTAATGGATGATATAGTATCGCCCATTTTTACCATAAATCTGTTTTTAAATTGTTTATTTATAATATTAAAAGTGGTATCAATTTTTTCGGCATTAATTTTTTGAAATGTAGCTTGATTTAAATTTTCAAATTTAGTGATGGCACTTCTTAAATCATCAATGCCAATAGGTTTTAACAGATAGTCAATACTGTTTACTTTAAAAGCTTTTATAGCGTACTCATTATACGCAGTTGTAAAAATTACAGGAGTACTAACCGACATTTTAGAAAAAATATCGAAGCTAATACCATCCGCTAAATGAATATCAACAAATAATAAATCAACATTTGGTTGTTCTGATAAAAGTTTTATTGTTTTTTTTACGGAATCTGCCAAGCCCACAACCTCTATAGTGCTATCTATCTTTTTTAAAAGTGTTGTTAAATGCTCAGCATTTAGTGGCTCGTCTTCTATTATAATTACGTTCATGCGCTTTTTAATAATGGAATTTTTACTTCAAATAATTTTTCGGTTGTAGTAATTATAACTTCGTCTTTAGTAAAATGCTGGTAGCGCGACATTATGTTTTTTAATCCCATTTTACTACTTGGTTCGTTTTGGGTTCTTAACTGTAAATTGTTTTTTACAATTAAATACATGTATGTTGTATTTATTTCAACGTGCAATGGCGCTTCAAGCGATGTTTCGTTGTGTTTAATTGTATTTTCTATTAATAATTGCAAAGCCATTGGTGGCACAAGCAACAGTTTTTTATCGTTATCAATATTAATATTAAATTTTATTCCGTCGCCAAATCTAATATTTAGTAAATAACAATACGATTCTATAAATTTTAATTCTGTTTCCAACTCTACTAATTCTTTACTTTTATTATCTAAAATATAGCGGTACACTTTACTAAACTGATTAATAAAATCAACAGCCTTATCTTGGTCTTTATACACCAACGATGACAATACGCTTAAATTATTAAATAAAAAATGTGGATTAACCTGACTTTTTAAATTTTCTAATTGAGCTTCCACGCTCTCTTTTTTATATTTTTCAACTTCAGATAAAGAAGTTTTCCATTTATTAAAAAACTGAGTACCTACTTCAATTGCCATAATAATTAAAGTAAACAAAGCCCCAATTATTATACCCGCGTTACGCATTTTAGATTTATCGGGTTCAGGTATCGGGCATACAAAAACATCAAATGCAAAAGTGCCAAAGTAAATGACAGTAATACTGTAGGCAACGCTAATTATACTTTGATGAATAGCACGTTTAAATGGTCTTTTTTCCCAAGGGAATTTAGCATTCATAAAACGGTCTATCCTAAAAGTACCTTCCCAAACAAAAAATGAAATGAGAAATGTTATAAATAGTGCTATAAAAAAATTACCATCTTTAGCTTGTTTTGGTGTAATTAAATGAATAAAAAAGGTAATAACTATTGCAATTAATGCGATATATAAATATTTACTTTTTAAAATATGTTTAATTGTAATTTTCAATTTAAGATTATCAAATATAACATAAATTAAAACTGAATTTTATACACAAAGTTTGGAAACAAACCAATTTGATAGGATGTGTTAATGCTATTTGTAACAGAATTATAACGTTGTGCAAATACGTTTTTATTATTGGTTACATTTTGTATATCGAAAAATATAGATTGAGATAATTTTGATTTTTTACTATTAAAGGTAAAACCAGATTTAAAATCTAATCTAAAAAAATCGGTATTACGAGCTGAGTATGCAAAATCATCACCTTTTAAAACTTCTTGTTTTACTAATTGCGAAGCTTCTAAATCTATTGGCGTATAATGTCTTCCGCCGGCTTGAGTCATTTTTATATCTACTGTAAAAGAGTTACGTTTTGCTTTTCCAAGTTTAAACTCTTTGCCAATTAAAACATTATAAACATACTTACCATTAAATGCGGTGTTGTATTCCCTACCATTACTACCCTTGTACTTACTTTCGTAAAGACTACCGGTTATTAAACTATAATATCCTTTGCTAAAAAATTTCTCAATAGTTAACTCTAAACCATAATTATTACCTGTTCCTTTATTAACCAAATTACTTTGATCGAAAGGATTAAAACTAGCACCTGAATTTAAAATAGAGTAACTAGTGGCATAATTATTTACCGGAACATTAAACAAATATTGATAATACACTTCGGTTTTTATTCTCCAATTTTTGGCAGGTAATAAATCGTAACCTAAAACAAAATGCTGACTGCGTGTAAAATCTAAATTTTTGTTCGATTGATTGTAAGTACCATCCGTTTTTATTTGACGGTAAAAATACACATCTATTGCCTGCATTTGGCTATGTAAGCCATAACCGGCGCTAATGGTGTTTTTTTGATTCAACTGATATTTTAAACCCAAACGCGGTTCAACACTCCACGAATTATTTAAGGTTAAAAACTGCGAGTGAACACCAATGTTTAAATTTAACTTATCTGTAAAGTTATATTTTGCATGCATATAACCTTGCAATAAAGTAGTATTGTCTTTAAAGTCCCAAATTTGCAACCAATCAGATGAATATGATCTATCTCTATAATCTAAATTCAAATTAATTAATTCACCAATTGCCCCCACTTTAAAAAATAATTTAGAATTTATTTTAGAGTTGAAAGAAGTGTTAACCGAATAATTATATCGGGTAGCTTTATTTTCAATAACACGTTTTGGTTTTAAATCTGTTTTTGAAATTGAATCTTGATTAAAATCTGAGGCAGAATATGTAGCACCTATAACCGTATTAAAATACGATTTAGCATTAACTCGTATAAAATGTTTTAACCCAATTAATGCAACATCGCTTGTAAAATAACTATCGGCGGTAGGGTCGGCAAACAAATCGGTACTATCAATTTTAGTATGCGAAAAATCTATTTTACTTTTAGCACCTAAACCAAACAATGTAAATTTTCCCAATTTACTGGTGCCACTATTAAATTTAAACGAAATATCCTGATAAAAAGGTGTAGCAGTTGTACCAATATTTAAACCTAATGCTTGTGCAAAACCCGTAAACGAATAACGGTAAGCTATTAAATACGATGAACCTTTTTCTTTATTAATTGGTCCTTCGGTCATAGCCTCTAAACCGGTTAAAGCGCCCAATTGAATAGTATGTTCACGCTTATCGGCATTACCGTTTCTAAAACCCAAATCAAAAACACCGGCGTTTGCATTACCATACTCCGAAGGAAATGCGGAAGTGAAAAAATCGGAATTTTTTAAAACATTTGTGTTAATAGCACTTACAGGCCCACCCGTACTTCCTACAGTTGAAAAATGATTGGGATTAGGAATGTTCAATCCTTCAATACGCCATAAAACTCCACTAGGAGAATTACCACGAATTACAATATCGTTACGGCTATCATCGGGTGAATTAACACCGGCAAAATTTGCTGCCAAACGCGCAGGGTCGCTACGTCCACCTGCATAACGGTTTACTTCTTCCATAGAAAATGAACGGCCACTTACCGATGTTAATTCGTTATTGGTTTCATTTTTTTTAGAAGCTGTAACTTCAATCTCCGTTAAACTGCTTACACTTTCTTCCATGCCCACATCTAAACTTACTTCTTTACCGGAAGTAACCACAATGTTAGACAGTATTACTTCTTTATAACCTATAAAAGTTATTTTAATGTCGTAACGACCGGGTGTTACATCTGCAATTTTAAATTTACCATTGGCATCTGTAGTACTTGCTTTTAGTGGCTCGGTGTTTAATAAAACTATATTAACGCCCGGTAAACCAATTTGCGCCTGTTTATCAATAACAGTGCCTTTAACAGTTTGCGAATTGTTTTGTGCAAATTGTTTTTTGTTTATAAAAAACAAAATAAATAATGTGAAGATTGTAATTTTTTTCATGTGTTTTAATTTTTGTCAAAACTAAATCATTCTTAAAAAGTAATTTATTAAAAACCTATGAGTTGTTTTTTTTTATGGATGAATTGTAAATGTTATTTTTAGCTTTAAATAATGGTTTGCCTTTTAATGCTTGTATTAGTGTAAAAATAGCCAATGCAAAATATAAAATACCGATACTAATTGTTAGATTTGTGTTTTTAAGTACATAAAAAGATAGTAAGGGAATAACCTGCAACGCATGCATGCCAATAAAATGTGCTACCCGAGGGTCGCCAAACTTTTTACTCCAGTTTAATAGTGGAATTCCTTGGCCGCCATCCGGGCCACCAATGGTGTGTGTCATTCTCGATCCCATTACAAAACCTTCTAAAGCAAATATTACAAATAAAAAAATGCCAATCCTAATACTCCAAATATAATACTTTGGTAAATCGGGAAAAACATAAGTACAAAATAAAATACCTACGTATGCAGTGTATAATGTAACAATAGTGGCAGCTATGGCCATTAACGAATATAAAGTTGTATACAACGCACTACTTAAGTTATAATGAGATAGTTGCCCTCTACCTGCCTGAAATGCAATGTATGCAACCTCAAAACCTAACATTATAATTATAATTAAGTTAAATAACTTTAAATTAAAAGTGCAAGGTAAATAATAACAAAACCATGCCATAGCCCAAACATAAAATACCGTTGATAGTGCAAATTTAAATGGCTTACACCAAGCATTTACTCCCATAATTTCGATGTTGGTAATTTTTGTAAGCACAAAAAATAGTATGGCTGATACCAAACTAATTAAACCAAACAAAAAAAGTGCTTCGTTTCTAAATTTTATAGTTTCAATAAAAGAAATCATATTTTTTTAAAACTAAAGCAAAAGTTTGTTACAAATAATTAAAAAATGATGAGTTGTAATTATTGATAGATGAGTTGTAAACTAAAAAAAATAGCCGAGAATTACATCTCGACTATTTTTAATTAATATTTATTTTTATAAATTAAACTCTGCCTAATTTATAAAGCATTGTTTCGTGGCTCCATAAAGCGCCTACAAACGTTTTTTGATTTAAATAAGGCAAGTTAAATTCTTTAGCTGTTTCTTCAACAATTTTCGAAATTTTTGGATAATGCACGTGACAAATTGTAGGAAATAAATGGTGTTCTACCTGAAAATTTAAACCACCTACTAACCATGAGAAAACAGGATCGCCGGTTGCGAAATTCATGGTAGTTCGTAATTGGTGTTGTGCCCAATGTTCTTCTAAACTTCCTTCGCTATTTGGCAATGGGAACGACGTTTCTTCAACTACGTGTGCCGGTTGAAAAATCATAGCTAATACTATACCCGCAATGTAATGCAACATTAAAAAGCCACATAACCAATTTAAAATAGTCATTTCTTTAACTAAGAAATAAGGCAGTAACATATAACCATAGTATATTAATTTAGATACAATTATCAGCGTTAATTCAACACCAAAAGTAGTATTAGCGCCTTTTAACAAACCTCTTTTGTTATATCTAATTAATTGTTTAAAATCTTTAGTGGTACTCCACATTAATGTCATCATGCCATAAAAAAACCAAGCATATAAAAATTGTAATTTGTGTATGCCTTTACGCTTAGCATGCGGTTCAAAACGCATAAATCCCGGTGGGGCAATATCTTCATCGTGCTCATGAATGTTAGTATATGTGTGGTGTATAACATTATGTTGTATACGCCAGTTTAAAGAATGACCACCTAATATATTAAGCGTTGCATAACCTAAAATCCGGTTAAACTTGGTGTTTTTACTATAACTACCGTGGTTTGCATCGTGCATTACGCATAAGCCTATACCTGCCATTGCAAAGCCCATTAATACGGCTAATAAAAACCATATAAACTTGCTGTCAAATACATTTAGGGTAATTAATAAATAAGGTGTAAAATAGGCGGCAAACATAGCAACAGTTTTAATATACATATTAATGTTACCATTTTTGCTTAGTTTGTTTTCTTTAAAATAACCGTCTACTCTCTTTTTTAGTTCAGTATAAAACTGACGATTTGTGTTATTAAAACGAATAATTGTTGGGTTGCTCATATCGTAAAGTTAATTTTATATTTAGCAAACGTAAAAGTAACAATAAAGTTGAAAAAATGCAACACAATTTATTCCAAAATTTTCACAATAAATGTTTTATTTTCAATAGTATCGACGTACTTACGCTTTATTAAGGTTAAAGTAACTTCTCCAACCGATAAAGCTTCAAAATTAAAATCAATGCCTTTTTTATCGCCAAGCCAAACGGTGTTTATATTCGTTAAAATAGTTTTATTGTAATTATCATTCAGTTGCCATATATACCCACTTTTATATTCTTCGGGTAAATTTATTTTAAATTTTTTTGATAATTTAATTGCGTTAACAAGTGGAGCTTCGTTTTTAATTTGGTTTAAGCTACAATTACTAAGTACAAATAATAGTAAAAAGAGTGTAGCGATTTTAATAATTTTTTTCATAATTAATTTACATAAAAAAACAAAAAAGGAAGTTAGTGTCTGCTAACTTCCTTTTTTTAAATTGTTGTTTAAAATTTAATTTTTAATAATTTTTAATACTGTTACAACTTTATCCGAAGTAATACGCGCATAATAAATTCCCGAAGCAAACTCATTAATGTTAACAGATACATTACTTAATATAGTTTGTTTAGTACTAATAACTCTGCCTGTTACATCTACAATATCAATTTGTTTTTGAGATAAAATATTGGTTTCAATTACAAACTCCCCGGTAGTTGGATTTGGAATTAATTTAATACCAGTTGCATTAATATTATTAGTAATGCCTGTTACAAAACTTACGCAGGTTGTAGTTGTGCCACTACAGCCAATTGCATCTGTTATAGTAATTGAATAACAACCCGGTGCTACGCTATTTACAGTTTGAGAAGTTTGCATGCCCGGCATCCACATATATGTAAATGGACTGGTACCTGAACTTGATGCAGATGCAATACCATCTGTACACGTTCCGCAACTTGCATTAGTAGAAGTTGAAGTAACTATTAAGCCACCTGTTCCAGAAGATACTGTAAATACTGAATTTGTTGTACAATTATTGGCATCTTTTACCAAATACGTATAAGTACCTGCACATAAACTGCTAGCATTAGCGGCATTACCACCTGTAGGTAAAACTGTATATGAATAAGCAGACGTTCCGCCACTTGCATTTACAGTTGCCAAACCATTACAAGACGATGCGCAACTTGTATTACTTGCTGTTACTACTGCATTTAAAGCCGGAGGTTGAGTAATAGTAGCGTTAGAACTGGTAACACAATTGTTAGCATCTGTAATTGTTACAGTATAACTACCTGCTGTTAATCCGGTAGCAGTTGAACTATTACCACCTAAAGGTGACCAGGTGTAACTATATCCTGCGGTTCCGCCCGATACATTTACGGCAGCAACTCCATTTGCACCGCCAAAGCATAAAACATTTGTCCATGATGCTACGCCACTTAATGCAGAAGCGGGTTGAGTAATTATAGAAGTATTTGTGCTTTTGCAACCGTTAGCATCTTGTGTAATTGTTGTATAGGTTCCGGCATTTAAACCGTTTGGACCTGATGGTGAATAAGTATAACTAAATGGACCAAATCCTGTTGTTGATGGTAATACAGCGCCATTGCTTCCACCAAAACAACTTACTTGTGTAGCAGTTAAAACGGTGTTTGGATTACTATTTAAAATTACAGTAACACTTTTTGTACCTGAGCAAGCACCCGAATTACCTAAAACGGTATATGTTGTAACTATTAAAGGTGTAACAACAATAGATGATAAACTACTTCCTGTATTCCAACTGTAAGTCGTAGCACCGCTGGCTGTTAAAGTTGCACTGGTTCCGGCACAAACCGATGGGTTTGACGGAGTAATAATTACGCTTAATGCTGTACCAATAGTTACAGTAGATGTTTTAACATTGCTACATATTCCATTGAAGCCTGTTACTGTATAAACGGTTAATGAGCTTGGACTAACTATTATGGCAGAACTTGTGGCGCCTGTGTTCCAACTGTATGTTATAGCGCCACTTGCGGTAATTGTAGCCGAACCACCGGCACAAATAGTATAACTATTTACACTTACATTTGGCGTAGTAGTAACAGTAGTGGCTGCAGTTTTACTTCCCACACAACCTAAATTTGTGCCTGATAAAGTGTAAATTGTAGTTACAGTTGGAGATAACGAAACCGAGGCTGTATTTTGACCCGAACTCCAAGTATAAGTACTTGCGCCACTTCCTGTAAAGTTTGCCGATGATCCCGAACAAATATCTGCCAATGCCGGACTAATATTAATAACTGGTAATCCATTTACATTAATGTTAGTAGATTTTGTACCCACACAACTACCGTTTGCACCTGTAACGGTATATATTGTAGTTGCTGTAGGCGAAAACGCAACGCTTGTGCCTGTTAAACCACCAGGATTCCATGTGTAACTTGCAGCACCGCTTGCTGTTAAAGTAGCAATATTACCTGTACAAATAGTAGCTGTAGTAACTACTACTGTTGGTGTTCCTATAATGTTAACAGTAGCGGTTTTAACACCTGTACATAAACCGGTTTTGCCCGTAACCGTATAAATACTTGTTGCTGTTGGGCTAACAACAATGCTTGTAGCGTTTAAACCGGTATTCCAAGTATATGTGGTTGCGCCGCTTACTGTTAATGTAACCGAACTACCCGAACATACGGTACTTGAAGGTGGAGTAATAGTAACAGATAAGCCCCCGCCAACTGTAATGCTTGTAGTAGCTGTATTTATACAGGTGCCCGAACTACCACTTAATGTGTAATTTGTAGTTGCTGTTGGCGAATAAACGGCTTGTGTGCTAGTAATTGCACCCGGATTCCAGGTATAAGTACTTGCACCGCCACTTGCTGTTAATGTTGTACTACTTCCTGCACAAATAGTAGCGGCCGTTGCACTAAGTGTAAACGAGCCTGTAATTGAGAAGTTTTGCATGTTTCCGTTGTTACTCAAATTATTATCTGTTCCGCCATTAGGCGAAGTAACAGTAACACTAAATACTTTTAAACCGTTTGTTATGTTACTAATTTGTGGTAAAGCAATGGTGTTTGATGATGAGGGGTTTAAGGTGCCACTCCAGCTGTAAGTTTGTAATGCCATACCATTAACACTATAATTAAACACAGCACTATTTATTATTGTCGATCCAAAATTTGTAACATTTAAAATTGGGTTAATTTTATTACTACAAATAATTACCTGCGAATAAGTTGGGCTGGCAACCGATACAATCCCAATATCGTTACCAATACTTGGCAAATTACAAACTGTAGATGTAAGCAATGTTGCACGCATGGTAGAGTTAGTCATAATTAATTGCGCACGGTTTTTTTGATCGATTGAGAACATATACATACAGGCATCATCAGTATAATCCATATAGTTCATGGTCATTTCTCCGGTAGTATTGCCAGCACACGTACCTAATTTATAAGGAAATGTAGGGCAGCCAAAATTATTGGTTTGTGCAGGAGGTGTATCGTTACAATAATCGGTTAAACAAGTGCCATCCCCCCAAATATGTCGTAAACCTACCCAATGTCCTATTTCGTGAGTAGCTGTTCTTCCTAAATTGTATGGAGCTCCGGCAACAGCTGTGCCAATACTTCCAAACGCCGTATTTAACATTACCAACCCATCGGTAGTTGCCGAACCATAAGGACCAGTTAGACCCGATAAACCGGACGTGCCCGGATTAGGAAAAGTGGCATATCCCAAAATACCACCGCTAATAGGGCACACCCACATATTCATATAACGGTTTGGATCCCAAATACTGTTAGGTTTAATAGTGGCATCAATATAGCTGGTAGAATAGGGTGGTGCTGTCCAACCTTTTGAAACACGGTTAATACGGTCTATACCCGGCTCAGCTAAAATAGCACCAGTAGCATTTACTACTGCTAAACAAAAGTTAAACTGGCACTTGCCCAAATACGGTTTAAATACTGCCGGAATACTGGCAGTATCGGGGTTAGTGCCGTTAAAATCTTTATTTAAAATGTTTATTTGATCTTGTATTTGCGCTGCATTTAAATTATTACCAGACGTGGCACTTAATATATTTACAGCTTCATTATTGTGAATAACGTGAACAATTACCGGAATATTAAAAACAGACATAGTTGAATTTTGCCCACCCACATTTTTATTTTGACTTTGATTTTGTTGTAAATTCTGAACCCAGGTTTCAAATTGTTGAGGTAAAATACCAGAGCCACAACCTCGTTGGTTAATTAAACCCAGATTACGCAATAGAGAATTCGAAAGGATAATCAAATTCCTTTGAATAGTTCCATAAGCCGCTAAACCATTGCCTTCGTTTTTTACTT
>JAYVGH010000105.1:0-1542 GCA_043772435.1 Bacteroidota bacterium
AGTAATAGGTACAAAAGCAGCTTTGAAATATAGTACAAAAGATACCAAAGCATTATGGAGTTTTAAGCTATCTGACGAACAATCGTGGCAAAGAACTGATTTAGGTTTTAAAGGACTTGCTTATCCAACAATTACAGGTGGAATTTTTGAACCAGGTTTTCCAGATTGTTTTATGCAAATGCTTGTAGCTTACATAGCCGAAAGAGAGGGATTTATAAACAACCGTTTTGGTTGCGTAACACCAGATGAAGCTGTAGATAGCCATTTTGTTTTTGATGCGGCTTTAAAATCATTTGCAAATAATACTGTTGAAACGATAAATTAGTAGTATATACAATACTTAATTCAAATAACTTGTTCTATAATGTTTAGAAATAAATTGTTGCTAAGTAAAATATTGGTTTTTAACCTGCTTTTGTTCTGTTTAATTATACCAAGCAAAACCTTTGCACAAGTAAATTCTACAATAGGTAAAAAATATTTATTAGTTAATGGTAAACCAACCTTTATTAACGGCGCAAATTATTCGCCTTCAACAGGTTGGTTTCAAATACTTGATAACTGGAATGCTGCTGCCATTGCAAAAGATATGGATTCGTTGAGTAGCATAGGTATCGACTTTGTTCGTTTTATGCCACTTTGGTATTTAACTCAGCCAGAAAAAGACAAATTTGACCAACAAAAAATAAACAGGCTTAATGAATTAGTAAATATTGCAGGCAAAAGAGGCATAAAAGTACAACCAAGTTTAATTACAGGCTGGCTAGATGGAGGCATTTTTACCCCAAAATGGATAGACAAAAATATGTTTACCAATCCATCTCAAATTAACGCTACGGCAACTATGGTTAAAACCATTTCTAAAGCTTTAAGCCTAAACCCTTATGTGCACAGTTATGATTTTGGTAATGAAATTAACGCGTTAAAAGCTGTGGGAGGTTACGAAGCAACACCAGACCAAACCAAAAAATGGATGGCAACAATGTACAACGCATTTAAAGTTGGAGACCCAAATAGGCTGGTTACTAATGGTATTGGAACCGGATACGATGAATTTTTTCCGATAGAAAATATATCACCTGCAAGCGATTACGTTTCGCCACACTCCTACTCTTATTTCCACGCTACAATTCTACAAGATCCTTGGTTTGGATTACGAAGTACTTACAGTACAAACCTTATGATTGCTTGGGCAAAAATGGCTGGCAAACCAGCATTAATGCAAGAAACTGGAATATCTGCCGACTGGGTAAGTGAAGAGCAACGAGCCAAATATTTAGAATTACAATATTACAGTTGCTGGGCCGATGGTGCTGCAGGCTTTGTGTGGTGGTGTTCGCATAATATTGATACTGCCTTTAGAGTAAAACCTTCTATTGATGGGCGAGATTTTTTAAAGAATGGAAAGTTTGATCCGTTAGAATATAAAATGGGCCTGCTAGATATAAACAACAACAGGTTACCTCTTGCTACAACTTATAAAAATTGTATTGATTTTGGAGCCAAACTTGGATTAGACTGGGTTGACAAACTAGCAATATG
>JAYVGH010000106.1:0-9475 GCA_043772435.1 Bacteroidota bacterium
AATGGAAAAGAAGGAGATTATTTTCCTTCGGTAACTGCTGATGAGTCGATGTTATTATTTACATCACGACGTGCAGGAAGCACAGGTGGCTTAGACAAGGATGGAAAATATGATGAAGATCTTTGGTATTGCGATAAAGATACAGCAACCGGTAAATGGAGCGCACCTAAAAACTTTGGGCCGCCTGTAAACACAAAAAACAATAACGGTATTGCATCTTTTACCGGTGATGGACAGTTTGTTGTTTGTGGGAGATGCGGCGAACCGGATGGTTCAGGAAGCTGTGATCTTTACGGAGCAACCTTAGTAGGTAATACATGGAAAGAACCGGTTAACATGGGAACACAGGTAAATTCTAAAGATTGGGATGCGCAGGTATCTATTTCTGCCGATGGAAAAACATTAGTATGGTGTTCTGACCGTACAGGAGGATTTGGTAACGAAGATATGTGGATCGCTAAAAAGAAAGAAGATGGAAAATGGGCAGCGCCAAAAAATTTAGGTGCCATTGTAAACACTTCAGGTTCTGAGTATGCACCGTATTTACATCCTGATGGAAAAACATTATATTTTGCTTCCAATAATCATACACCGCGTATTGGTGGGGTAGATATTTACAAAACAACACTAAAGGATGATGGAAGCTGCACTAAACCGGAAAACTTAGGTTACCCGATTAACAGTGAAAAAGACGACAATTATTTTGTTCTTACTCCATCAGGCCTAAAAGGATATTTTGCATCAACAAGAAAAGGGGGATATGGTGAAACAGATATTTACGAAATCCTTTATCCGCAGGAAATGAAATCACAGCTTACTACTTTTGTTGGATTTGTATTGAATGATGAAACAAAAGTACCATTAGAAGCAAATATTAAAATTGAAGATCTGGATAGTGCTAAAGTTGTTGGAGAATATGTTTCAAACTCTGCATCTGGTAAGTTTGTCGTAATCTTAACACCTGGCCATAACTATGCATTAACCGTGAGTAAACAAGGATATTTATTCTACTCTGAGAACTTCAACATTCACCCCGACAATGCATTTAAAGAAGTGAAGAAAGAAGTATTCTTACAGCAGATCAAACAAGGGAAGAAAATTGTATTGAACAACATTTTCTTTGAAACAGGAAAATCAGTATTGACAGAAACTTCTAAATTGGAGATCGGTAAATTAGCTGAATTACTGACTCAAAATCCTTTGGTAAAAGTTGAAATATCAGGACATACAGACAACGTAGGTAAAGATGCTGCCAATCTCCATTTATCCCAGGATCGTGCCAATGTTGTAGTTGCCGCTCTTGTTACAAAAGGAATTTCGGCTACGCGTTTAATTGCAAAAGGTTATGGTAAAACACAACCTTACGGATTAAACGATACAGACGAGCAGAGAGCATTGAACAGGAGAACGGAGTTTAAGATTTTAAGTGCGAATTAATAAATTGACATAGATTAAATTAAAAGCCTTGTGTTTCCACAAGGCTTTTTTGTTTTTGAAAACGAAATACCGAAAAGGTGGATGATCCGGATGAGATATAAAGATCGAGAAATTCATTAAAACAAATATAATAAAAGCTGTTTAATTATTTCGAAGGATTACAAATCCTTCGGAGCGGGGTTTGTAACCCTGCGGTTTTATATTACAGTTTTTTTTCAATATTTAATTTCATTTACAGATAATTAATCTAGGCGTTAATGTTTCTACTTCAATTTACCTTATGCTTCACTTTACTTCATCTTCACTTTACAAACATAATAAATGTTTTTGTTTATTATTCAATATACAAATGCTTCGGAACTTAAATTAGTGAAAGTGCGTTTTTGAGTTTGTAACATAACAAAAAAGGCTTCCAAAATAATTTGGAAGCCTTTTTATATTTTAGTAAAAACTATTTTATTCGCCTTTAGTTGGTTTCTGAGCTTGTTGAAGAATCTGTAGATGTAGTGTCAGTTTCTTCTTTTTTAGTTTCAGTTTTTACCACTTTAGCTTTGCTTACAGTATTTGTTGAGGTTTCTTTTTTAGCACCACGGCTACGGCGAGTTGTTTTTTTAGCAGTAGTATCGTTGCTTGCTTTGCTATTATTATAAATTTCATTAAAATCAACTAACTCAATCATTGCCATTTCGGCGGCATCGCCTTGGCGGTTACCGGTTTTAATAATGCGGGTGTAGCCACCTTTACGATCGCTAATTTTTACAGCAATGTTTTTAAATAATTCGGTAACTGCTTCTTTGCTTCTTAAATCGGCAAATACATTACGGCGATTGTGTGTGCTATCGTCTTTACTTTTAGTAATCATTGGTTCAACATAAACACGTAATGCTTTTGCTTTTGCCAAAGTTGTAAAAATACGTTTGTGCTCAATTAAGGAAATTGCCATATTGCTTAATAAAGCATGGCGGTGTGCAGTTTTTCTGCCTAAATTATTTATTTTATCTCCGTGTCTCATTTTAATTTTAATGATGCAAGAATCAGGATGATATGATGCAAGACCTTTGTTGTGTCTTGTTGTCGTAGCCCCTGCTTCTTAGTTATTAATCTTTATCTAATTTATATTTTATTACGTTCATACCAAACTGTAAGCCTTTAGTAACAACAAGGTCTTCTAATTCAGTAAGTGATTTTTTACCAAAATTACGGAATTTTAATAGGTCGTTTTTGTTAAACGATACCAGTTCTCCTAAAGTTTCAACGTCAGCTGCTTTTAAGCAATTTAACGCGCGAACTGAAAGATCCATATCTACTAACTTGGTTTTTAATAATTGACGCATGTGTAAGCTAGTTTCGTCAAATTCTTCTTCACTTCGTTTTTCCTCAGCATCCAACGTAATTTTTTCGTCAGAGAATAACATAAAGTGGAAAATTAAAATCTTAGCGGCTTCTTTTAATGCATCTTTCGGATGAATTGAACCGTCGGTTACTATGTCTAAAATTAAACGCTCGTAATCGGTTTTTTGTTCAACACGATAGTTTTCAATAACGTATTTTACATTTTTAATTGGAGTATAAATACTGTCAATAAAAATAGTTCCGTTAGGTGCGCTGTTTGTTTTGTTTTCTTCAGCAGGCACGTAACCACGTCCACGCTCAATTGTTAATTCCATTTTTAAACGTACTGATGGATCGCTATTAAAAATAACCAAATCAGGGTTTAACACTTGAAAACCATTTACATATTTTCCAATGTCACCGGCAGTAAATTTATCTTGTCCGGCAAAATGTACGGTAACTTTTTCGTTATCGCTATTATCTAATTGTTTTTTAAAACGAACTTGTTTTAAGTTTAATACTATTTCAGTAACATCTTCAACAACACCTTTGATAGTTGAAAACTCGTGGTCAACACCTTCAATTCTTACACTTGTAACAGCATACCCTTCTAACGACGATAATAAAATACGACGTAAAGAGTTACCTATTGTAATACCGAAACCAGGCTCAAGTGGTCTAAATTCAAATTGTCCTTCTCTTTCGGTTGAGTTAATCATAATAACCTTATCAGGTTTTACGAAATTTAAAATTGCCATATTTTAGCTTATATTAGGTTTGTAATTATTTATTATTTACGAATTACTATTTAGAGTACAATTCAACAATTAATTGTTCTTTAATGTTTTCAGGTATTTGAGAACGATCGGGGCGATTAATAAATTTACCACTTAGGCTTGCTTTATCAAAATCTAACCAAGCGTGCTTATTTACTGCACCTGAAACGGAGTTAGTAATTATTTCTAACGAACGAGATTTTTCGCGCACTGCAATTACATCACCAGCTTTTAAAGTGTAAGAAGCAATATTTACAACACTACCGTTTACAGTAATGTGTGCGTGAGAAACTAATTGGCGAGCACCTCTGCGAGATGGAGCAATACCTAAACGGTATACTACATTATCTAAACGGCTTTCAACTAACTGAAGTAATAATTCTCCGGTTACGCCACTCATACGGGCTGCTTTTTCAAACGTACGTGCAAATTGTTTTTCTAAAATACCATACGTATATTTAGCTTTTTGCTTTTCCATTAACTGGATAGCATATTCCGATTGTTTGGTTCTTTTTTTAGTGTTACCGTGTTGCCCCGGAGGATAATTCTTTTTTTCTAACGCTTTGTCTGGTCCAAAGATTGGTTCTTTAAACTTACGAGCGATTTTTGATTTGGGACCTGTGTACCTTGCCATTTTAAATAATTGTTTTTGTTTTGTTTATTATTTAAGTTAAAAATCCTATAGTTTTTAACTCCTATCCCGTTTTTCCTTAACGGGACGGCTTTTTGTTTATTATAATTTTATACGCGACGACGTTTTGGAGGACGACAGCCATTGTGCGGCATTGGAGTAATATCCATAATTTCGCTAACTTCAATACCTGAGGCAGAAATAGAACGAATTGCACTCTCACGCCCACCACCCGGACCTTTAACGTATACTTTTACCTTACGTAAACCGTAATCAAAAGCAACTTTACTACAATCTGAAGCTGCCATTTGAGCGGCATAAGGTGTATTTTTTTTAGAACCTCTAAAACCCATTTTACCGGCACTGCTCCAAGAAATTACTTGACCAGACAGATTGGTTAATGAAATAATTATATTATTAAAAGTAGCGTTAATATGCGCTTCGCCACTCGCCTCCACCTTAACGGTGCGCTTGCGTTGATTTGCTTTTGCGTTATTTGCTGTTGTTGGTTGTTTTGCCATTTTTACTTAGTGTTGTTTGTTGTTTGATTTTGGTTATTTGATATAATTCTTTTAAAACAAAAAACTAATATCCAACAACTATTTTATTATTATTTAGCTGCCATTTTTTTGTTAGCAATTGTTTTACGTTTTCCTTTACGAGTACGTGCATTTGTTTTGCTACGTTGACCACGTACCGGTAAACCATTGCGGTGACGCATGCCACGGTAGCAATTAATATCGGTTAAACGTTTTATATTTAATTGAGTTTCAGAACGCAAAGCGCCTTCAACTTTAAAACCGTTATTAATTAGGTTACGAATAGCATTTTGCTCATCGTCGCTCCACTCACTTACTTTTTTATCGTAATGAATTCCGGTTTCATCCAATATTTTTTTAGATCTGCTTGGACCAATTCCGAAAATATAGGTTAATCCTATAACTCCTCTTTTATTTTTAGGTAAATCTATACCAGCTATACGTGCCATCTTATTCTTTTAATTTTTAAAAAATGTTTGCAAAGTTACAAAAAACTATTTTTGTCTTTGTTTAAATTTTGGGTTTTTTTTGTTTATAACGTACAATTTGCCTTTACGACGAACTATTTTACAGTCTACGCTTCTTTTTTTTATGGATGCTCTAACTTTCATTTCTCTTTGTTCTAATTTCTTATTTATATCTAAATGTTATTCGTGCTTTACTTAAATCATAGGGGCTCATTTCCAACTTCACTTTATCACCGGTTAAAATCTTAATATAATGCATTCTCATTTTCCCCGAAATATGAGCAATTACTATATGTCCATTCTCTAACTCTACTCTAAACATTGCGTTGCTTAATGCTTCAATTATAGTTCCGTCAACCTCAATGTTCGCTTGTTTCGCCATATATTATTGTCCTTGTTGTACCATCATTGCGTTAGCACCACGACCCTTAATTCTTCCCGACTTCATTAATCCATCATAATGACGGTTTAATAAATATGTTTCAATTTGTTGCAAAGTATCTAAAACCACACCTACTAATATTAATAATGATGTTCCACCATAAAAGTCAGCAAATGAACTATTAATGCCTAATTTTTGCGCAAAGGCCGGCATTATAGCAACCGCTGCTAAAAATATAGATCCCGGTAACGTAATTCTGCTCATTACCTGATCAATAAATTCTGCAGTTTTTTTACCCGGTTTTACACCCGGAATAAAGCCGCCGTTACGTTTCATATCGTCAGCTAATTGATTAGGATTAACCATGATGGCCGTATAAAAATACGTAAATAAGATAATCATTACAGCAAAAATAAGGTTGTACCAAAAACCATATCTTTCAGAAAAGACTCCGCTTGAGCTACCTGAAAAACCTGAAATGGCCGCCGGAATAAACATAATTGCCTGAGCAAATATAATTGGCATTACACCTGCAGCATTTACTTTTAGAGGAATGTACTGACGCACGCCACCGTATTGTTTGTTACCAACAATTTTTTTAGCAAACTGCACTGGTATTCGTCGAGTACCCTGTACTAATAAAATACTACCTACAATTACCAACAGTAAAACAACTATTTCGATTAAAAAGATAATTAAACCGCCATTTCCTGAAGTACGTGATTTAACCTCCGACAAAAATGCAAAAGGTAAACGGGAAATAATACCAATCATAATGATTAATGAAATACCATTTCCTAAACCTTTATCGGTAATTCTTTCACCCAACCACATTACAAACATGGTTCCTGTAATTAAAATAAAAATAGATTGAACCCACCAAATAGTTGATAAATCGGTAAATGCACCCGGAGCACCGGATTTAATAGAAGCAATGTAACCCGGAGCTTGAACCGCAGTAACACCTATTGTTAAAAAACGGGTGTATTGGTTAATTTTCTTACGTCCACTTTCACCTTCACGCTGCATTTTTTGAAAATACGGCACCGCCATGCCCAACAATTGAATAATGATGGATGCAGTAATGTATGGCATAATTCCTAAGCCAAAAATTGAGGCACGTAAAAACGCACCACCTGCAAACATATTAATTAATCCTACAATTCCTCCAGCTTCGCCTTGTTTTGCGTCGTTTAACGCATCTACATTAACGCCCGGAAGTACAACATACGAACCTAACCTGTAGATTAAAATCATACCCAACGTAACTAAAATACGTTGGCGTAATTCTTCTATGGTCCATATATTGCGAAGGGTATCTAAAAAACGCTTCATATATTATTTTACTTCTTTAATATCTTTTACAACTTCTGTTGCTTCTGCTACTCCACCTTTATCTTCAATTGCTTTTTTAGCAGTTGCAGTAAACGCGTGAACTTTAATAGCCACTTTTGCTTTTAACTCGCCACGACCCATAATTTTTACTAAGTCTGATTTGTGAGCTAAGCCGTTTTTAATTAACACTTCGCAGGTAATTTCGCTAACGTTAATTGCTTCAATTAGTTTTTGGATAGTATCTAAATTGATAGCACGGTATTCTATACGGTTAATATTTTTGAATCCAAATTTTGGTAAACGACGTTGTAAAGGCATTTGACCACCTTCAAAACCACGTTTTGATGAATAACCTGAACGTGACTGAGCGCCTTTGTGCCCGCGAGTTGCAGTTCCACCACCACCCGAACCTTGACCACGGCCACGACGGAAATTTGTTTTTACAGAACCTTTTGCTGGTTTTAATTCACTTAATTTCATTGTATATTAAATATTTTCTACTTTTAATAAATGTTTTACTTTGCTAATCATACCATCAACGGCAGGATTTCTTTCTTTTTCAACCACTTTATGCATTTTTTTAATACCCAAAGCAATTAATGTAGCTTTTTGAGCTGGCGAACGCTTAGATGTACCTTTTATTAATGCTATTTTAACTTTTCCCATTATTCGAATTATTAACCGTTAAACACTCTATCTAATTTAATACCACGTTGTTGCGAAATTGTAATAGGATCACGTAATTTCATTAAAGCATCCATAGTTGCTTTAACCAAGTTATGTGGATTACTACTACCTTTTGATTTTGCTAACACGTCGGTAATACCAACACTTTCTAATACAGCGCGCATTGCACCACCGGCAATAACACCAGTACCATGAGCTGCAGGTTTAATAAATACACGAGCACCACCAAATTTGCCTTCTTGCGAGTGGGGAATAGTTCCGTTTAACACGGCTACTTTCACTAAACTTTTCTTAGCATCTTCAATACCTTTTGTAATTGCATCAGTTACCTCGTTAGCTTTACCTAAACCTTGTCCAATAACACCTTTTTCGTTTCCAACCACAACAATGGCCGAAAAACTAAAGTGGCGACCACCCTTTGTAACCTTAGTTACACGGTTAATAGCAACTAACTTATCTTTTAATTCTATTTCGCTCGATTTAACGCGCTTTACTACTTCTTTATTAGACATCTTAATTTTTTTATTAGAATTTTAAACCCCCTTCGCGAGCACCTTCGGCTAACGATTTAATGCGTCCGTGATATAAAAAACCGTTGCGATCAAAAACTACTGCTGTAATACCGGTTGCAACTGCTTTTTCAGCAATTAGTTTCCCAACTAATTTTGCTTTTTCAATTTTATTTACTTTCGATTCTGAAATTGATTTATCAACCGAACCAACAGCTAATAACGTTTTCCCGGCTTTATCGTCCACTATTTGAGCGTATATTTCAGAATTACTTCTGTATACATTTAGGCGTGGAGATGCAGCTGTACCTTTTAAGGTTTTGCGAATCTTTAATTTTATTTTTGTTCTTCTATCTAATTTCGTTGCCATTTTATTTAAAGTTTTAGTTTTTAGTTTTTAGCCTTTTAATATACTAATCTCTAAAAATTAATTATTATTTTTTAGATGCTGATTTACCTGCTTTTCTACGTAAAACTTCACCCGTAAATTTAATACCTTTACCTTTGTAAGGCTCTGGCTTACGTAAACCACGTATTTTAGATGCAACTAAACCAATTAACTGTTTATCAGCACTTTCTAAAATAATTTTTGGGTTTTGTCCTTTTTCCGAACTCGTTGTTACTTTAATTTCCACAGGTAATTCAAAACTAATGTTGTGTGAATAACCTAAGGCTAATTCTAACATTTGACCTTTATTACTTGCGCGGTAACCTACACCAACCAATTCTTGTTCAGTTTTATAGCCTTCGCTAACACCTTTAATCATATTTGCAATTAACGAACGGTATAAACCGTGTAACGCACGATGACGTTTTTGGTCAGTTGGGCGGGTAACTGCAATTATCCCATCAGTTAACGTAACTGTAATATCTATATCTACCTTTTGAGTAAGAGTTCCTTTAGTACCTTTTACGGTAACTAAACCATTATTAATGGTTACATCAACTCCGTTTGGTACTGTTATTGGGGCTTTTCCTATACGTGACATTTTATATTTCCTCCTCTTTCTTTTAAATTATGAAATGTAACATAAAACTTCGCCGCCAACATTTAATCGTTTTGCTTCTTTATCGGTAATTATACCTTTTGAAGTAGAAACGATGGCAATTCCTAATCCGTTTAATACACGAGGCATGGACGTAACGTCAGAATACTTACGTAAACCTGGGCTCGACACTCTGTCTAAAGCATTAATGGCTGATTTTTTTGTTACCGGGTGGTATTTAAGGGCTATTTTAATAACACCTTGTTTGTTATCGGTATCTTCAAATTTATAATTTAAAATATACCCTTTCTCGAAAAGAATTTTTGTGATTTCTTTTTTTAAGTTAGAGGCTGGAACCTCAACTATTCTGTGATTTGCCTTAATTGCGTTTCGA
>JAYVGH010000107.1:0-6002 GCA_043772435.1 Bacteroidota bacterium
AAATTAAACCCTTATTGTGTTGACAAAATTTAAGTGAATTGATGATTGTATTTTTATGATTTTTGCGCGTAAAAAGGTCAATCCAATTTACAACTGTCAGCTCCTAAGAATTTGTAATCCTTCGGGATAATTAAACAGCTTTTATTATATTTGTTTTAATGAAACAATTGCAAAATCAAACTATTAAAAACCCCAGCTCCGAAGGATTTGTAGTCCTACGCAATAATAATCAAAAATATTTATTTTCTTAAACCACCTTCTGCAAACAATAATCGTTGTATTAGTATGTTGAAAAAAATACTGTGAATAATGTAACATATTTATTTTAAAATATAATATTTTTTATCGAAACTATAACAACTTTGCATCGAAATTAAAGCATTTATAAAATGAAATGCCTATCAAAACAAAATATGAAAAAAATAAAAAATATTATAGGATGTATAGTTGTAGTGTTAGTTACATCCTGCGCAGTTTCAAATGAAGCGCGAGCTTACAAAAAAAATATTGATGGCAATTGGGTATTGCAAAGTATAACTACCGAAGGAGTAATGGGTAAAATTAACGTGCAACTGTTTAATGAGCAGGATCAAAATTGTTTTGTAGGCACCCGATGGAATTTTAATAAAAGCAATAGTCTTGGTAATTACATTATCGATAAAACAGATAAAGGCTGCACCCCCATTAAAAGAAATTTCCGTTGGTCGATATTTGAACCCAAAGGCGAGTCTAAGCAATTTCAATTTAAACGAGTTAACGAAAAATACAAAACCACCGATAACGGGGAGGGTTTCCGTTTTACTATGTCGCAATTAGATAAAAGTAATATGCAGTTAAAATCAAATATAACGTTTGAAAATAAGACAGTTTGGATAGTATATAATTTTGTAAGACCTTAAAAAAAAATCTATGATAAATTCAGTAAAAAACATAATAACAGTATCTTTAATAGTATCATTAACCATAAGTGGATGTGACTCAATTAGAAGAACTAACAATCGTAACAAAGGAATAATAGTTGGTGGCGCCGGTGGTGGTGCTATTGGCGGAGTAATTGGCAACCAGGTTGGTAGCAAAAACAGTACCGCGCTTGGTGTACTTATTGGTGCTGTAGTTGGCGGGGTAGCCGGTGGTATTATTGGAAGTAAAATGGACAGGCAAGCCGAAAAAATAAAAACTGAAGTGCCGGGTGCAAAAGTAGAAAGGGTTGGCGAAGGAATAGATATAACGTTTGACGAAAATAATCCTGATGGATCAAAAGCGGGAGTATATTTTAGTACCGATAAATATAATATTAGTCCTAACTCTGAACTTGCGTTAAATAAATTGCAAAAAATATTTGCTGAATATCCTGAAACAAATATCTTAATAGAAGGCCATACCGACGATGTTGGATCTGACAGTTACAATACAAAATTATCTAAACGCAGAGCCACCGCAGTTGGCGATCATTTAAAAGCAAAGGGAATTTCACAATCACGATTAATTGTAAAATGGTATGGTGAAAGTCAGCCGAAAGTAGAAAATACTTCTACAGAAAACAGGGCTTTAAACAGACGCGTTCAGTTTGTGATTACAGCAAACGAAAAAATGAAAGAAGAAGCTAAAAAAGAAGCTACTAAAAATTAATTAAAATTACTTTTTAAGACATTTGAATTTATTTTAACTTAAATATTTTCATTACTTATAAAATTAATTGGAAAACAGATAAAATGTTTTTAGCAGTAAACGAGTTATTATCAAGACTTTTTACAACAAACTAAAAATAAAGTTTAGACTTTTTTAAGTTTTAAATTTTATTTGGAATATACAGTCCGAATAATTAATTTAGTGGTCTAAAATTATTTTTATGCCAAAAATAAAACAATTTAATAAAGAAAAAGTATTAGAGGCCGCCTCAAATATTTTTCGCCAAAAAGGATACAATGGTACGTCCATTGATGATATATTAACCGCCACAGGTCTTAGCCGAAGCAGCCTTTACGATTCGTTTAACGATAAGCACAACTTATATTTACAAGCTTTAGAGTTTTACAAAAACAACGAACAAGTGCAATATGGCAAGGTAGACGAAAAACCCGTTAACGGTTTGCAAAAAATTGAAGTATTGTTTAAAGAAGTTGTAAACCATTTAATTAATCACCCTAACGATAATGGCTGTTTAATGGTAAACGCTGCCGCTGAAATGAGCAAACAATGTTTTAAAACTCAACAGGTAATTTGTAATAATAAAGACGAGGTGCAGGATTTATTGAGTACATGGTTAACCGATGCACAAGAGAAAAAAGTACTTACTCTAAGCAAACCTATTAAAACTTATAGCCAATACTTGTACAATACTTTATTAGGTTTGCGCGTAATGAGCCAAAGCAATGCCGGTAAAACAGAACTGCTAAACGTTGTAAAAATTACTTTAGATTCTTTAAATTAATACCACATTATTGCAAACGAAGTGAAGCGATTTAAAAACCCGGATTACTTCGGGTAAAAAATTCTTGCAATGACGGAATTTCTATTATTAACTTATGTTTACCGATACCCATACACATTTATATTCTGAAGAATTTAATGCTGACAGAAAACCTTTAATAGACAAGGCCATAAACAATGGCGTTACAAAATTCTATTTACCAAATATAGATTCTTCGTCAATAACAGGTATGTTACAATTAGAGGAGCAGTACCCCAACAACTGCTTTGCCATGATGGGTTTGCACCCTTGTAGCGTGGGCGAAAATGTAAACGATGAGTTAGCCATTGTAAAACAATGGTTAGAAAAAAGAAAATTTGTTGCCATTGGCGAAATTGGTATTGATTTGTATTGGGACAAAACCTTTATAAACCAACAACTACAAGCCTTTGAAACGCAAAT
Source organism: Bacteroidota bacterium (assembly GCA_043772435.1). Taxonomy (GTDB): domain Bacteria; phylum Bacteroidota; class Bacteroidia; order B-17B0; family Aurantibacillaceae; genus Aurantibacillus. The sequence continues at coordinate 2,873 of JAYVGH010000107.1, forward strand.
AAACTGGGCGTTAGATTACCACTACCCTATTGTTATTCATTGCCGAGACGCGTTTAATGAAATTTTTGAAGTATTAAAATCCTTTAAACAATTACCTAAGGCCATTTTCCATTGCTTTTCGGGTACTACAGACCAAGCGCATAAAATTTTAAAATTAGGTAATTTTAAATTGGGTATTGGCGGTGTAGTAACTTTTAAAAACAGCGGTTTAGATAAAGTAGTTGAACAAATAGAGTTGGAACATTTGGTATTGGAAACAGATGCTCCTTACTTAGCCCCTGTGCCATTTAGAGGCAAACGCAACGAACCTGTTTATTTATTAGAAGTAGCAAAAAAAATAGCGGAGTTAAAACAAGTATCTATTTTAAAGGTAGCTGAAACAACAACTAATAATGCTGAGTTTATTTTTAATACAACACATTCCCCGTTTTTTAAAGGGGGCTAGGGGGATTATTTATCAAACAACGAGTTTACAAACTCAGTAGCGTTAAACACCTGTAGGTCGGTCATTTTTTCGCCTACGCCAATATATTTTATAGGAATTTTAAATTCGTCGCTAATGCCAATTACTACGCCACCTTTGGCGGTGCCATCTAATTTTGTAACAGCTAATGCTGTAACATCAGTAGCGGCTGTAAATTGTTTACACTGTTCTATTGCATTTTGCCCGGTGCTTCCGTCAAGTACCAACAATACTTCATGAGGCGCATCGGGTATTACTTTTTTCATCACATTTTTAATTTTGGTCAATTCGTTCATCAAATTAACCTTATTATGTAAACGCCCTGCTGTATCAATAATTACAATGTCGGCGTTTTTTGATTTAGCGCTGCTTAAGGTATCAAAAGCTACACTGGCAGGATCGGCACCCATACCTTGACTAACAATTTCTACACCTACACGTTGGCTCCAAATAGTAAGTTGTTCAACCGCTGCGGCTCTAAACGTATCTGCCGCGCCTAAAACAACATGTTTGCCTGCCTGTTTGTATTGGTAAGCAATTTTGCCTATTGATGTTGTTTTACCCACACCATTAACGCCTACTACCATAATTACATAAGGCTTTTTAGCCAAAGGTTCGGTAAAATGTGTGGTTTTATTTTCGTTGTTATTTTCGGCAAGCAGTTGGGTTATTTCGTCTTTTAAAACAACGTTTAATTCGTTGCTCGATACATATTTATCACGTTTTACCCGTTCTTCAATACGTTTAATAATTTTTACTGTGGTTGTAACACCTACATCACCGGTAATTAAAATCTCTTCTAAATTATCTAAAACATCTTCATCAACGGTACTTTTACCCGCAATGGCTTTAGCAATTTTACCAAAAAAACTTTCCTTAGTTTTTTGCAAACCTTGGTCTAAACTTTCTTTATTTTCTTTGGTAAATAATTTTGAGAAAAAGCTCATTTTTTAATTTAAGAATTTAGATTTAATATTTTGTAAAATTACAGTTTTAATTATATTTCGGGCATTTATAAAAATTAGATTTTTTTAGACCAACAAATTTTTAAAAGCGGAGTTTAAAAAAGTAAATAAGCATTTTAAAAATGAAGTTCGGCGACAAAAAAGCAATTTTTAGAGATGCCCGTAAAACAAAAAAATTCTTTTCGTATTAAGAAAAGAATTTTTTAATGTTTAAGATTTTTAAAATTATTTATTTTTCAAAAAATCAGCTACGTGATCGTTGTGAACAATTTCTTCTTTAAAGCTATACGAACCTGTTATAGGTGATTTTACCATTTTAATAACTTTAGTAAAGCTATTACCTTTACCACTTTTTAATGTTGCTACTACTTTCTTTGCCATTGTATTTTTTAGTTAATGGTTATTTAATTTCTTTATGGGTTGTCATACGTTTCAAAACCGAATTGTATTTTTTTAATTCAATACGTTCTGTTGTATTTTTTTTATTTTTTGTTGTAATGTAGCGCGAAGTACCTGCTTTACCACTTTCTTTATGCTCGGTACATTCTAAAATTACTTGTATTCTATTACCTTTTTTTGCCATTTTATTACCGTGTTATTTGTTGTTTAATGTTGGTTGCTGAATAATTCTCTAAAAACAAAAAACTAATCTTTAACAACTATTTTTTATTTTGCTAATATGCCGTTATCTTTAGCTTCTTTTAAACAGGCAAAAATACCTTTTTTGTTAATATTTTTAATTGCCGATGTAGATACACGTAAGGTAACCCATTCGTTTGTTTCAGGAACAAAAAAGCGTTTACGTTTTAAATTTACTTTAAATTGGCGACGAGTTTTGCTGTTTGAGAAAGAAACTTTGTTTCCGCCCATTGCTGTTTTTCCGGTTAACTGACAAATACGTGACATATTACTTTTGCTTAAATTTAATTATCCCCTTAAAAAGGGAGGGCAAATATACTACAACAAATTTAATTTACCAAATATTAGGATAAATTTATTTTTCCTCTATGTAATTTAAATCTTTACCATAGGTTTCTTCCAATTTAAACCAAGCAAAAAAGCCCATTGCAAATACTACCAAACCAACTAACATGGACGAATAAATATTACCTATACTTTCGTACCCTGCAAAAAATTGAAACAAAGTGGTAATTAAAATGGTGCCTCCACGCACAAAATTAGGCACAGTTGTAGTAACAGTAGCTCGTAAATTAGTACCAAACAACTCGCTGGCGGTGCTTATAAACACAGCCCAATAGCCCGTTGCAAAGCCTATTAAAATAATTACCGTGTAAAATGCAACTACCGAATTTTTCGCAACTGTAAAATAAGCAACCGTAAAAATTACTGTTAATATTAAAAATAGTAATAAACTTTTTTTACGGCTTTGCCATTTTTGGCTTATTAATCCACTTACCACATCGCCAATAGTTATGCCTACATAAGCCAATGTTAGGGCTAAACGGGCATTTTTTGGTGGATTTTCCATCCCTAAACTTTTCATAATTTCGGGGCAAAACGTTATTAAAATACCCATTACAAACCATACCGGCAACGCAACTAAAATAATACTAATAAATTTTGTAAAGCGATGCGTGCTTTTAAATAAAGCTAAAAAATTACCCTTTTCAACATTGCTTTCTTTAACTTGTTTAAACATACCACTTTCTAAAATACCAATGCGCATTAGTAACAGCAGTAA
>JAYVGH010000108.1:0-24203 GCA_043772435.1 Bacteroidota bacterium
AGGCGATGGCGAAGAAAATGGTGCTGCCGGCAACAACCACGTTACATTTACACCAGGTGTGTTCGAATTACCCATTGCAAACACAGTTGGGTTAGTACACGTTAAGGTTTGAGTTAACATACTAGCTGTTACGTTTGGTAGGGTTGTATTTGATAATACAGTAGCAGGTATAGGTGTTTGGCATCCACTAATCGGATCTAACACTACTAACGTCCAAGTGCCGGGTACGGGTGTTGTGGTGCACGATTGGGCGTTAAAATTATTAGTTGGAATGGGAACTGATAAAGAACTGCTTGGTGGTAAAAAGGCATATTGCACCGGTCCGTTAGTACTAGTTGCGTTAGCCATACATAAAGTAGTTGTATTTACCGGCGAGTTACAACCCAAGGTAAAGTTGGTACTACTTGTAATATTAAAGGTTGGAAAAGCCGAGGTACTAGAAATATTTATAAATTTAATATTACTACAGCCATTTACATTGTTTAAGGTAACAACAGTTACTTGCCCCGGTGAACAAATATTGGCAATATTGGTAGTGCCATTAGTAACCGGAGATGGTCCTCCAGGAAAAGCAGAGCCTGGCGCGTACCACGATGTTGTTATATTTGTAGTAGGCGATGTAACCGTACTTGTAAAGGTAGGGCAAGTAGAATTACAATTAATAATAGCGCTTGTAGCATTTAAGTTATTAACCGGTACTGCTGTATTTTGACCAATGGCGAAAGTTTGCGATATTGTACAACCTGTAGTTGGGTCATTTAAACTTACAGTATAATTACCCGTGTTACCATTTGTTAAGTTTATACTAGTAGAAGAGGATGTGAATGTAGGTGGTGAATTTATCCAAGAGTAATTTGTAGGGCCATACGTATAATTACTAGCAACGCTTAAATTAATCGTTGGGTTAGTACAGGTTAAACTAAATGAACCTGTATTATTTGTTAATGTAAACGATGGTACAGGTGGTGCTGAATTTACATTGAATGTGTTTGTAATCTGGCAACTAAAGGTATCGAAAACACTAACCGTTCCTAAACCTGGAGGAAAACCACACGCATTAAGTGAATTTCCTGATAAAGATGTTGGAGCCGGTGTCCAAATAATATTTGAAGTTACCGAGGCTGAACCCGCTGTTGTTAAACTTACACAGGCAATCGTATTGCTACATCCTGCTTGAGTCATACTTATTAATGCTTGAGGGGCAGGGGTTATAGTTACTGTAATTACTTTTATAATAGGCGCACACGATCCCGGAGGATTCATTGTTAGTGATAATGTACCGGATTGATTTGTAATAAGTGTGGTATTAGTATTATTTGGAACAGATAAGTTAGCAGGAATTGTAATACTTCCTGAAGACCAAGAATATGGCCCTAATCCTGGAGGTGCGGTAATGGTTGCCCCTGATGCGCCACAGGTTGGCAAAGTAATATTTCCACTTCCTGCAGGGAAACCGGTAGTGTTACCAATAATTGTCATTGGCGCGCATAATGCGTCAAAATATACGTAACCCGCATGACCGGTAGCGCTACAATCAATTGCAAAAACGTTAATTGTTACAGCAAAGCCTAAGTACGAAGATAAATCAATTGACGAGGGAACCCAAGAGGCGTTATACGAGCTTGGCGAACCATTTAATAAATTACCCGTTGAAAAGCCCGGAGTAGCGGGACCACATGAAGTACCTGCAGCAACTTGATATTTGGACAAGCTAAAACAGTAAAGGAACTTGTAGCAGTATTTGTAATGGTAACTTGAATTTTAAAACCTGGTTGACCACAACATGCGTGACCAGGATTGGAAATAACAGCTCTGTAAGCATATCTAAACAACGCATTTGTAGGAGCGATAGTGTAAGTTTTTGATAAACGACAAACTGAAGCACCAGGTATAGCATCCTGTAATTTAATAAAACAATTGCCTGCAGGTTGAGTAATTGATATAGCATCAAAATATGAGGATATAGTATTTGATGGTGCAATCATTATGGCATCTATAGTTGGGCCATTGTAAACAATATAATTTGAAGTTGCTGATAAAGCACTAGGCGTACAAAAGTTAGAGGCGCTTGATCCAATACCTTCAAATAAACTCCATCCATTAACAATTCCACCAATTTGAGGACCTGAATTAGATTGTGCATCTTCAAAATCTTCGTTTGCACAAGCACCACTACTAGGCAATGTAAACATAGATTTATTAGCTATACCGCTTGGCACACCGTATTTTGCAGGAAAAGGGATAACCTTAGTAACCTTTTGAACCGGCGATTTAATATTATACTTTTGAATAATAAATTTACGCTTTTCTTCATACATGAAGTATTTAAACTCTTGACCATAATAAGCATTTTCTATGGCAACTGACGAAGCTGCTTGCTCATCAAAGCCTGCGGTAGAATCATTTGAATAAATATAAGAGGTTTTAATCTCTACATCCGATTGCTGAGCGCTAATTTTAGATGCAAAACCTGCAAATAAAACTAAAATCGCTAAAATTAATTTTTTTGTTATTTTCATGTTATTGTTTTTTTCGTTTTTAAATGTATGATAAACTTTTTATTTAACAAACTTTTACAAACACCGTGCCACAAATTAAAATTTGTTAAAAAAGCAACCTTTTTTTTGACATAAATTTTACGTTAATTTGAATTTTAACAATTAATTATGCAATTATTACAAAATAAAGTAGCCTTAATTACGGGTGCAACTCGTGGAATAGGCAAAGGAATAGCTATTCACTTTGCGAAAAACGGTGCAAATGTTGCGTTTACATACGTTAGTAGCGAAGAAAAAGCGAAAGCCTTAGAGGCTGAATTAAAAACATTTGGTATAAAGGCTAAAGGTTATAAAAGTGATGCCGGCGATTTTAAAGCGGCTGATGAATTAGTTACCAACGTGGTAGCCGAATTTGGAACCATAGATGTTTTAGTAAACAACGCTGGTATTACCCGCGATACTTTATTAATGCGAATGAGCGAACAACAGTGGGACGAAGTGATAAACGCCAACTTAAAATCGGTATTTAATTTAACTAAAGCCGTGCAGCGCCCTATGTTAAAAGCTAAAAAAGGTTCTATTATTAACATGAGTTCGGTAGTTGGCGTAAAAGGCAATGCCGGACAAAGTAATTACGCCGCTAGTAAAGCTGGCATAATTGGTTTTACAAAGTCTATAGCTATTGAGTTAGGCTCACGCAACATTCGTAGCAATGCCATAGCCCCCGGTTTTATTGAAACGGAGATGACGGGTGCTTTAGATGAAAAAGTAGTGCAACAATGGCGCGACAGTATTCCACTTAAACGTGGCGGAACAACCGACGATGTAGCCAACCTTACCGTATTTTTAGCCAGCGATATGAGTACTTACATTACAGGGCAGTGCATCAATGTGTGCGGAGGAATGCTTACTTAATTAATCTATTGCCATTTAATTCGATTGAAATTAGTGTAAATTTGTTTTAATTCGTGTCTAAAAAAATATTTTGTTTTCCAAAATTATAATTAATTCGCCTTGGTATTATTTTTTAATCTGCTTGTTGGTAGGTTTTGCTTTTGCGTTTATTTTATATTTTAAAAACAAAAAGAATGTAGATGTTCCCAAAAAAATAAATACTACATTATTGGTATTGCGATTTTTATCGGTAAGTGTAATTACTTTTTTATTATTAAATATTTTTTTAAAGCAAGTAAAAAACGATACTCAAAACCCAACTATTTTAGTAGCCATTGATAATTCGTCGTCTATAACAGCGTTAGCCGACAGTTTGTTTGTAAAAAACGAATTCTTGAAAAAATTAGAAGCGTTAAAAAAAAATATTGGCGAAAATTTTACAGTTAAAACTATTTTATTTGGCAATAAAACCCTTTTAGCGGAACAGCCAACGTTTACCGAAAAAGAAACCGATATTGAAAATTTAATTTCGGACATTGAAAACAATTACAGCAATCAAAACATTGGCGCATTAATTATTGCCAGCGATGGTATTTATAATAAAGGAGCTAATCCAATTTATGGTATTGAAAAATTAGGGTACCCGGTTTACACCATCGCTATGGGCGATACAAATGAAGTGAAAGATGTTTCCATTCAAAAAATAAACCATAATCAGGTGGCTTATTTAGGAAATAATTTTCCGTTAGAAGTAATTACTTCCGCTAAAAATTTTTCAGGAAAAGAAATCCTTGTTTCTGTTAATCATAACTCTCAAAAAATAGCGCAACAAACTGTAAAAATAAATTCAGATAATTTTTTAAGTACAACAAATTTTACAATTAATGCTGCAATCGCAGGCTTGCAACGTTATGTTGTTAATACTACTATTTTAGAAGGAGAAAAAAATATACTTAACAATTCTCAATCGTTTATTGTTGAAGTAATTGATAATCGTGAAAAAATTTTACTATTAGCAAATACGCCTCACCCCGATGTGGCTGCCATAAAAGATGCCATTATAAACAGTACCACTTACGAGGTGGAATACGGCTTAGCGTCAGACTTTAAAAAACCCATAAAGCCTTATAGTTTAGTTATTGTGCACGGCTTTAATACAACTAACCAAAACCTGATTATCGATTGTGAAAATAATAATATACCAGTTTGGTTAATTAACCCCACTATTACAGAGGGTTTAAATGGTGTTAAAATTTCGGCTTCATTAAATAAATTTAACGATGCTGAACCAGCTATTAATAAAAATTTTGGTTTGTTTACTATTAGCGACGAACTAAAAAAAATTACAAAAGACTTACCTCCTTTAAAAACTTTTTTTGGAAATTATAGTTTAAGCAATAGTGCCAATAGCCTCATTAATCAGCGTATTGGAGTAGTTGAAACTGAAAACCCTATTTTATTATTTAATGAGAATAATGGGATAAAAAACGCGGTTTTAATTGGCGATGGGCTATGGCGTTGGAAATTACGGGATTTTGCTGAGCATACAAATACCAATTTGTTTAACGAATTAATTAGTAAATCAATTCAATACTTATCTGTAAAAAGCGATAAAAGTTTTTTTAGAATTACCGCGCCAAAAATGTGTAACGAAAACGAAAGTATAGAATTAGGAGCCGAAGTGTATAATAAAAGTTACGAGTTAATTACCGAACCCGATGTGGTATTAACGCTTACTAACACAGATAAAAAAACTTTTAATTATACCTTCAGTAAAACATCTAATGCATACAAACTTAATATTGGCCTGCTTGGTGCAGGCGAGTACAAATACGAAGCTAAAGTAAAGGTGAATAACGAATTATTTGTAAAACAAGGACTTATAGTAGTTAAAGAAATAGTTTCCGAAACAATAAACACGGTTGCTAATCATCAATTATTATTTCAATTGGCTAATAAAACGGGTGGTAAATTAATTTATCCTAATCAGTTAGAAAAATTACAAAATGAAATTTTAAACAATCAGCTAATAAAACCAATTACTTACACCCAAACAACAACCAATCCTTTAATTGAATTAAAATGGATAATTATTATTTTAATTGGATTGTTAAGTATTGAGTGGTTTTTAAGGAAACGATATATTATTATATAATTTAAGACCCCCCCCAAGGGTTCGACGCTCTCCGCATGATTTTTTTTCTGTCACCTTGAGTTTATTTCAAGGTCTCGACACTATAACTATAAAAAACCGAGATGCCAAATCGAGTTCGGAATGACTATAGTTATTCTCTCTAGTTTTTTTAAATCAACATCCCCGCAATAGTTGCAGATAAATAAGAAGCGAGAGTGCCGCTAATTAATGCTCTAATTCCTAACTTGGCTAAATCTGCTCTACGTTCCGGAACCAAAGCACCAATGCCGCCAATTTGCATACCAACGCTACTAAAATTAGCAAAACCACAAATGGCAAAACTTACAATTACCAATCCTTTTTGGCTAAGCGGTGCGGCTAATTTATGTGTTAAAGTATCAAAAGCTACAAATTCGTTTATAGTTAATTTTTGTCCCATAATGGTGGCTACTTGCTGCACATCGGCTTCGGGTACACCCATACACCATGCTAAGGGGTAAAATAATTTCCCGAAAATATAATCTAATGATAAAACCTCGTTTGGTCCGATATAAATTTTTCCTATACAATAATTTACAAACGCAATTAATGCAATAAAACCAATTAGCATGGCTATTACGTTAATGGCAATTTTCATTCCGTCGCCAGCCCCGTGCGAAATAGCGTCAATTAAATTAGTATGCTCTTTCTTTATTTCTAAAGTAACTTTTCCTTTTGTTTTTGATTCTTCAGTTTCCGGATAAATAATTTTACTCATTATTAATGCTGCCGGAGCTGCCATTAAACTGGCTGTTAATAAGTACTCAGCTTTTGCACCCATGTTTACATACACAATTAAAATACCACCCGCTATACACGCCATACTACCGGCCATTGAGGAAAGTAATTCAGATTTTGTCATAGTTGGTAAATATGGGCGAATCATTACTTGCGCTTCCACTTGTCCAACAAATGCACTGGCAATATTGCTTAAAGCCTCTGCTCCACTAGCTCGCATAATGAAATTCATGGCGCGTGCTATTACGGCAACAATACGTTGCATAATGCCAATGTGGTATAAAATACTTACCAGCACACACACCAAAATAATTGTAGAAGTTACACTAAATGCAAATACAAAAGTATGTGGCGCACCAAAACCTTGATTACCGTTTACAGTGTGCGTGTCTATAATAATATTACCATATACAAAACTTGCGCCTTGTGACGCAAACTGTTCAATTTTACCCATTCCCCGCCCTAACATTGCAAAAAAACGCGTTATAGGCTCAACCTTTAAAACTAAAACTGCAATTAAAATTTGTAAGCCTAAACCGCTTAATACCAAGCGGTAGTTAATACGTTTTTTATTATTAGATAATAAAAAGGCAATTCCAAAAATTACAACAATTCCTATCAATCCTTTAAATCTATCCATACTAAAATTAAGAGTTTTGAAAAGTACAAAAATATTTCTGTAACCAAAACAAAAAATCATCATTATTATTTTAAAAGGAGGAAAATATGTATCGTTATATTTTAATAGGTTTAGTAAGTATGCATTTGGGGTTAAATGCAAAACATGAGCAATTGAGTTTGCAAAATGCGCTCGATAAAAAATTAGTATCGGCTAAAGTACACAGCTTGGGTGGTTACCAAGGCTATTGTATAAAAATGGAAGTTAAAAATTTAAGTCCCGATTCGTTAATAATTTTGGTGGAAGCCGGACGCAGATTAAATTCTATTGACGAAAAAAATCAGGATATTTTAGTAGTGAGAGAACAATTTGTAATGCTAAAAAAATACGAAGACAAATACATCGACGTAAAAGGATATTGCTGCCAAGCTAATAACCACAGCCCAAATGCGGGCGCAAAATACGATGTTAGCGTATTAGCCGATAAAACCTTAGTGCTTTTAGCGCATTATTTAAACGTAAATACGTTTGCAAATGAGGTTGAACAAAATGCCATTTGGGCAATTAGCGATAATAAAAATACTGCAAATGTTACAGCAGCAAACGATACATTAATTTTGCCTTTGCGCAATTTAGTAGCTACTATAAAAGGCGAGCCAATACCTTGGTACACCTTTGCTACCAAAACAGTTAATTATTTGGGTGGACGTATGCAAACCTTTCCGACCGTATTACGCGGCAAGTTAAATTTTAATAATGGAAAAGAATGTTACACAACTTTACATATTTTAAATGATAAAGGTTTAGAAGTTGGTAACATTATAAAACAATGGACATTAGTTGGCAATAATCAAACTTATAATTTGAATATGCCTGTAGCAGGTTTGGCTAACGGTAAATACACTATTGAATTAAAGAATGATGAGGGTGAGTTGGTGAAGAAAGAGTTTAAGATTTAATCATTTCGAGTAGCGACTTAGGAGCCCTTCGACAAAATCAGGACAGGCTTTTCGAGAAGTGTTATCAATGAAGGTTCGCGATACAATTTTTGCAAGAGGCAGGCAAAAATTTACTCAAACTGACATTTAATTAAAATCTTTATACAACAAATACTTTTTTCTAATTTTTTTAAATTTTTCAATATCGGGTTGCCAACTTTTTTGAATATTAGTTGTATTTGCACCTGTTTTAATTTGTTGTTGTAAATCGACATTACCAATATGAAAATTAAAATTCTTATCAAAAAAATCATCGCGTTTTAAATTTGAAAACATCTGTTGCAACCATTCTAAATTTATTCTTTTTGGATGTTGTTTTAAATAATTACTCTCTTTTAAATATAATCCAAAGCATTTTTTATTTACATATTTTGGTTCTTTACTTAATGCTGAGGGTAGTGGTATAAAACTAAAATTGGTATCGCTATAATTTGGATGACCAATAACTTGAAATGGCATCTGCGTTCCTCTACCCAAACTAATTATCGTGCCTTCAAACAAACCTAAACTTGGATATAATAAAATAGCCGCTGTATTTGGAATATTTGGAGAAGGTTTTACCGGTAAATTATATGCCGCTTTTCTGTCGTAATTTCTTAAAGGAATAACTAAAAGTTTACATTTTACTTTATTTTTTAACCAGCCTTCTGCATTTGCCATTTGGGCATACTCGCCGCAGGTCATACCATACACAATAGGTACCGGATGTAATCCTAAAAAACTTTTAAATTCGGGTTTTAAAACGGGTCCGTCTATATAAAAGCCGTTGGGGTTAGGTCTGTCCAACACAATAAATTCTTTTCCGGATTCGGCGCAAGCTTCCATAGCATAACACATAGTAGAGATGTAGGTGTAAAACCGCACCCCAATATCTTGTATATCATAAATTAAAACATCTACATCGGCTAACTGTTCTTTTGTTGGTTTTTTGTTTGCGCCGTATAACGAAATTATAGGTAAGCCTGTTTTTTTATCTACATCGCTTTGTACTTTGTCACCCGCTTCTGTATTACTTCTAAAGCCATGTTCTGGGCCAAATATTTTTTTTACGTTAATGTTTAACGCAAGTAAAGTATCTACAATGGTAATAGTTCCTATTACCCCTGTAATATTGGTAACAATAGCTACACGTTTGTTTTTTAAGTTCGGTAAATAATTTTCAAATTGTTGTGCACCAATAGTAACGGTTGTGTAATCTTTTATAGTAACCTGACTTTTAAGCGTTGAAAATAAAAGTAAGAAGCTAAACGTTAAGCCAATCAAAATAGTATTTTTACAAAAAATAATCATAAAGTTTTTTGAGTGTAGAAAAATTAATAGCCAACAAAATTACTAATCCCGGCGATGGTAAAAATAATATCTCTAAACCTATTGTAAAAATAGGCATTATTGGCATTGTTTTGGGTGTAAGCGTAATGCTTTTAACCATGAGTATTGTATTTGGCTTTAAACACGAAATAATAAATAAAATTACCGGGCTTACCACGCATATTGCTATTAGTAATATTAATATTAACCCCAGCAACGAGCCCGAGCCTATTACAATAAATGCCGATAGCCTTCAACTATTAAAAAAATTACCTAATGTAAAACACATACAGGGTACGGCCTTTAAAAATGGCATTTTAAAAACCGAAACACAAAATGAAGGCGTAATATTAAAAGGTGTAAACAAAAATTATGATTTTGGTTTTATTAAAAATTACATGCAAGAGGGTGCTTTACCGAATTTTGCTACCTCTGAAACCAGTAAACAAATTTTAATAAGCCGTGGTTTGGCTGATAAATTAGATTTGAAATTAAACCAAAAATTATTAATTTATTTTATTAGTCAGCACGAGGTATTTGACAGTGTAGCAAATGATAAAGTTGTAAAATACGAACAACGTAGCCGAAGCCTTACTATTTGTGGTATTTTTAAAACCAGTTTTGCCGATTTTGATAATAACCTAACCTTTGTTGATTTGCGACAAATACAGCGCTTAAACTATTGGGATAGTTCGCAAGTTGCCAACTACGAAATAAAAGTTAATGATTTTGAAGCCAACGACGCTACCATTGTAAAAGTACAAGATATTTTGGGCTATAATTACACCGTTAGTAGCGTAAGAGAAATGTATGCCAATATTTTTATTTGGTTAGATAAGCTGGACATAAACGGCATAATAATTATTGTATTAATGATTTTAGTAGCTACCATAAATATGATTACCGCTTTACTTATTTTAATTTTAGAACGCGCCAATATGGTCGGTTTAATAAAATCATTAGGAATGAGTAACACTAGCGTACGAAAAATATTTTTATTTATTAGTTTAAAGTTAATTGGCAAAGGTTTGCTGTGGGGAAATATTGTTGGCATTGGTTTATGTTTACTACAATATTATTTTAGAATAGTAAAATTAGACAGTGATACCTATTATGTAGAGTATGTGGTAATAGAAATAAATTGGTTTTATATTTTGTTTTTAAATATTGGTACGTTTATAACCTGCTTACTAATGCTGTTTTTACCTACTCTTATTTTAACAAAATTAACGCCAATAAAAACGTTGAAGTTCGATTAGTGTAGCCACTAAGTACACAAAGTTTTTGTACACTAATTAATACTAAATAAGATTAGTGAACATCCGTGAAATTCGTGTCTTAATTTCTTTACTCCAAAAATTATAACTAAATTTATTTATCAAAAAAATAAAACTCATAGTTATTATTTTAATTGTATTTGTTTTTAAAACAAATGCTCAAGACGCTTTATTTACAAACACCCAACAATCGTTGTTGTATTTAAACCCCTCGTTTGCAGGTAGTAATGGGTTTATAAGACATCAAAGCGTATTTAAAAATCAGTGGCCAAATTTATCGGGCTCGTATCTTACATTTTATAATGGCTTTGATATATATTTAAAAAAACTTAAAGCAGGTGTGGGGTTAACTTATTTAAGAGATGACCAAGCAAACGGCACTTTAACAACCGATAGAATTGATTTAACGTATGCCCAACATTTTTCTTTAATGGAAGGTAAACTAAAAATAATACCATCGATACAAGCTACATATATGCATCTAAGTTTAGATAAAACAAAGTTAAATTTTGGTGATGAAATTAATTCACGTTATGGAATTGTTTGGAATACTAATTCGGCAGTTCCTGCTCAAAGCAAAAAAAATATAGATTGTAGCGGCGGCTTATTAATTAACTATAAAAATTTTTATTTTGGCTCGTCGGTATTTCATTTTAATCAACCCGATATAGGTCTTTTAGGGTCATTTAAATTACCATACAGGCTTTCCATCCATAGCTCATACAATTTTCATATTTCCGAAAAAACTCTACTTAATTTTTTTGTTAATTATCAAACACAACAAAATTTTCAGTACTTGTACTTAAATGTTAATGCTTTGCTTGCTAAACATTTTTTAATTGGTGGCGGTATAAAATCTAATTATTATGGTGTAAATTTAAATGTGGGATATAGACATCATCTTTTTTCAATTACTTATGGTTACGATGTTGTAGTTTCCAAACTTTCAGGAAATACAGCTGGTTCGCATGAAGTATTAATCAGCTTTAACCTACGTAACAAAGAGCAGCGCAAACAACTTGTAGATTTTGAGAAGTGGTAATAATTAAACCACTAAGGCACTAAGGGCAAAAAGTTTCACTAATTTTTTTTTGAGACGAATAACATGAATTAACACAAAACTGAATTTAAATATTATGGTTTAGATTGGTGAAATTAGTGTCTCTATTTTTTTTAAACTATCTAAGTATAAATTAGTGAACATTCGTTAAATTCATGTCCTAAACAGCGTTCTATAAATGCTCTATAAAATAATTACAAATTTTATCCATCAAATGCGCTCTATCTTTGCCCAACACATTATGCTCATGTCCAGGATAAACATAAAAATCTAATTGAATATTTTTTTCGGTAGCTTTTTTTAGGTACATCATACTGTGTTGCCAAACCACTACAGGGTCTTGTGCGCCATGTATCATCAATAATTTTCCTTTTAATTTATCTACATAATTTAAGGTATTATTTTTAGCATACCCTTCAGGGTTTTCCTGTGGAGTATCCATATAACGCTCGCCGTACATAATTTCGTAATAACTCCAGTCTATTACCGGTCCACCACACACTCCTACTTTAAACACATCTGGGTAACGTGTCATTAAACTAGTTGTCATAAATCCACCATAGCTCCAGCCGTGTACCCCTATTCTACTGGCATCTACATATGGTAAGGATTTTAAATAATTAACACCGCTAATTTGGTCTTCCATTTCTTTTGTGCCTAATTGCCTGTGTATGGCTTGTTCAAAAGCTTTACCGCGATGTGAGGTTCCTCTTCCATCTAATGTAAACACGATAAAGCCTTTTTGTGCCATGTATTGGTACCATAACTCGCCACCTGCAAGCCAAGTGTTTGTAACCATTTGTGAGTGCGGTCCGTTATACAAATAAACTAAAACAGGATATTTTTTTGTGCTGTCAAAATCTACCGGTTTAAATAAGCGGCAATATAAATCGGTGCCTTCGGTATTTTTTATGGTAAATAAATTCCACTTACCAAGTTTATAATCTTTAATAGGATTTTCGGCATTTAAAATAGTATTACTTTTTTGTGTTTTAATATTTACAATTTTTACTTCTCGTGGAATATTACTCGATGAAAAATTATCTATAAAAAATTCTTTCTTACTATTTAAAATACAGGTATGAAATCCATTACCTGTTGTTAAGCGTGTAATTTTAGTTGTTTTTAAATTTACGCTGTAAAAATCCTGATTAACCGGGTTTTGCTCATTCGCGTGATAAAATAAATTTTCGCATTTTTCATCAAAACCATTCACCTCTTTCACCTCCCAATTACCTGTGGTTAATTGTTTTATTAAAGTGCCTTTTATATCGTATAAATAAATGTGATTAAATCCGTCTCTGCGGCTTTGCCAAATAAATTGATTAGGATTAGCTTTTAAAAACTGAATAGGATGAAGCGGTTCGGCATACTTCTCTTCTTTTTCCTCAAATAATGTACGCACAAAATTGCCAGTTTGCGATTCATATTCATTTAATTTAAAATGATTTTGTTCTCGGTTTAAAACGGCTATGTAAATAAATTTTTCATCTAAGCTCCATACAATGTTTGTTAAGTATTGGTCTTTAGGGCCATCTACCTTTAAATAAATTATTTCTTTATTTAGTAAACTATAAACCCCCAAGCTAACATAATGACTTTTTTTGCCCGCCATGGGATATTTAATATTTTTATTTTGTGCCGGATAGGTTGTCCAATCAATAACAGGATAATCATCTACATCACTTTGATCCATTTTATAAAACGCTAAATAGTTTCCTTTGGGGCTCCAAAATGTTCCCTTACTAATGCCAAATTCGTTACGATGCACATCGCCTGTGCCATAAGCAAGTGTATAAGAGCCGTTGGTTGTAACCGGAGTAGTTTGTGTGCCTTTTGCTATGTATAAATTATTATCTTTTGAATATGCCACTTCGTTTGATGTTGGTGACGCATCGGCATTATCTACAACAGGAATTTTTTCTTTTTTAACGCCTATTAAGGTAGATGGAGAATAAAAAATTTCTTCACTTTTTGCAGTTACAAAACTAAACTGTATGTCGTTTTTCCATGTAACATTTGGAAAAGCTAATAAGGTATCGCTGTTTAATAATTTTAAAGCGGAGTTTAAATCATTTAGTGTTGTTTTATATTTAACCTTAGTGCTTGCGTTATCATTTTGATAAATTGTAGTATTATCTATGTAAGAATAGTTGTTGGAGTTAGGCACAAACACCAAGTTTTGCAAGCGTTTTGGAGCCAAGCCGGTTCGCCCTTTTAAAACGGCATCTTGTATGGTTAATAATTTGGTTTGAGAAAAAATTTGAAAGCAAAAAAATGCGAATAAAAATGTAACTTTAATCTTCATAAATAGTAAAATAAGTATATTAAATATAGCACTAAAATAATTATTTTTTTTATAGCACTTTTTTTAATGTTGCTACACTTTGGTTTTGTAAGTATTTATGCAACAAATACAGCGCGAAAACTCTCTAAAATATCTTACTATTCCTCCTATTATACTTATCCCTTTTTTCATCAAAACTGGAATTTATTTGTGCCACTGCCAACAACTAATTACCAGTTAATTGCTTATAACGATAGTGTAAAAATAAATGTGTTTAATGAAATTTTAACCAAACATCAAACAAATCGTTTAGCTGGTTACGAGCCTATTTTAATAGCAATTAGTAATAGCATACATTATTTTGAAAAAAATACCACATTAAAAAATGTCAAAATACAAAACGACAAAAACTTTACTATAATTGAACATTTTACCAATAATTATTTGCAAACTAAAAAAATAACTAAGTTTAAGTTAATTTTAACGGCTAGTGATGTTATAACAAAAGAAAATAGGTATTATTACAACTAAATTAATATACAAATTATGGCTGAAGTTAAAAAAATAGATATAGCCCTGCAAGGTGGCGGTGCACATGGCGCTTATAGCTGGGGAGTGATTGACAGATTATTAGATGAACCTCGTATTGAAATAGATGGCATTTGTGGTACAAGTGCCGGCGCTATGAACGGGGTTTGTACTATTTATGGGCTTAGCAAAGGTGGACGTAATTTAGCCAAACATACCTTAGTTAAATTTTGGCATAAAATTTCGGAAGCGGGTAAAAATTCTATTTTACAACCCACTTGGATGGATAAGGCTATGAGTCCGGGTAATATGGATTTTTCACCACTTTATAAGTTTTTTAGTGTTACTGCCGAAACCCTTTCACCTAAACAGTTTAATCCTCTTGGCATTAACCCACTTGAGAAAATTTTAAACGAATTAATTGATTTTGAAGAGTTGCAAAAAATATCGCCACCAAAATTATTTGTGTGTGCTACAAATGTAAAAACATGTAAGGCACGCATTTTTGGTCCTAGCGAAATTACCTCAAAAGCGGTAATGGCAAGTGCTTGTTTACCTTATTTGTTTGATGCCGTTGAAATTGATGGTGAATTTTATTGGGACGGCGGCTATATGGGCAATCCGCCTTTAAGCCCTTTAACTGAGTTTACAGAGGGTACTGATGATATTTTGTTAGTAAAAATTAATCCGTTTACAATTACAAAAGTGCCCGATAATATTGAAGATATTAAAGACCGTGTAAACGAAATTAGTTTTAATTCCTCGTTAGCTCTAGAAATTCAACACTTAGAATTTATTAATGATTTGGTAGATAAAGGAATAACGATGGATGGTAAATTTAAAAAAATAAATTTACACGCTTTAAGTGCCGATAATGCTTTGGGCAATTTAAACCTATCGAGTAAACTAAATACAAATTGGGATTTTTTAATGCATTTAAAAACCTTAGGTTACAAAGCTTGCGACAATTGGATTGAAAAAAACTTTGACAATATTGGCAAGTGTAGTACGTATACGTTGTAAATAAATATAAATATCGATATGACAACAACTAAACATAAAATATTAAATATTTATTTCCTGGTTTTTTTAATAGTATTTATCTCTTGTGCTAAAGATAGAAACTGTGATTGTACTACTAAAATTTCTGGAAAAGGGATTACTTCATCTACAGAAAGAAATAATTTTTTTTTATAAAAAAATGACAGTTAAGCAAGCAAATCAAGTTTGCCCAGATCATTACAACACTACAATTGAAAGTGGAACTGTAACTATAAATAAAACTACTACTTTTACCCTTTATTAATAATAATTTTGTAAAAATTAACTATCTTTAAATAAGTAAATTACTTTAAATGAAAACAATAAACGTAGCTATATCAGATATCGAATTTAATAAGTTTGGATTAAAATCAACTAACTTTTCTTTTTCAGATTTATTAGATATTTTAAGTAGAGAAATTACAAAACAAAAAATTTCAGACAGTGTTGAAATGGCTGAAAAATTTGGTTTCGCTAAACTAACTATTACAGATATTAATAAAGAAATTAAAGCTGCACGCAAAAATGCAAAAAATCGTAATTGATACAAATATTATTGTCTCAGCTTTAATTCAACGCAGTTACCCTTTTCACATATTAAATGAAATTTTCTCAAATTCAGAAATTAGAATTTGCATTTCAGATGAGTTATTTAAAGAATACTTCGATGTTTTAAATAGAAAAAAGTTTTCAAAATATTCAAACTTCGTTTCTAATGTACAATTAATTTTAACCGAAATCGAAAGGATTTCTATAAACTATAAACCAAAAACAAAAGTTGATATTCTATCGGATAAAGACGATAATAAATTACTTGAACTTGCAAAAGAAAGTCGTGCCGATTTTTTAATTACAGGAAATCATACTGATTTTAATATAAAACAATTTGAAAAAACAAAAATTGTAAATCCTAAAGAATATTGGTTGGAATACATTTTAAGATAAAATCTTATTTATTTCAATCCGCTTAATTAATAAAATCTATGGCAAAATAAATCGCAATTTTCCCCAATTCTTAACAATTTATTAAAGTATTTCTTTTAAATACCCCGATTTTGCCGTATATTTAGCGACTTCATTTTTTTATGATTAACGAAACAAGCATCGATACACCAAAAATTCGCACTTTATACCCCTATCAGGAACAAGCCGTTGCTAATATTTTTAGCAAATTGGTGGAGTTACCTCCCAATGCCAACTTACTTTTTCAGTTACCTACCGGCGGCGGTAAAACAATTATTTTTAGCGAAATTGCCAAACGCTACATTAAGCAATTTGGTCGTAAAGTTTTAATTTTAACGCATCGCATTGAGTTAGGTAAACAAACCAGCGACGTATTAAACGAAGCCGGCATTACAAACAAAATTATAAATAGCGAAGTAAAGCAACTACCTCAACAAAGCCACTACCAAAGTTTTACTGCCTTGGTTGAAACGTTGAATAATCGCTTGCAGGAAAACGACCAATTTTTAGAAGACATTGGTTTAGTAATTGTAGATGAGGCGCATAATAATTCCTTCCGCAAAATTTTTCATTACTTCGAAAATGTAAATATTTTAGGTGTAACCGCAACGCCTTTAAGCAGCAATAAAAAATTACCGCTTTACCAAACTTACAGCAGCCTAATTGTAGGCGAAAGTATTAGCGATTTAATTTCGCAAGGTTTTTTGTGCGAAGGACAAACATTTTCGTACGATGTAAATTTAAGCTCGTTACGCGTAGGTAATAATGGCGAATTTACAGTTGGCTCGCACGAAATGCTATACACCCAAGCCCTTATGCAAAGTAAGTTAATAGAGTCGTACGAAGAATTAGGTAAAGGCAAAAAAACATTAATTTTTAATGCCGGTATTTTAACCAGCCGCGTTGTGTACGAAACCTTTAAAAAGAAGGGGTACCCCGTAAAACATTTAGACAGCACCTTTAGCGAGCGCGAGCGCGTAGAAACTTTAGAATGGTTTCGTAAAACCAAGGATGGTGTTTTAAGTAGCGTAAGTATTTTAACTACCGGTTTTGATGAGCCCGAAGTAGAAACCATTATTTTAAACAGGGCTACAAAATCATTAACGCTGTATCACCAAATGATAGGGCGTGGAAGTCGTGTTTTGCCAAATAAAAAAACATTTAATATCGTTGATTTAGGTAATAATTCGCGTCGTTTTAATTTATGGCAATATCCAATAGATTGGAAACATGTATTTGTAGCGCCACATTTGTATTTAGAGCATCGCTATAAAGACGAATGGAACTATGAGTTGGAGAACGACTACGATATGCCTCCCGAAATTAAAGAACGATTTCTAAATTCGAGTGCACAGGCCTTTATTGTACGCGATAGATACACTATGGCTTTACGCAAAGGTTTTAAACCGCAAACTGTTTTAGAAGATAGTTTAGAAGATCACTTTGCACGCATAAAAGATAATGCTTCCGATTTTAGCGAAGCAATTGAACTATTTAATTTACTAGGCGAAGAAATGAAATACCGTATTACCCAATACGGCAGGTGTATTAACTCTACAAAAAACCATACCGATTACCAATGCCAGGTTTATGCAAGTAAATTGCGCCGCCGAGTAATGAATTATTTTGCGGAACAAGAATAAAGCGCTAGTGATTAAGAGTAAAAATGATTAAAAAAAATCTGCGCCATCTGTATGCGAAAAACAAATTTTTGAAAATAAATGAACCTAAAATCCATCTATAACATTACAGGCTATTTATCACTATTAATAGGTGTTGGTGCGGCTTTATGCATGTATAAAATACAGCATATTTTTTTGGGAATCGGCATTGCTATTTTAGGATTTATTGTTTCGGGGATAAACATTTACCTTAACCAAAAATATTTTTACAATTTAGAAAAATACCCCAAAGGCTATCTAGGAATGGTTTTTAGCTCGCTACCTGTTTTATTTATGCTGTTTGTTATTTTTAAATTTAAGCGGTAAGATTTTAGTTTCAAATCGAGTAGGTGCATTTTTGTAATTTGATGGCGAAGTATCGAGGCCTAAATAATTCCAATAACACTTCTCGGCACGCCGATTAAAAATAACCAATGATTACTTGAAGTGACATGTTAGTACTAAAACACTCCCAAAATCTTATCCATAAAGTTTTTTAAAATAGCAGGTTTTAAAATTAAAATAAAAGCTACGCCAAATAATGCGCCCCAAAAATGCGATTCGTGGCTAATATTGTCGTTGTAGTCGGTAGTTTTTTTACGGCGTATTAAATAATAACTAACTCCTAATAATAATATTCCGGCAATCCAGCCTTGCATAGGAAAAAAGAATAAAGAAATTTGACTCAACGGACTTACCATAATATAACAAAACATTATAGAAGATATAGCACCACTTGCCCCTAAACTCGAATAACCGGTATTATTTTTATTTCGAATATATTCTGTTATAGATGCCGCGTAAATGCCTCCTGTAAATAATAAAATGTAATATATTTTTCCAAGTTTTTCGCCAAAGTAATATGGAAAAACATGCTCTTCTAATGCCAAACCAAAACTATATAACGCTAAACAATTAAATAATAAGTGTATGTAATCGCCATGTATAAAAGCATGTGTTAAAAACCGATAGTGCTCTTTGTTGTGATGTATAGAATAAGGATGAAACAAATACTTATTCATAGCGTTTTTATTACTAAAACAATATATAGAAAAAACAACGATAATAGCTAAGAAGGTATAAGTAATCATTACACAATATTAAATAAAAAAGCCGTTTAAAAATAATTAAACGGCTTGCTAAAATAAGTTTATAAATTAATTAACAACAATTAATTTTTGAGCTATTTTTTGATTATTAGAACTTGTTTTTACAAAGTAAACGCCTTTAATTACATCTTGTATATTAGCAGTAGAAGTATGAAAACCTGAAGTTTGATTTTCGTTAAGTAATGTTTTTACAACTTTGCCATTAATATCAATTAATTGAATACAGATATTTTGTGTTTGATTAACTAAGTAGCTTACACTCATTACACCACTTATAGGGTTTGGCGAAATATTAATGTTAGAAATTATAATACTTGTATTTTCTTTAACACCAGTAGTTGTTGCTGTAGTTAATGCCATAGAGGTAGATATGTTTGCTAAATCGCCACCTGTGCCACCGCCTAAGTCAACAGCATTGCCACACACATATATGGTGGCCACACCGCTTGCAGGGGCAACCCACTCAAACGTAAAGTTTACATTATTGCTTCCATTTTTAGGTGTTGTTTGTGTAGCATTTTTTCTTCCATTGCCTGCATTTATAAATTGAACGCCTGTGCCCGGATTTTGCATAATACCTATGTTAGCGTTTGTTGAACTTAAAATTTCGGCACCAAAACCAAAATTACTAAAACCAACCGCGTCAATGCCAATAGTTATTGTATAAGTAGTACCCGGTACGTATTGGTTAGCGGTAAAACTTGGTATTGAAGTAATAATTGCACTTGATGAGATACTAGAACCGCCACTATGGCAGGCGCTACATTTGCCTTCGGCGGGAGAGCCTGTAAAACCGGTTAATAGAACAAGTACTGAAACAAACAGAATAGAAATAATTATTTTTTTCATACTTATGTTTTAGAGCTTTTTAACCAAATATATAAAATATATTAACGCAATTTTAATAAATATTTGTATTTTAGAGTCTTAAATAACCCAGTAGTATTTGTATATGCGAATTTTATTACTTACTCTCATCCTTATTTCTACCTATTCTTCTTTTTCACAAAAAGAAAAAAAAGGCAATGTGTTTACTGATGCAGGTCTTACTGCTAAAATGGTAGTAGCCAAACAAAAATTATTAGGCGGACAATACGTTAGTGCTTTAAACAGCTTTCGCGAAATTGAAAAAAACCATCCTGACAATGCAAGTGTTTTACATTATGTAGGGCAATGCTATTTTGTTTTAAAACAAAACGATAAGGCAAAAGAATATTTACAAAAAGCCATTGATACAAAAAAGGACGTTAAGCCCGAAAGCCATTTAACAATGGGTAAAATTTATCAAATGGAAGAAAATTACGATAAAGCTATTGAGGAGTTTAATGCTTTTAAATCGGCTCCAAAAACAGATAAAGAAAGTAACGAAGATGCGGATGTTTTATTAAGCCAATGCCAAAATGCAAAAAAATTTATTGCTAATCCTGTTAATGTTGAAATAATAAATTTAGGCCCTGAAATAAACAGCAAGTTTGATGATAAAAATCCTTGTATTACTGCAGATGGCCGTAAATTAGTGTTTACTTCTCGCCGGCCCGAAGGTACTAACGACGAGGTGGATGTTGAAGGTGACGGAAAATACTTTGAGGATATTTACATTTCTAATTACGACAGCACCAACCAAAAATTTGGTAAAGCCGACGAAGTACCCGGCTCAATAAACAGTAAAGCACACGATGCTTGCACCAGCATAAGCCCCGATGGTAAACAAATATTTATTTATAAAAACGATATTACCGATAAAGAAAGTATAGGTGGCGATATTTTTGTGAGTAAGGTAACAAACGGTAAATGGCGCACTCCCGAGCCAATCGGAAAACCCATTGCAAGCAGCTATTGGGAAGGTGGTGCATGTACCTCGAGTGATAACAAACGTATTTTCTTTTTTAGTGAGCGCGACGGTGGTTTGGGTCGTAGTGATATTTACATAGTAGAAAAAATTAATAAAAAAGAATTTGCCAAGCCTGTAAACATTGGTAAACCTGTAAATTCAGAATTTGATGAAGGTGGAATGTTTTTAGCACCCGATGGTAAAACCTTGTTTTTTTGTAGTAATGGCCCCGGTAGCATGGGCAGTTACGATATATTTAAAACCGTTTACGAAGGTGGCAAATGGAGCGAGCCTGTAAACTTGGGGTACCCTATAAACAGTGCGGCCAAAGAAGGGCAGTTAACTATTAGTGCCGATGCTAAATACGCTTATTTTAGCAGCGAGCGCAAAGGTGGTTTAGGCGAAAGCGATATTTATAAAATAGATTTAAAAGAGTATTCCATTTTAGAAAAAGACGGAAAGAAAAAAGCCGGTAACGGTTTAAGTATTTTAAAAGGTACTATTCGCGATGGTTTTGAAGGTTACGGCATTGCCGAAGTTGAAATTATTGTGACGGATGATGCTACATCGCAAGTTGCATCTACTTTTACAAACGAAAACGGCGAATACTTTTTTACCTTAAAAGGTGGTAATTATACATTAAGCGTAAAGAAAAAAGGCTTTAAAGATATTACCGAAAAAATAGAATTAAAACTTAGCACTAAAGAAACCCTTACTTTAGAAAAAGGCTATTTGTTGAAGAAGTAGTTTTGTTTATTTAATGGCGCATATCTATTAGTTATAGGTAACCAGCCGACAGACTCGACAATGAAAATAATATATTCAATCTTTATATTGACAATTTTTTATTCTTGTGAAAGCACGACAAAAAAGGCTTTTAATCAAAATGCAACACAAAAAGACCTGTTTGACACCATATTTAATTACTCAGACATAAAATCAATTGACATTGTTGAAATTGAACACCCTATGTTAGGAGGCATAATAAGTACCAAAACTTTGACAAGTATTCAAAAAAATCAGTTTATAAAGAAACTTGAAATGCTTGAATCTGCTGGAATGTATAAATGCGCTAGCAAATATGTAATAAGGTTAATTCTGACAACTGACACCCTTAGACTAAAGACTTGTGGAGAAATGATTTCAAATAGACGCAAGGACATATATTATTGTTTACCTGACAGCGGGAAAATCATCAGCGACTTCATTGACAACAAATTACAAGAAAACTAAATAAACTGTGTGTGGCTGGCAACCTATAACACGGGGCAATTGCGTCAGCGGGGTTGACGGGTAGTTTTTTTGCTTTGCTTTTGCCCCTTCGGGACTTTTATTTTCGTAAAGCAAAAAAGAAAATGTTTTGTATCTTTATTTAAACTTTTTGGTAGTAGACGGTTTGACGGTTCTTTAACCCGCCGAACGCAAGCCCCGAAACCGTTACCTGTAATGCTCATGGACAACATTAATTTTATAAAAGATATCCAAGACCTGATAACAAATCAGGTTGAAGAAAGCATTCATCTCGACTATAAAGCAGCTGACTCATTGGGGACATCGGACCGCAAAAAAGCAGAGATTTCAAAAAATACACATACTATTCTCCGTCGACACTATTTCTACAGACAAGGAACTTTCATATCAATAAAAAAAGGTCCGACCTTATTACGGCAGACCTTTTTTTAGAACAACTATTAAAAAAATTATAAGCTCCCTTTTATGCTTTGCATTCCATAAGCGTTTGCCAGTTCATCAATAACCTGATTAATTGCCGTGAGAGTAATATTATTATTATTTGAACCCAGAATCGTAATACAATTATCAATTTGCGACTGTGTTATAACCTTTGCCGTTTTGTACTTCAAACACATAATAAATCCGCGTGCTTCTGATAAAACATGATTTCGTAATGCATTATCAGTTACATTAGCCTTTGCTCCATTTAATTCATGTATTGCGCTAGCGGCAATTAGCTTTTCCCATTCAGTATTAATAATACTTATTTGTGCGTCACGGGTTGTGTAATCCTGATTAGAAATAGCTGCGCGACCCTTAATAAAAGCGTTCATTACAGTGCTTCTATTTCCAAGAATTAAACCAACTTCATCAAGATATTCTCCCCAAAAAATTACTCCTGAAGTATTCGTTGGAAAATTTAAAGGAACTCCCAAATACCCAAACCCTTCATCCCAATGATGTTCCATATCCGTACCTTCTCCTGGCGTTACGCTTGAATTATTTACTGCTGCCCCTACACCATTAGCACATATATAAGTTTCCATTGCCTGATAATAAAAGATTGCGCCCATTGATAGTTTTTCAATCATTTCCGTATAATCAATACCATTCTTACTTATTACGTATTTTTTTGTATTGTCGGTTGTACTTGTATATATGTTCAAAGAACTGGTGCTTATGGCAGATATGCTATCCATATATCCTTTAACAATATTTACATCCAATGCATAAAATTTGCTTTCTAATTGCTTTCCCGAAGTATTCAATGCGGCATTTGTAAACGGACTTCCAGAATTCGAGAACATATTTTTTAATGTTGTTGCGGAAAGAACTGTGTTAGGTGTTCGCGCTGTCTTCATGTAATTTACCATTTCGTCAAGCATTTCCATTCTCATTGTTTGACCACTATAACTCATAACGCTGAAGTTATATGTTGTAGGCACATTATAGGTAGGCCCAGTTGGAGTAGGTTCTTCCGGCGTTAGTTCCTTCTTATCTTTTTTGCAACTAATAAAACACAGTCCTAAACAAACAGCGGACAGGTATAAAATTTTATTCATAGGGTAAAGTTTAAAGTTTCTACAAAGATGGGCTCTAGTAAAAAATTAGACAATACCTTAAAAGTGGTAATTTAAGGCGCTAAAGCTCAACCTATGGACTGCTTACATCGACAGAAAAACTATGTGGCGATAACTGGTGATAATCCCAAGCAAGCGTAATTTTTTACGGGTTTATGCTCAAATGTGTACCTTAGACTTAGCAAAAAACGGCGCAAAGCCGCAAACAGTTAGTAGCAATTGGGAAATTTACAAATCCTAATCAAAAAAACATGAGAACATTTACAAAATTTATACTAATTATTCTCTTCACTACAACAGTACTTTGCGCACAAGACTCAGAAATTGATAGGCTTATGCAAAGCGAATTAAAAATGACCTTCCCTAGTATATATTTTAAGCACAACTCTACAGATTACGCTACAA
>JAYVGH010000109.1:0-2000 GCA_043772435.1 Bacteroidota bacterium
TTGGGGACGGCCTAACTGTTGTTTGGAGTGGGAGGCCAATAAATTTTTTGCAGTAACAAACATAAAAGTACAAACTAAGCAAGTAGCAGCGTGTTGCAAAAACTTTGTTAAATCACCAACTTGGTTACCACGCCTCAAATTGCGCCGTTAAAAATTTATTGAGCATACTCGACATATAACAGTAAGCCCTTATTTTTTGTTATCTTTTTCATTAAAGAAAAAGTAATTAAAAAAAATGCAATCAATTTTAATTTTAAGGTTCAGTAACAAAAAAAATACTTTTTTTGTAAAAAAAAATTTACCTTGTAACGTGAGTTTGATTATGAGAATATAGTATAATTTGCTGTAAGTCAATATTATTTACGATTTTAATGCGTTAACGACGGTAGCGACATCCTTTTTTTTACGCCGTAACTTCCCCTTTGGGGGCTGGGGGGATAAACAAATAAAAAAAGATACAGCGGACGGCGTGTTAAAACGCCCTAATTATTACAAAAACAGTATTTATTAATCGAACTCAGGTTTGTATGTGTAAAAAAAGAAATGCAAGCATCTAAAATTTTTCATAATAACCAAAATCGCATCAAAATTGATTTTCCGTATGATAGAAACAAAGTTTTATTGCTTAAAAAGTTAGATGATGTAAAATGGAGTAAAACTCAAAATGCTTGGCATATACCCTACACCAAAAAATCGTTCGATGAACTTTTAAAAACTTTTCCGGATGTTTTTTACACAAAAACAAATACACAACCAATTGAAAGGGAAAACAGTTTGCTTACAACTAAAACACCATCAATAAACTTACAAGAGCCACAAACGCAAACCACCATTAAAATAATGGGTAAAATTTTAATGGTAAACACACTCAAAAATGCATCCGATATTGATTTTTTAAAATCGTTTAAATACCATAGATGGGATATTAAAGAAAATGCTTGGATTATACCAAATTTTAATAAAAATTTAATAGTAATAAAAGCATATTTTAAAGAAAGGCAATTTAAAATTGAAATTATTGAGCAAATCCAACTCGAAAAACCTACCAACAAACAATGTGTTAACCCTAACGAAGTTTTAATTTTTAAAACAAATACAAACCAACTACATGTTTTTTTCAACTATAACAAAATATTAAGCCAAGCCATTAAAACTTTACCGTACACTGCTTGGCAACCCAAAAACAATTGTTGGGTTTTGCCCTATACCCCAAAAATTGAAACCGATTTATTAGAAATTATAAAAGCAAACAACCTATTACCAATTTTGCAATTAGAAGCCCAAACATTAGGCCTACAACCACGTAAACAAAACATAATAAATCAAAAATGCCCCAATGAATATCTTTTAAAACTAAAGGAATTGCGTTATAGCGAAAGTACATTACAAACGTATAAAAACGCTTTCGAAGAATTTATAAACTATTACGCCACGGTTGATATTTTATTGATTGATAATGAACAAATTATAGAATATTTACAATACTTGGTTATCCATAGAAGAGTATCATCATCGTACCAAAACCAAGCAATAAATGCCATTAAGTTTTATTACGAAAAAGTACTTTTAAAGCCTCGCGAATTTTATTTTTTGGAACGCCCCCGGCGAGAAAAAATATTACCAACCGTACTTAGTGTTGAAGAGGTGGTTTTAATTTTAAGCAAAATCGAAAACTTAAAACACAAAACCATTATAATGTTAATTTATTCGGCAGGTTTGCGCATTAGCGAAGCTGTAAACCTTAAAATTAAGGATATAGACTCAAACCGAATGCAAATTAGGGTACAACAATCAAAAGGAAAGAAAGATAGATACACCATTTTATCGACCAAATTATTGGCTTTTTTAAGACTTTATTACTCCAAATATAAGCCCCGAGAATGGCTTTTTGAAGGACAAGGTAGTAACGTTACTAGCGAACCAATACCTTACACAGCCCGTAGCATACAAATTTTTTTTAAAGAAGCGGTACAAAAAGCAAGTATAAAAAAACAAGTGAG
>JAYVGH010000110.1:0-8216 GCA_043772435.1 Bacteroidota bacterium
ATTGCAGTAGGAATATCATTTTTGAATTTCGCAAAAATATTACCCATCATTAACAAAGCCCATCCATTTTTAGAATCCCATCTAAGCGCATCAATTAAATAATTGATTGCTTCTTCTTGATCGCTTTCATCAGATAATATCTGTCCCATAATTCGGTAGTATTCCGAATTGGTTGGATTTTTTTCAATAAGTTTTTGTAAGATTGGTTTTGCTTCAGAGTATTTTCCTTTTTCACAAAGTGTTACAGTTTTCCTGTATTCTGCATCTTGAGATGTTATTGATTGAGTATCAATTTCAATAGTAATCCAATCTTTTTCAATGGTAATTTTAGGCTTAAATGGACCATAGGAATAATACTTTTCTAAAGTGCTGGTTATTAGATCGTTACCCCCCCTCCTTAATTCAGGGAAAATTGTAAAAAGAAAGTTGTCTATTTTATGAATGATTTGCATGTAAGTGTATTTAGTTTATTTTTTTGTTGAATTAAATAACTCTTTTAAATCAACATTTAAGCCTTTGGCAATTTTTTCAATATTAGCTAGCGTAATATTTTTTTCAGCTCTTTCAATCATGCCAATGTACTTACGATGTAAATCAGATTTAAAAGAAAGTTCTTCTTGAGAAAGACCTTTTTCTTTTCTAAGTTTGGCAAATTTGCATCCACTCTTCGATACACCAATTCGGCTGCTGTTTGCTCACTAATAGCCCACAACAATTTGTTTTGTACTATTTTAAAAAACTCAATTGTTTTTTCGTCTTTGGTTTCATAATCAATACTAGTGGTATAGATGTCTTTTATTTTCTGATAGAAGAAGCGTTCCGATAGCCGTATTTCCCGAATATGTTCCTGCAATTCGTTGAAATAGTTCATTGAATTTCCCGATTTAAAGCGGTCGTCATTAAGGGCAAAGCCTTTAATAATATATTCTTTGAGCCTTTGAGTTGCCCAAATTCTAAACTGAGTTCCTTGCGGTGATTTAACTCTGTAACCCACCGAAATAATAACATCAAGATTGTAGTAATTGAACGCCTTTTGCTGAAATTCGGAATTTCGGAATTTCTTCATTGTGGCTGCTTTCTGCAACTCATTTTCCTCATATACATTCTTTATATGCTCGTTTATAGTCGATTTGGCTTTGCCAAAAAGAGTTGCCATTTGGTCTTGGGTAAGCCAAACGGTTTTTTCCTCTAACCGAACATCTATTTTAATGTTACCGTCTGGGTTTTGGTATATGATTATTTCGCTGTTATTCATTTTGTAAAAAATTTATCAACGGCCCATTTTGCAGGATTTTGCAATTTAATGTCGTTTTCAAACAATTACGCTTTAATCCCAATTACAAGTATATCGTCAATTTGTTCGGTGTCTTTGCACCAATCATCCATAAAATCAGTTAGGTACTTATTTTGTTGTTCCATACTTTGGTTTTGTATGGAGAGTAAAATTTCTTTAAACTTTTTTGTCATTAATTTCTTTTTGGTTGGTCCGCCAAACTGGTCGGCGTATCCATCGCTAAATAAATAAATGGTATCGCCTTTGTTTAATGTTACCGTGTGTTGTTCAAAAACCTGGTTAATATCGGTATGTCCGCCAATGGCTTGTTTAGTAGCTTTTATTTCTTCAATAGCAATACTGTTATTTCGTATAATCCAAAGTGGGCGGTTAGCAGCTGCGTATTTTATTTCGGCTGTGGTAGCGCCATTTATGTATGCCGGAAAAGTACATAAACAAATGTCCATGCCATCTTTTGTACCGGCTTCACCCCCCTGACGCAAGGCTTGTTTAATGCCGGAGTTTAAACTGCTTAATATTTTGCCGGGTTCGTTATGCATATCAACGGCATCTTTCAGTTTTTCGTTGCCTACCATGCTCATAAAAGCACCTGGTACACCATGGCCGGTACAGTCGACCGCTGCAATAATTATATTGCCCGATTTATCTGTTTTGTTGGCATACAAATCTGAGAAAAAATAAAAATCACCACTCACAATGTCTTTTGGTTTGTATAAAATAAAATAGTTTTTTAAATAGGCATCTATTTCTTCGGTTGGGGGTAAAATTGCAAATTGAATGCGTTTGGCATATTGTATACTTTGTTCCGTTTCTTCGTTTTTTAATTCAATAATTTTGCTTTTTTCTTCAATTTCGTGTGCTTGTTTTGCTAATAACACATTGGCTTTCTTTTTTTGACGGATGTTACGTATTAAAAAGAAAGAGAAAACGGCCACTACACCTAAAACTCCAACCATAAAATAGATGTATAACATATTTTGTTTTAGTTCGGCATCTTTTAATTTTTTCTCACGGTTAGCCATTTCCAAACCTTTTGACGCTAATTGTTTTAATTTTTTTTCTTCATCTAAATCGCTACTTGCCTTGTTTAATTGTGTGTCTTTTGTTCTAAGTTCCAATTCTTGCATTTTGCGAATAAGTGCCATTCGTTCAAATTCCTTGTCTTTTTGCGCGGCTTCAATTTGTTGTAAGCGCATTTTTTCTATTTGTTGTTCGTATTGTAATTCTTTAATTTGTTTTTCGTTAGCGTGAATTTTAGCTTGGTCTAAAGCATCGTTGGCTTTATTTTCAGCTTCCATTTTTTGGGCTAAAATTTCAGATTCTCTACTTTTTATTTCGGCTTCTTTTAATTTTTGAGCCTGGGTAAGTAATTCAATTTCCTTAGCTTTTTTTTCAGCTTCTATTCGGAGATTTTCAATTTCTAATTTTTTATTGTCGTCGGCAGCTTTTGCCAGCATTAGTTTTGTGGTTTCGCTAATACCACTTACTTCTTTTTTAAACAAGTGAACGTAAGAGCCATCGGCGACAAACTTTTTTTTGCGTTTACTAAAATAAATTTTACCCGAAGGTTTGTTTAATAAAAAACCAAATAGCTCGGTAGTAGCTGCGGCGGCAATGTTATCGTACATAACTACTTTCCAATTATTTAATTCGTAAATGGTAGTGTCGTAAATATTATTGGTGTATGCGTTTATTAATAGCGACTGCGAGCTAAAACCTTGTTTGGTAAATTTTAAAATATACTCAAAATTTACATCCAGTTTATAATTAAATTCTCCATTTGCATTAGTGGTTAATTCGGCTATTTCAAAATCATTTCGCTCAATAATTACTTTTACTCCCTCCACATTTTTACCAAGCGATTTGGTAACATAACCTTTAAAATCTAAGTATCCATTGATATTTGCGCTGGAAATATTTTTTTTAATTTTATTTCCGTTAGCATCAAATATATAATACTCGCCTACAAAGGCTTTGTTTTCTATATCGCCCTCTAACATTATTCTGCCATCGGTATTAAAAAACTTGGCAGTGCCTTTGGCCACATCATCTATGTATGTAATTTCACTTTTAAGTTTATTGGTATGGTGATAGGTTTTCCAGGTTTTATTTTTTTTATCGTTTAAGTAAAAACCATCTTCAACAATTTGTTTGCTGTTAAATAATTGACTGGCCCAGCCTCTTTTATCTTTTCCGTAATAAATCCAACGGCCTTGTTTTAAACCACTTTTATCTACACGATTAATGGTATCGCCTATGTGTATATCAAAACTTTTGTAAGGCGATTTTGAAACTTGAGCGGATATACACAAACTCAATAAAAAAAATATAAATATTAGCGTTAGGTTTTTCAAAAAAAAATTAAATCAAAAATAAAAAAAATTATAATGATTACTTAAGCAAAGTTAATCGAATTTGTAAGAATTTGTAGATTAATCGGGGTTTTTAATCCAAGCATCGGGATAAGTGCTTTTAATTTGAGCCAATTGGTCAACGGCTTCTTGTTTAGTAGCAAAATTACCATTGCTTACTACATATAAGCCTTTTTTATTGCTATTTACATTTGCCGAAATGTTATGGTGTTGTAATGTTTTTTTTAAGCGTTCGGCATTCTCAACCACACTAAAACAACCTAACACAATTTTATAAGTGTTACTTGCGATTGATGTAATGTTTTGTGAATGAATGGATGTTACTTTTTTTGGTTCTACAGCCAAAGTTTTGTTAAACGGGGTAGTATTAATATTTACTAATACAGTTTTTGTGTTTTCTAAATTTATAAATGCTATTCCGTTTGCGTCGGCTACATACGTCGTATTTTCGGTAATTATGGGTTGTAATTGTAAATTAGAATAGCTTAGCGGTGAATAATTAATTTTAACCGAATGCCCCAATATAGAAGCTTTTAATTGACCTGTAATTTTTGAATTTGATATAAATAAAGCCAATAACGAAAATAATGTAATTGCAATTAAACTTGGAAGTAAAATTTTAGAGTAATTTTTTCGTTTTATAATAAATTCTTGAATAGCTTTTTCCGGTTTTTTATCTACAAAAACAGGTTGTTTTTTTAGCGTAATTTTTTCAATTTCCGGGTCAAGTCTTTTAAGCGTTAAAGGTGTTAAACCAAAACTGTCCGTAAGGTAATTAGTGTTGGTTTGTGGCTCAAAACAAATGTTGTTTTCAAAATCGACGTAAAAAAAACCAATATTTTCAAAAGTTATGCGTTTACTGGTATTTAAAATACTTGTACAATAGGAGGCAAAATCGTTTAAATGCTGGAAGGCTTCGGTAATTGCACAATTTAAAGTGTTTTGAAGGCACGTTGCAAGCACGCCATCGTTTTGTTTTAATTGAGCGTTAAAACTCAGCGTTTTAGTTGGTGGCAGAATAATTGCACCATTTAAAGCAAGTTGTGCCGATGTAGTTTTTAATACAAAACCACCAAAGTTTGGCATAACCAAATAATTGTTTAAAAACAACTGTTGATTAATACATTTAATTATGGTGCTTTGTATATTCATTTTTTGGGACAACAAATATAGGTTTCTATTTTAAACAACCTCTAATATAATTATTGCTTTAATAAACAAACTATTTTTTTATTACAAATTTTTAAAAAAAGCGTTAATTTGTGTCTCTTTATTCGAAATAATGTACTCTAAAATAAATAAATTCAGTATAATTTTAGCAATTATTGTTGTTTTTAACTTAGGTTATACTAAAAAAACCACATTAACGTGTAGAGAAGTTTTACTTAAAAACCTTAAAGCAATTAGTGATGTAAAAGGCTTAAAATACCATTTAAAAGTTACAGAGCGCGGTAAAAAAGGGTTAAATAATTTTGAAAGTGCCGTAAAGTTTCAAAAAAAACCTCGGCAAATTTATTTGTATATAAAAGGCATAGAATTGCTTTGGTTAGAAGGAAAAAATAAAGGCAAGGCATATATTAAACCCAATTCTTTTCCATATGTAAATTTAAGTTTAGACCCCATGGGCAATTTAATGAGGCAAGACCAACACCATACTCTAAACGAATTGGGTTATGATTATTTTGCTAGTATTATTGAACATAGTGTGATTAAAATAGGCGATAAATTTGACGAAGCTTTTAAACTTTTACCGGACGAACGTATTAATAATCGTCCGTGTTATAAAATTTTAATTGATAACAAAGAGTTTGGTTATGCCGATTATGTTGTTGGTGATAACGAAAGTATTACATCTATTGCCCGTAAAAATTATGTAAGTGAATATATGATTTTAGAAAAAAACCCAAAGTTTAACGATTACTTTGATATACTTAAAAAAGGACAAGTTATTAAAATTCCTACATGGTATTGCAGAACGGTAGTAATGTACGTTGATCAATTTTACTTTGTACCAATTAGCATAAAAATTAACGATGATAAAGGTTTATTTGAAGAATACAATTATTATTTTGTACAAGTAAACCCGGAGTTTGAAGCAGGAGAGTTTACCAAAAATTATAAAGATTATAAGTTTTAAAAATGTTTTTTAATAAATTATTTTTTATTATTTTAATTGTGTTCTTACTTCAAAGCTGCATGTTAACCAGTAAAATGGATAAAATTGTAGCTGAGCACTATGCTAAAAAAAATGTTTTAAATTCTTTAAATAATAAAAATGAATTTAGCATTCATTTAGATAGTTTACAAAAAATAAATGGTTTTTGTAAAAGCCAATATAAAAGCTTTTATACTATTCCATTATTAGTGTATTTTTATTCTGATGAAAAAATTAAGTGTTCAGTTAATCCACGTATTTATGTTAATTCAATTGTAAATGAACTAAATAAATTAATAGAAAATGTTTCGGCTACACAAAAACTAAATAACAAAACAATTGAGTTGCATTTTACTAATGTGCCAAATTCCTTTACACATCATTATAGTAGCCATGTTATTGCAATTCAATATTTTTTTGGTTTGTTTTCACTATCATTTAGAAAAAATGAAATGTATTACCCTCAAGATAATATTTACATGAATTATGTAATTAGAGATAAAAATTCTTTACAAATTATTAAGCGAGGTTCTATCTCGGAAATAATTACTAGTGTTTATGATAGAAAATCAATGTTTGACAGTAGAAAATATTTTGTGGCGAATTTTGTTAGCTCATACGATAAAACCATGCAGTATTCTTGCTACCAAGTAGCTCAAAAATTAATTAATGAGTTATAAAAAAAAGTATTACACTAATAATAAACCGGGCGTCTTACCTCACTTATATGTTTACTAAAGCGAATTACTTGGCGGGTGTAGCCATATTCATTATCATACCAAATGTATAATATTATTGTTTTTTTGTCAGGCGAAACAATTGTTGCTTGGCTGTCGAATACACTTGGGCAAGGATTACCAATTACATCGGTACTTACTAACTCATTACTAAAAGCGTATTGAATCTGTTCCACTAACTTGCCTTCTAAAGCGTATTTGCGAATAATTTCATTTACTTCGTCGCGGGTTACTTCTCTGTTTACATTCAAATTTAAAATAGCTAAACTAACATTTGGAGTTGGTACACGTACCGAGTTTGCTGTAAACTTACCTGCCAAATGCGGTAATACTTTTTTTAAAGCGCTTTCAGCACCGGTTTCCGTAATTACCAAATTTAAGGCAGCAGAGCGCCCACGACGGTATTTTTTATGATAGTTATCTAATAAATTCTGGTCGTTGGTGTAGGAGTGAACTGTTTCAATATGACCTTTTTCAATGCCTAACTCCTTATCAATTACATATAAAATTGGCATAATGGCATTGGTAGTACAACTTGCAGCCGAAAATATTTTTTGTGTTTTTAAATCCACCGTTTCGTGGTTAACACCATGTACTACGTTTGGTACATTACCTTTTGCAGGAGCAGTTAGCAATACTTTATCAATACCTTTTGCTTTTAAGTGTCGGCTTAATTCCACATCATCTCTAAATACGCCGGTATTGTCAA
The DNA here is from genome assembly GCA_043772435.1 of Bacteroidota bacterium. Lineage (GTDB taxonomy): Bacteria > Bacteroidota > Bacteroidia > B-17B0 > Aurantibacillaceae > Aurantibacillus. The sequence continues at coordinate 7,268 of JAYVGH010000110.1, forward strand.
TTAATAAAGCATTGGTAATTCCGTAGGCCTCGTAATCAACGTCTTCAGGGTTTTTAGAGTCAATCATATGAACTGTATGCCCATTAATAATCAACGCTTTATTTTCCAAATCTTCAATTACAGTTCCGGGGAAAGGTCCGTGAACCGAATCGGTACGTAATAAATCGGCACGTTTTACAATTTCTTCGTCGCTATTACCACGGGTAACAATAGCACGCAAACGCAATTGTTCTCCTTTGCCTGCAAGGGTAATTAGCTCGCGAGCTGCTAAACGGCCTATGCGACCAAAACCAAACAATACCACATCTTTTGGAACTACAGGATTAGTATTGCCAATTAAATCTTTTAACTTAACGGTAATAAAATTATTTAACGTTTTGTGTTGTTCTTTTTCTTGTAACCATTCAAAAGCTAATTTGCCAATATCAATACGTCCAGCACCAACATTTGAATTTAAAATTTCGGTAGCAATAGCTACACTGTCGTAAATAGTAATAGGTTTTTTTACAATATTTTTCGCGTAAAGGTGTAAGTTCATTATCTCGCTGGCGCTGCGGTCAACCAACTGATTACGAAACAAAATAAGTTCAATCGATTTTTCGTACCACAATTTACCAACCACACTAATTAAATCAATGGCTGCTTTTTCCTGTTTAATCCAGTCGTTTAGCTGGGTTTGATAATCTATGTTTGCTTTATTTAAAATATCCATAATTACGTTAAAATAATTTTTCGCAAAGGTACTAAATCAATTTTTACAGCGCAATTTTGTTGATAAAGAGAGATAGTTTTGTTTATAAATGAGCAATAAGCAAAATCATTTCAAAATTTTAAGCCTAATTGCAAACTTAAGTGCATGCTGTTAATATACAGTGACGATGCTGAATAATTTGTTTTAAAATAATATGGAGAAAACCCATAACGATACTGAAATTCGGCAAAAAAGCCG
>JAYVGH010000111.1:0-1901 GCA_043772435.1 Bacteroidota bacterium
CCCGTAGATAATGATTTTGCCCCAACGGTAGTGTTATTTTGTGTTGCCCAATTAATTTCGAAATAATTTGCAAAGCCACCTTTTGATGCCCTAACACCTGTTCCCCATGTACCTGTTGTCCAAAATGCAGAATCGGCGGTTTGCACAGAGCCACCGTTTTCTGTCCAAGTAAAAGTACCTGCCACGCCTGCAGTTGACCCACCTGTAGTGGTTGATGAAGTTGTACTTGCGGGAGTATCTGGTGTTGTATTATCTTTCTTTTTGCATGCAAAAGGAATAATTAAAGCCATTGCTAATACCGATGTAATTATTTGTTTTTTCATGATCGTTGGGTTTTATTAATTATTATTTAGTTTATATTATTGAACTATAATGCCCCAATAGCAAAGCCGTAGCCAACATTAATATAAAAATTTTGAAATACTGTTTTTACAAATTCCGAACTTTCTGATTTTGTTAAGTTTTCTTTAATACCAGGCTTCGCGCCCATTTGCATAGTAATACTCATTATGCTATTTATTTTACCACAAGCCCAAAACCTCCAGCCAAAATGTTTAATAGCGGGATTTGTAAAATCATAATTATTAACAGTTGTTGAATTTTGATTACCATTAATCATAATTATATTTTGATTTTGCTTGATGTTAAGCGCAGTTAATACTTCAAAAGCACCATCAAACGACATGCTTTTTCGCACAATTCTTTTTTTATGTCTACCGCTTGGCATCGTCATTTTAACGCGTGCTTTAAACTTATTGCACGTACTAAACGCAAACCCAAAACCAACAACCTGTGTATTAAGTTGTAGTAACCCAATCGAATCACTTAATATTTTCCCATCCGACTTACGAATCAAACTACCGTATTTGCCAGTTGTATCAGATACAGCCGAGTGAAAAAATTTATTATTACTAATGCTTGCTGTAATTCCAATAAAATTTGCTTGCGGATAGTGATAAGGCGCTGAGTATTCATACCCATTTTCTTTACCAAACTTTTTCTTACCAGCAGCATAATGCACATCGTGTTTAAAATAGAAATTTACCCTTCCTTCTTGCGAACCAGAAGCGCCACCAGCATTTGGATGCGATAATAACCCTTGAGTTATAAATGCTGACGCAGAAATAAATTTGATTGGGCGGTAACGCAAATAACCATACAAACCATAATCTCCTGTAATTTTATCGCTTAACATATTGCTTAACTCATAATTACCGCCTACGGCTATTACTAAGGGTTGGCAAGTTGTTTTACTTACTAATGTATCCACGGTAAATTTACCAGCATCTGGCCAAGTAGTTGTTTGTGCTTTAGTTATTAAGGCTAAAGTGATTAAGCCGATTAAAGTGATTACTTTATGCATATGCTTTTAGTTTAAATGATTACTTAAAACAAAAGTATGCCGATTAAAATTATTTAGTGTGAATACAAATGCTAAAACGTATAGGTATAAATACCTATTTTTAAATAAAATTGTTTTTGATGGCGTATTTTAAAATGCCAACCGTAGATTTAGAATTGGTTTTTTCTAAAATATTGTGACGATGATTGTCAACCGTTTTTTTACTAATAAATAACTTTTCGGCAATTTCGTTGCTTGTAAACTCTAGTGAAATAAGCTTTAACACTTCTAACTCGCGTTCTGTTAAAATTGGTTTTTGTGTTTCAGCTTCTTTTTCTTTAGTAAAATGATTGTAGATAATAGGTAATATTTTTTCATCGTAATATGTACCATCTTCTAACAACCTATGTATAGCTGTAAAAAAAACATCTTTGCCCGATGTTTTTAAAAGATAGCCATCAGCCTCTGCTAACACACTTTCTTTAACAACGGTAGCATTATTAAACATCGAAATAATTAATACCTTAATGTGTGGAAATTTATTTTTTATAATCTTACA
>JAYVGH010000112.1:0-19764 GCA_043772435.1 Bacteroidota bacterium
GGTTGGGCAAAATTGAAAAAGATGCCGAAGCCCGCATTATGGAACGTAATTTAGGTTTTACTTATACGTTTTTTAAACAATTACAAGATGTAATTAAATTAAAAGGGGTGCAGGCTAGGATGCCATTTGAGATGGTGATTGAGTAAACTAACGGTTTGCAGGTTTGCGATGTTATTCTGCTAGATAAGATATGGACGCAAGCACTTTTTTATTACTTTATAGTTGTCTGTTTTTTTTGCTTACTAAGTTTAGCTATTTTGTGTTGTTTTCTCATGGTTTTAAGGCTAGAGCCGTGCTTCCAACACCCAAACCACCAAGGCATTGGGAGTTTAATTCTAATTCTATCCTTAGATTTTTTTTGATTTGGGTTAATAACCCCGCTAACATCAAACACACTATTTAAAGATAATAAATATTGTATTTGGGTAGAATCAGTAGCTTTACGAATAGTGTACTGAGAAATTTTTTGTGCTTTTCCCATCGACTGGATATTAATTTTTTTTACTAACGGATATTTGTTTAAACCAAATTTTAACTTTTTTATACGCTCCTTTGTTAACTTCTCAGTTTCGCTACTGTCGCGCCAAATAGGACGACTATTAATAACCTTTATGTTTAGCGCTATGTATTTAAAACAAGAGTCGACTGAATACGGCATTGTTGCATATTCTGTTGAGCTGTGTTTAAAATAAATACTTGGAAAGCTCATTTTTAAATCTGCGACAATAAGCCTGTCGATTTCAGAATTTTGAGCCTGTAATCTTGTCGTAACAACAAGAAAAATTAATAATAGTTTTACTGTATATTTCCGCATTGTAAAGTACCGAATTATTACTGATCAATACAGTGAAGCAAATTCGCTTTAATAAGTAACAAAGTGTTTATCAAATATAATTATTTAAGAATAAACATCAAATAAACTTAAACGTAGCTATAATATTTTTTCGAATAAAATCGGCTAAGGGTTTGCCATTAGTGTAAATACAAATGGTTTTTGCGTTTAAAGAGAAAAATAAATAATCGCATTTACCTCTTGTGTTTTTGTCGCTATTCTTACACACATAAATACAAACCATCTGATTGTAAATGCCCTTATAATTGTTTTTTTGAATTTTACTAATTTCAGTTTTCTTATTTTTTTTATCTACAATAAATACCGAATCGTTGCTAACTACATAGCCTTTGGCAGTTAAAGTAGTAGCTAAATCGCTTTTGTATTTTTCTATATAAAAAATTGTGCCTTCAAAACAATTGGCATATTCTTTACTTTCTTTATCGGTGGTTGGTACACAAATAGCGATACGGTTTTCAACTTTTGTATCGTTTAGCATACTCCAATTAGTAGGTAATTCAAACGAAAAATTACCATTAGTGTTGGTGTATTTTTTGCTGGTGGTTTGAGCAAATGCTACGCCAGCAAAAAGAAAAATAAAAAATATAAATAGATTTTTCATTGAATTAAGATTAATTTATTTTACTTTCTTTTTAGAAAAGAAAGTAACAAAGAAAATCGTGCTACTTTTATTTCCTCAATTTCTACATTTACTACATTGCAACAAAAAAACTCGCTTCGCTCAAACAGCTTTTGTTGCTACGTTTCGCAACCTTGAAATTTTACGTAAAATAAAAAAGCACCTCCTCTATTTTAAGGCACAAACTTAAACGCTTTGCCTAAGTAACGGGCTGTGCCTCCCAATTGCTCTTCTATACGCAACAATTGATTGTATTTTGCAATACGATCGCTACGGCTGGCACTGCCTGTTTTTATTTGTCCGCAACTTAGCGCCACAGATAAATCGGCGATAGTAGTATCTTCGGTTTCGCCGCTACGGTGGCTCATAACGCTTGTGTAGCCATTTGTATGTGCCATTTGAACAGCGCTTATGGTTTCGGTAAGCGTGCCAATTTGGTTCACTTTTACTAAAATACTGTTGGCAACGCCTTTAGTAATTCCGTCTGCCAAACGATTTACATTGGTTACAAACAAATCGTCGCCTACCAATTGTATTTTACCTCCAATTTTATCGGTCAATTGTTTCCAACCGTCCCAATCGTCTTCGCTACAGCCATCTTCTATTGAAATGATGGGATATTTTTTACACCAATCAGCCCAATAATCTGTCATTTGGCTTATTGTTAATTTATCGCCGGTAGATTTTTTAAAGTGATACATTTTTTCGTCGGCATTATAAAACTCTGTACTAGCAGCATCTAAGGCAATAAATACATCTTCGCCCGCTTTATAACCGGCCTTATCTATAGCTTGCATTACTGCTTTAATGGCATCTTCGTTATTTTTAAAATTGGGGGCAAATCCACCTTCATCACCCACATTAGTACTCATTTTTGCATCTTTTAATACTGCTTTTAGGTGATGAAAAATTTCGGTTCCCATACGTAACCCTTCGCTAAAACTTTCGGCACCAACGGGCATAATCATAAATTCCTGAAAATCGATACCATTATCGGCATGTGCACCGCCATTTATAATATTCATCATTGGTATTGGCAATAGAGTTGCGCTAACTCCCCCAACATAACGGTACAATGGCATACGGCTCTCTTCGGCTGCGGCTTTTGCAACAGCTAAAGAAACTCCTAATATTGCATTGGCTCCTATATTTCCTTTGTTTGGCGAACCATCTAAGGCTATCATTTGTTCATCAATAGCCGTTTGGTCTAACAAATAAGCACCTTTTAAATTTTCGCGAATAATAGTGTTTACGTTATTTACCGCGTTGTGTACGGTTTTGCCGAGATATTGTGTTTTATCGTTATCACGTAATTCAACCGCTTCGTGGCTTCCGGTACTTGCGCCCGATGGTACTGCGGCACGACCTAATATTCCATTTTCGGTAACTACATCAACTTCTATGGTTGGATTACCGCGTGAATCGAGTATTTGACGAGCAGTTATGGTGTTTATAAATGACATAATTATGTATTTTTAGAACTTAAAATTAGTAATAATTAAACGAATGAATTGAGTATATTTTAACACAATTTTTGCTTATTACATCTAAATTATCAACATTATCATAATTTTAGTGTTTACATTTAAAAATTAATGCAACAAATAACTATAGATAATGATTTAGTAAAAAAAGAATTTACAAAATCTACCGAGCAATTTCATGTAATAACAACATGGATAGGTTTGCTATTAAATATTGTGTGGTGCATAAGCGATTATTTTGTTCTTCCCGATAAATTTTTAGCCTTTTTTATTTTTAGAGCATCTGTTTCGTTAATTACAGTTTTAGCCATATTATCAAAAAAACTTACGGGTTTTAGCATTTATACAATTATGTTTATTTTGGTAATTGGCATCTCCGTGCAAAACTCTTATATGTGGAGTGTAATGGATTTAGCCAACCTACAAAAACACGCTTTTGCTTACATGGTATTATTTATAGGCGTTGGCATGCTTGTGTTGTGGGATATATGGTATTCAATAATTATAGTTGCAGTAACCATAATTACCAATATTATTTTTTATGTAATTAATAGTAAACTAACGGTTGACGAGTTTACAATTAACGGCGGACTATTAGTTTTAACAGTAGCAATTTTTTGCATTTTTTTAATTAGAACGCGCTACCGTTTAACGATGAACGAAATTAGAATTCGTTTGCAGTTAGAAGAAAGTAATAAGCTTATTGAACAAAAACACAGTGAAGTTTTAGAACAAAAAGAATTATTAACTGAACAAAAAGAAATTTTATTTAATAAAAATAAAGAAATAACTGATAGTATAAACTATGCTAAACGCTTGCAGGAAGCTTTATTACCACCAAAAAATTTATTGGACGAACTTTTTGGCGAAAATTATTTTTTGTTATATAAACCAAGGGACATTGTATGCGGCGATTTTTATTGGGTCCGAAAAATTGTCACAACCCCCGTTAATGGGAAATCAAAAACATACGTATTATTGGCGGTGGCTGATTGTACGGGGCATGGTGTACCCGGAGCGTTTATGAGTTTATTGGGTTCTAATTTTTTACACCAATCTGCTACCGAAAAAAGCATTAATTCTCCAGCGGAAGCACTAGATTATTTAAACTCCAAAATTATTTCTACCCTTAACCACGGTTATGGCGAACCAATTAGAGATGGAATGGATATTGCTTTAGTAGCCATAGATATGGAGAATATGGAAATGGCTTATGCAGGTGCAAATAGCCCTATATACTTAATTAGAGATAATGTTGCCGAATTTTTAAAAGCAACAAAACAAGCTATTGGTAACTTAACTTTTGAAGTAAATTTGTACACCAACACTACAAAAAAATTACAAAAAGGCGATTGTATTTATTTATTTACCGATGGCTATGCTGACCAATTTGGCGGTGAAATTGGCAAAAAATTAATGCGAAAAAGTTTAGAAAATACCTTTTGTAAAATTAACCAACTGCCTTTAAACGAGCAAAAAACCATTATTGAAGATAAGTTTTTAAAATGGAAAGGTGAGCTAGACCAAGTGGATGATGTATGTGTAATTGGTATTAAAATTTAAAACCTATCCCTCCTAAAATGTTGGTTGGGGCTGCCGGAGCCTTGTAATTATAAGTGTTTAATTTTTCATTAGTATAATAACTAAATGTGTAACCATTGGTTTCGTACTTTACATTTAATAAATTGTATACGCTAAACATAAATGTTATTTCGGGAATTAATTTTGTTTTTAATGTATAATTAAACCTTGCATCTACAACATTATATGGATTAATACTTCGGTTATAATTACTCGTATTGTCTAAAAACTGTTGACCGACATATTTATTAGTAAATGTTATTTCCATATTTTTTATAGGTTTAATAACAAACACAACTGATGAAATTACGTTTGGTGAAAAAGAAATATCTGTATTCTTATATTCTTTTTTGTATTGAGTAAATATAGTATAGGCTGCATCGCTACTATCTGTATAATCAATAAACATATCAATTTTATTTTGCGATAAGGTAATGTTCCCTCCTAGTGTAAAGTATTTATTAATATTAGCATTTATTTCTAATTCTACCCCGCGTCTGTAGCTAGAAGCCACATTTATTCTATTGTACGCTCCAACATCGTTAACCTTGCCATTTAATACTAATTGATTTTTGTATTGCATATTAAAAAAATTAGCCGCTAAATATATTTTCTTTAATTGATATTTTAGGCCTGCTTCTATATCTACCAATTGCTCAGGTTTTGGACGACTTGTAGGAGAACTCTGCACAAAATCATTTCGGTTTGGTTCTTTATTGCCAACCGCTAATGAAGCATACACATTTATATTTGCATTTACATCGTAGCTTAAACCAAATTTAGGATTAAAAAAAGTATAAGTTTGATTTTGATATTTTGTTTTAACAGCCAATGAATCTGTAAACCCTAAAAATCGGTGGTCGACATTTCTTACCTGCAAATCAACATACACATTTAAATTAGAAACAGGTTTGTAATTGGTTTTAAAATAAATATTACCATCGTTTTTATTTGCAGTTTGATAATAATATTGATGATCAATTTCGGAATTTGAAGCATATTGTGCCCACATTACTCTTCCAAAATGCCTTCCAAAGTAAGTATTATATCCACCGCCCAAAGTAAAAGCCAGTTTAGTATTTGGCGAAAAATTAAAATTAAAAATTCCGCCTGCAAAATCATTATCCAACCACAACCGGCGAATAATATCACTACCGATAATTGTATCACCCTTAGGCGTTATTACATTATTCATATTATAAGCTAAAAGTGATTGTGCTTGTTTAAACTGCTCATAATAACCGGCACCTTTAGTATAATGCCCTGTAATATTAAAACTCATTTTTGAATTAATTTGATGAATAAAATGTAATTGAAAATTATTTTGTTTGTAGTTATCTGTTTCATTTTTATAATAATGTACTTTTCCGCTTGCATCATAATATTGTCCCGATGGATTATACGTTCTGTTACCGGTTTTTAATGAATCTTCGGGCACGTAATACCACGCCTGATATGTTTTTTCTTGCCCTAAAAAATTAATAAATTTTATAACACTTTTTTTACCATAATAACCAGCCGCTAAGTAATAGGATTGTAAATTTGATTTTGCCCTATCAATATAGCCGTTGCTACTAATAGTTGAAGCGCGGGCATCTAATGTAAATTTATTATTTAATAAGCCTGTTCCTACCGCAAGTGTATTTCTAAATGTATTAAAAGATCCTGCTGTTGAAATAGCATGAGCATAGGGTTTTTCGTTTAGTTGATTGGTTTGAAAATTAATACTTGCGCCAAATGCACCAGCTCCGTTGCTGCTCGCCCCTACTCCACGCTGCACCTGAATATTATTTGTACTCGAAACAAAATCGGGCATGTTTACAAAAAACGTTCCTTGCGATTCGGCATCGTTTACAGGCACGCCATTAATTGTAACATTTATGCGTGTTCCATCCGATCCTCTTATTCGCAAACCTGTATAACCAACACCATTTCCGGCATCTGAATTTACAACAACGCTTGGCAATTGATTTAACATATAGGGTGCATCTTGACCTAAATTTTGTTTTTTTAATGTTTCAGAATCTACATTACTAAAAGCCATGCCACTGTTTTTATCAACGCGGGTGGCATTTACCACTACTTCATCCAACTCCTTATTCGAAAGATTTAAAATAGGTGAGTAACTTGTAGTGGACGAAATTAAAACTGTATCCACTTTACTTTCGTAACCTAAACATTTAATATCAATAACATAGGTTCCACTTTTTATATTTTTCATACTAAAACGTCCTTCTTCATTACTTATAGTATTTAACTGAGTATTGCGAATACTAATGGTTGCAAATGCTACAGGCTCGCCTGTTACAGATTTAATATTTCCGGTAATAGTGTTTTGTGATTTAACAGTTAACGTAGTTGCCATTACAATAGCAAACAAAATCTTTCCTAAGTTTTTATTTTTCATATTTTCTTCATTAAATATAATAACACGCAGGGGCGATGTATTATTTTAATTTTATTTTCCTACGCAGGCATTACCCTGATCAGGTGTATACTAGAAGTGATAAAATTCACAAGCTACTATTGGGTATAATCTCAGCCTCGCGAAATGCTAAATTTTGAATTTCAAATTAAAAATGGTGTTCATTTAAAATTTAAAATTTTTTATTTAAAACATTTCTTAAAGCACCCCTTAAGACGTTGCAAATGTACGATGGAAAAACTAATCTACAAATAAATTTTTTCTCTTTAAAAAAATTGTTGAGTTTTGTAATTACTAATGAATGAAAAAAAACGCATAGCCGTACTTGGAAGTACAGGAAGTATTGGCACACAAGCCCTTGAAGTTATAAGAAAAAATTCTGAATTGTTTGAAGCAGAAGTACTGGTTGCAAATACCAATGCCGATTTATTAATAAAACAAGCTTTAGAATTTAATCCAAACGCCGTTGTAATTGGTGATGAAAACCAATATCAATATGTAAAAGAAGCCTTACAACCTCTCGATATTAAAGTGTACGCAGGTGCAAAAGCCATTGAACAAATAGTTGAGATGGAAACCATAGATGTAGTATTGGCTGCAATTGTTGGTTACGCGGGCCTGGCAAGCACCATTAACGCCATAAATTATAAAAAAACAATTGCCTTAGCAAATAAAGAAACTTTGGTTGTTGCAGGTGAATTAGTAACCGAATTGGCCCGAAAAAACCACGTTGCCATTTTACCTGTTGATAGCGAGCATTCTGCTATTTTTCAGTGTTTAGTGGGAGAAGTATATAACCCCATTGAAAAAATATATCTAACAGCCAGCGGCGGCCCTTTTAGAGGAAAAGATAAAACATTCTTATCCACTGTAAAAAAAGAACAGGCTTTAAAACACCCCAACTGGACAATGGGTGCAAAAATTACTATTGATAGCGCCAGCCTTATGAACAAAGGTTTAGAGGTAATTGAAGCAAAGTGGCTTTTTAATTTAAAACCAGAACAGATTGATGTCATAGTTCATCCACAAAGTATTGTGCATAGTTTGGTGCAATTTGAAGATGGTAGTTTAAAAGCGCAATTAGGCTTACCTGATATGAAATTGCCGATACAATATGCTATGGGTTTTCCTACACGTATAAAAAATAATTTTACACGTTTTAATTTTTTAGATTACCCAAATTTAAGTTTTGAAAAGCCGGACTTAGAAACTTTTACAAATTTACAGTTAGCATATAACGCCCTGCAACTTGGCGGCAACATGCCCTGTGTTTTAAACGCAGCAAACGAAGTAGCAGTACAGGCCTTTTTAGAAGATAAAATTAGTTTTTTACAAATGAGTGATGTTGTTGCTGATACGTTACAAAAAATTCCGTTTATAAAATCGCCAACGTATCAACAATATGTTGAATGCGATGCAGAGGCAAGGAGAGTTGCTTTAGAATTAATTTAACATCGTCATTGCGACGAAGGAAGCAATCTAAAAGTATGTTAAAAGGTATATGAGATTGCTTCGGCTAAAGCCTCGCAATGACGTTCTAAACAAATTGTAAATTAGCCCAGATAAACTATTATTTATCCACAACAATTTTTTTAACAGCAACTACTTTATTCTTCAATAAAATTTTTACAATATAAATTCCATTCTCAAAACCGGAAACATTAACCGTAGAAATGCCGCTTGTTTTCGAAACAATTCGCCCTGTTACATCAAAAATTTCTACAGCATCATATTTTCCTGCAATGGATTTAGAGTCTATATTTAAAAGAGTGGATGCAGGATTTGGGTACACATTAATTTCATCTGATGTATTAGTTCCAAATTCTATATTACCGGTTACGGTTATAGTTCCCATTTTCATTCCGTTTCCAAAACTGGTTACCCACATTTCGTTTGAGTTAAACGGATTAAAAAATACTCTTTCCGGTTGATGAAACGGATAGCTTTGCACAATTGAAAAAGTTGGTGTTGCCGCATTAATATTACCGGACACCCACAAACCGTTAGTCTCTGTTGTCATAAAAATTTGATTAATATTATTAGGGTTAAAGGTGCAAGATGTTACCCTATCAATTGTTGAAGCATTTGTTAGCTTAACCCAGCTTGTGCCTCTGTTTGTTGTTTTATATAATCCTCCTAAACCGTTAGCGGCACCTCCCCAACCGCTAAATACACTCACATACCACGTATTTTGCGTAGGATCATTTGGATCGATTACAATATCTTTTGTCCAATAATACATACCTGTATGCGACACATCCGTCCAACTATTTAAAACAGGGTCGTAAATAAATACACCTGAGCTTGCTGTAAAATTAGTTGTTCTTCTGGCAGAATAGGTACACACCATTTTACCATCGTTTAATACAACAATACTTGCAGGATGTTTTTCTGTTTGCGGCGGATTTGAAAGAAGTGTCCAACTGGATGTTGCTAAATTTTGTAAATCGTTAGTCATATAAATTCCTCCTACACCTGCGCCGCCGTTATAATGTATTACGCTTGCATAGGCGCGGTTAGCATTATTCGGATCTAACGTTATCCAAAAAACAGGATGATTAAATACTTTTAAATTTTGCCAAGTGGCGCCATTATTGGTAGAGTAAATTATTTTTCCGTTGGCATCTGTTGCATCTAATAAAGCATCGGTAATACGTGTGCTTTGATACATGTCATGAATATTAGATGTTCCGGCATACAATGTACCGTTAGTAGGATGTTTTGCAATACGGTACATAGAATTAGCGGTATGCCCTGTATAATTAAACGACCAGGAATTTCCGGCATTGATACTTCGTATGCCACGAATATCTGAAAAACACGCAAACATATTAGTTGCGTTCATCCACTCAACCTGCCAGCACGTTGTATTTTCAATTCCTACACTTTGATAACTTTGGTTTAAAGGCGTGTTAGCATTTGCAACGTTTTGAGTTGTTGGGTCAACATAAGCTTGCGACCAAGCAGTACCACCATTATTTGTTTTGTGTGCAAAACCAAAATCGCCAAAAACTACACTATTGGCATTGTTAGGCGCAACGGCAAGTCCAAACGCACATTCTCCATAACTCCACGGTCTGTCGCCATTGGCACCACTCCACCCAGTAATAATATTTTGATTAGTTGTTGTATTAAACACATGGCTCCATCCTGTACCGGCGTTAGTTGTTTTTAGAACATCAGGATATGAACTACTGTTGCTTCCTGCCAAGTATACAGTGTTGATATCGTTAGCTGCCATACCTACAAACATGGGAAAATCGGTAGTTAAATTAATGCCTGTTAGTTTTGAAACCCAATTTCCAGAGCCATAATCCACAGCATACACTCCCTTTGCAAACTGGTAATAATCTGACCCAACAACACCTACATACACATTAGCTGTGGTGCCCGTAATACAAAAAAAACGTGTTACTCCACCCACTTTTGCGCCTGCAAACGACCATATTCTTTCAGTGGAAGGGATGCCAGTAATTGCAGCAACGCTGAATGATGCACCCGCATTAGTTGAAAGTAGTACTCCATCGTTAGTTCCAATGAATATATTATTTCCATCAAAAAAAACACCACCTACAACATTGCCTGCGCCTGTATTAGTTGCGGTATGAATGCTTGTAAATGTAATTCCGCCATTATTAGAAAAATGAATTGCCCCGTAATACGAAATAATTACACGCTGCGGGTTGTTATAATCAACATCTATGCTAAATGTTTCTTCTGAATTGTCAGGATTACCAGGTAAGGCAGACCATGTAACACCATTATCGGTACTCTTTTTTGGGATGACCATGTTGTTTGCATAACTAATTGAATATAATAAACTAACACTCGACGTAAAACATACTTTTGAATTGTGCCCCCCAATTAATTGTTGAAAATTTACCTGATTGTATGCGTTACCAAAATTGGTTGTATGAAACAGTTCGCCCATATCGCAGGAGATGTAATATTCACTATTATTTGCAGGATTTATAGATACGGCAAATAGTGCTCCGCCACCGCCAATACCTTTTGATGAAAAAGATGAAGGCTGTGCAATTGATAAAAAACTAATTGTAATAAATAAAAGTGTAGCTATTTTTTTCATAGTGGAGATTTTGGTTAAATGAAGTTACTAAATAAATTTTCAAATTACTAATTCCAGTTAAAAAACTTCTTTAATAAACAATTCTGTATTTTTTAAATTACTAAACGTTTGTAATTGCATTAAGCGTTGCTTAATTAATTTATTAGTAAAACTTAACGTAAAACAAGTATTAATTTGATTAATAAACTCTGTAGAAGTATTACATAAAAATAAAGAATCGTTTGCTATTATGTCTGTGCCTGAAACCATATTAGCATTACAAATTACAAATCTGCCTGCATACAATACATTTAATAATTTTAGCTTTAAGCCGGTGGGTTGCTTGGTGTATAAAGTATGAATTTGTGCATTGGCAATTAATTCATCCATTTGCGTTTGAGAAGGATTACTAATTAATTCAATGTGTTTATATTTTTCAATTTCAGTAACCAAAAAATGTGGCGGATTTAAGCCTGCAATTATAATCTTTAAATTTACTTTACTAAACACATTTTGTATTAACCAAATTGCAGCCTCGTAGTTTTCGGAAACACTTAAATTACCATTATATAAGCAATACGAGCCAATGCCTTCCTTAATTGTAATGGCATTGTTTTGGTGAAAGCTGGGTAAATAAACCGTTTTTACTTTAGGGTATTTTTGTGAAAAATAATCGGCATCTTTTTTATTTACTGCTAAAATTAAATTAGTATTGTGTAAAATATTTTCAAAGCGCTTTAATTTAAATGCTTCTAATTTTAAAAATATTTTTTTAAAAAAATCACTTTCTGATTTTGCTAACTCTTTATAATACTCATGTTCGATATTACTATGACGGTATATTTTTTTGCGATTAGCAAAACGCGCATCCTTTAACAAATAACAGGTATGCAACACCTCGAATAAAATTGGGTAATTATTGGATAATAAATTTTCTTCTAATTGTTTAGATTGCCTTGATTTAACTGTATAAGGCAGTACTGAAAAATGCGACGCTAAACCTGTTTTTCGTTTATAATAATATACTTTTTCACATAAATTTTCCAATTCCTTAGAATGTTTACGGCCATATTCAAAACAATGTAAGTGAATTTTAACCCCCGCATTTTTTAGGGCAACTAATTTATAATACACATCTATTACACCACCGTAATTGGCAGGAAAAGGTACATCAAACGAAATTATGTTTATTGATTTATCCAATTACTCGAAATAAAATCCATTGGATATTAGACCTGCTTTGAAATCAAATTTGGAACTACCGTTAATATCGTAAATATAAATATGAGATTTTTGACTGTAATCTAAAGCGTTTGCAGCATAAATTGAATAATCATTAGGATTGATGCCTAAACCATAAAAATTTTTATTACCAGCTACTATTAAAGGGGTTAGAGGTAAAGTGATATCATTTATACTCATTCTGTAAATATTCGTATTTAAAAAATATAAGGTATCTTTTGTTTTATTAAAGCATAAATGGTTTGGTACGTCGTTGGGACTAAAATTTACAGAAAATTCTACTTGATTATTACTCGTATTAATGCGGCTCAATTTTCCTAAAACAGAATTAGTTTTATCTCCTGAACTTAAAACCCATAGATCATCATTCTTATCTAATCCCAAACTACTTGGGTTTTTGCCAACATTAATGCTATCTGTAATGATATTGGTAAGTGTATTTATTACGTATAAATTATTTTTATTTGTAATAAATGCTTTGTTAAAAATTAAGGCCATTTGTTCTGTCCAACCATTGCAAGGTATTGAGCTTATTTTTGTGTTCGAATTTAAATCAACAACACTTATGGCGTTAGCATACAAATCGCTGACGTATGCTTTTTGATTGGTAATTGGTAAAATGTAGCGTGGCGATAAAAGCCCTGTAATTTCTCCCTTTTTTTTAAATTGGTTATTACACACCACAATTTTGTTTGAGTTATTTACTACTAAATAAAAATTAGAATTAAAATAATTTATACTTTGCGCTACATCTCCTAATGTAGAAGAATTTTGAGTATTGTAAAAATCTTCAACTACTTGATTGTTTCCGGTATCAAATAACGAAATAGATGCGTTTGGAGAGCCAAAATTACCCTCGTTAATAATATATACTTTTTTTGAAGTTGATAATTGAACAGCAGGTTGAACAGGGTTTTGAGGTTTATCTTTAACGCAAGAAGTAAAAAGTAAAAAAACAAATATCAATAAAAATAAATAACGCATATATAATTGTAAAAATACAAATACTAATCGTTTTTATAAAAATTAATAGTCGAAAATAATCCTACCTGCAACGTATGGTTATTTTCTACATTTATACCATCACTCTTAAAAATCAATTGGTTTAAATAACCAATCTCCAACCTTCCCAGTTTTGGAATTTTAAATCCAATAGCAATATACGCCCTGTTTTGGTCGAATATATTGTACCTCACATTTTCTCCAAATGCAATAAAAAACTCATTGTAAGCTGTTAAATATAAAGATTTATCAACTATTTTTTTTCCTTTAAATGGCAACGAAAAGCGTGTTAAAAACCTGAATCGGTTTGAATAAACAGCAACACCCGGCTGATAGTATAAGCCCGTAAGTACGGGTAAATTTACAAACCGTTGTTCTAACCTAAACCTGTTTGTATTTTCAAATCTTCCAAGTTGATTTTTTAACTGCAGTTGTTCCCAAATTCTATGTTCAGGAAAAATACTTTTAACAGGTAATTCACCGTAAGGATGGGTGTTTACAAAACAATATCCTAAGGTTACAAATGCTACATTACTAAAATGATAATTTAATCCTGTTCGTAATAAAAGTTGTTGTGGTTTTACAATTAGTTGGTTTCTTCTAAATTGAGTTTCAATATGAACACCAAATTTATTAGAAAATTTGTGATCGCCATTATACATGTACCAACCATTAGAGTTTTCGGTGAAAATACGGATCGATTGCCCAGATAAATGTGTGGCGCCAATAATAAATAATATGAGTAAAATAGTCCTTATCATTATTTTATCGCAAAAATACCCAGAAATTATTATTAATTGATATGCCTGATTTTTAATTAATTTTGCTAATATGAATTTTAAAATGAGCGAAATACACTTAAAAATAGATTGGAGCGAAATGGATTTATTTGGGCACGTAAACAATGTGGCGTACTTTAAATACTTTCAAGCCGCGAGGGTAAATTTTTGTGAGAGCGTTGGCATTAACACTTATAACCCAAACAATAAACAAAGTTTTGCTGTAGCAAATAGTAATTGTGATTTTAAACAACCATTATATTACCCTGAAGATATTAGCATTACAACAACTATTGGGTGGATTAAAAACAGTAGTTTTAAATTAATTCATATACTATTTAACAGTAAAAAGGAGTTAATAGCAAATGCTAGCGATGTTATTGTTTTGTTTGATTATGCTACTCACACAAAAATTTTTATAAGCGAAACCATTAAAAGTAAAATGAACGAAGTTTAATTCGATTTAGTGTTTTTTAATTCGGTTTAGCCTAATTTTGTTTTATAATTTCAACTTCTTTAAAAATTATTTTCAAAATAAAAATATACTTTCATACTAAATTATAAAATAGCCCTGTTTACCAAAACACAACACAAATAATTAAACTGGCTATACCATATGCCAACCAAAAAACAATAATTTAAACATATGAAAATAAGAAAATTTTTAGTTTATACATTTACACTTGCGCTATGTTTATTTATTGCTTGTAAAAAAAGCAGTGTAACCACAAATGCACCTACTAATACGTTAAGTACTACAACTGAAAAAGTTGCTTCTGACGAATTTAAAGCTACAGCCATTGCCGCGGTAAATTATTCCAATTGCCCTACTCCTGTAAATTGTTCATTAACATTAATAACTACTTTACAAACCTATAACGTTTATAATCACAACTCATCGGGTTATATAATTTACAAAGCAAAAATGAGTATTGATGCTGATGGAAGCCCACAAGCTTACGGACCCAATAATTCAGGTTTAGATTGGACTGCAAATGCGGGAAGCACCGGTAATTGGTGGGGCGTTGCAACCGATGTCAGCGGAAATCCATATATACAAACCGCCAGCGATCCTTTTCCGGGCATGTATGTGTCCACCACGTCTTTAGTAAACTCAGCTTTTTCTGTTTCTAATCCATTAAGATATGTAGATTCGGGAACTATTCCTTATTTTGTTTTGCCTTCGTCTATCACTTCATCCAACGGAATAACGATAGGCGCAATTGGGTTTGTTTATAATACCACTAATGGTAAAGGCTGTTATGCGGTTTTTGCAGATGGAGGTCCGGCAGGTAAATTAGGAGAAGGGTCGATGTTTTTAGCAACTCAATTAGGCATTAACTCTAGCCCTAAAACAGGTGGAACTTCCTCAAAAATTATTGATTACATAATTTTTCCTGGAACTGGATTTGGACAAGGAACCATCCCAACCATTACACAAATTAACACTATAGGCGCGGCAAAAATGAAAAAAGTAGGCGGCATACAAATTGTTAACTGCTTGTAGTTTTTTGTGATGATTAATTTTAAAAATATTTTTTGCAATGTGTTAATTGTTTTTTCAATTAATTTAAATGCACAAACAAACAAAAAATCGCCAACTTTTTTTTCAACTTATAATTTAACAGCCGTTAAAAATTATTCTGAAAAAAGTTTACCGTTTCAAACCGATACAATTAAACCTGCATCGTTTGCAATGCCTTGTTACACAACAAACCCAAGTTATGCTTTAATACTATATTATGCTGACGTAAAAACTCCTCACGATTCAGGTTATGTGAGTGGCACAAATATTTATGGCGATTTAGAAAAAGCTCAACACTTTGTAAATACAACTTCTACAACACTTACAGGTTGTGCAGTGTTATTAAAACGTGCTTTTTCTAGTACAAGTGTAACCATTGGTACAAAAGTAAAATTGTATGGTTATTCTGCCGGAGTTCCTACCACAAGCGTAATTACTACCAGCAGTTTAACGCCGCAAAATAATTTAACTAACGGCTTAGCTGTTTTTACATTTAGCGTTCCAATTGTTATAAGTACCGATTTTGTAATGTCTGTGGTATTACCAAACCATATAGGCGATACTACAGCAATTTATAGTACACTAACGTCTTGCAACTCGGGATCTAATTCGTGGGAAAAAGCGATGGATAATACCTGGGGCTCAATACATAATAATTGGGCATTTAGTGCTTCTCAAAATATTGATTTAGCTATTTTTCCTTTAAAACAAGGCGCTTTTGTTACAACTTCTCTTAAAACAAACATTATTATTGAAGATTTACTTATTTACGATGGCGTAAATAATATTTTAAAAGTAAAAAATAATACAAAACCAATACATATAGTGGTTTACAACTTAGCAGGAAAAATCTTAATTAAACAAATATTAGAAAGCAGTCAACAGTTAGATTTATCAGTTCTTAATAACGGGATTTATTTAATCAATCTTACAGATAATGTAGGAGTTACTTTTACAAAAAAAGTAGTTGTAATACAATAAGATATGTTATAGCTTAATTTGTAATTACTTATTTATAAATAAAATAAAAAATTAATAATTTTACAACGTCAAAATTTAAATAAAATCATGAGTAAAATTACAGTATTAGGAACAGGAACAGTGGGTGAAACTATCGGTTCAAAGTTAATTGAATTAGGTCATGAGGTAATGATGGGCTCACGAACAGCCGACAACGAAAAAGCAAAAGCCTTTGTTGCCAAAAATAGTAGTAAAGCCGGTTGTGGAACTTTTAGCGATGCCGCCGCTTTTGGAGCAATTATTTTTAATTGTACTTCGGGTGGTGGTTCTATTGATGCCTTAAAACTTGCCGGCGAAGCTAACTTAAATGGGAAATTATTAATTGATCTTTCCAATCCATTAGATTTTTCAAACGGTATGCCGCCGTCTTTGTCAATTGTAAATACAAATTCCTTAGGCGAAGAAATTCAAAAAACATTTCCCAATGTAAAAGTTGTAAAAACATTCAACACAATGTGGTGTGGTTTAATGGTAAATCCAGGTTTAGTAAACGGTGGCGATCATAATATATTTATTGCCGGTAATGATGAGGGAGCAAAAACTAAAACAAAAGATATTTTAAAATCTTTTGGTTGGATAGAAAAAAATATTTTAGATTTAGGCGACATTACAAAAGCAAGAGGTTTGGAAATGTATTTACCATTGTGGTTAAGTATTTATGGTGCTACAAAAAATGGTGCTTTTAATATAAAAATAGTTAGTTAAAGTATTTATAATGAAAAAAATATATTACTTATCCACTTGTAATACTTGTGCCCGTATAATTGACGAATTAGATTTAAAGAAAAAAGGTTATGTTTTTCAAGATATAAAAACCGAAAAAATTACCGAAAAACAGTTAGAAGAACTAAAAAAAATGGCTGGAAGTTACGAAGCGTTATTTAGTAAAATTGCCCGTAAATATAGGGAATTAGGTCTAAATTCAAAACAATTATCTGAAGAAGAAATGAAAAATTATATTTTGCAAGAATATACATTTTTAAAACGCCCGGTAATTATTGTAGATAAAAAAATAGTTATTGGCAATAGTAAAAGTATCATTGCCGAAGCTAAAAAAATGGTGTAATTTTTCAAACACAGAAAAATAAAAGCAACTGAGTACACATAGATAATAATCTGATTATCTCAAATACTATTGTGTCTGAATTATCAGCGAATAAATTAAAAATAATTATCTTTAACCAAAACTCTTTTACCTCTTAAAACTCTGAGTTTCTGTGTTTAAAACATGTACCCATTTTTACAACAAGATATTTTTAAATTAATAAGTAAATGCGCTAACGAATTAAACGTTGATGCATACGCCATTGGCGGTTATGTTCGCGATTTATTTTTACAAAGAGAAAGTAAAGATATTGATATTGTAACTATTGGAAAAGGAATTGATTTAGCAGAATTGCTACATAAACATTTAGGAGCGAAATCTTATTTATCTACTTTTAAAAATTTTGGTACCGCACAAGTTAAATATAATGATTTAGAAATTGAATTTGTAGGTGCTCGTAAAGAAAGCTACAACCGTAATTCGCGTAAACCCATTGTTGAAGATGGTACTTTAGAGGACGATCAAAACCGTCGCGATTTTACTATAAATGCTTTAGCAATTGGATTAAGTAAAAATAATTTCGGGAAATTATTAGACCCCTTTAATGGTTTTAAAGATTTAGAAAATAAAATTATTCGTACACCACTCCAACCAGAAATAACTTACAGCGATGACCCCTTAAGAATGATGCGCGCTATAAGATTCTCGTCGCAATTGGGATTTAATATTGAAGAGGAATCAAAGCTGGCAATTAGCTGGCAAAAACATAGAATTGAAATTGTTTCGCAAGAGCGTATTACCGATGAATTAAATAAAATTATCCTCTCCCCTGTTCCATCTATCGGTTTTAAATTATTATTTGATACAGGATTGTTACATTTAATTTTTCCTGAAATGGTAAAATTACAAGGTACCGAAACCATTAAAGGCTTATCGCACAAAGATAATTTTTACCATACTTTAGAAGTGTTGGATAACACCGCAAAAAAAACAGATAACCTTTGGTTGCGTTGGGCCGCTATTTTACACGATATTGCAAAGCCTGCCACCAAACGTTTTGAAGAAGGGCATGGCTTTACCTTTCATGGGCACGAAGATAAAGGCGCACGAATGGTGCCAAAAATTTTCACCAATTTAAAACTACCCTTAAACGAAAAAATGAAGTACGTACAAAAATTAGTACAACTTCATTTACGGCCTATTGTGTTAGCAAAAACGGAAGTAAGTGATAGCGCAGTGCGTCGTTTATTGTTTGAAGCCGGTGATGATATTGACGATTTAATGATTTTATGTGAAAGCGACATTACAACAAAAAATCCAAACAAAGTACAACGTTATTTACAAAATTTTGAAATTGTTCGTAGTAAATTAATTGAACTGGAAGAAAAAGATAAACTACGTAATTGGCAACCGCCAATAAGTGGTGAAGAAATAATGATATTGTATAATTTACCCCCAAGCCGGGAAGTAGGTATTTTAAAAAACGCTTTAAAAGATGCGATTTTAGATGGGATAATTGAAAATAATTATGAGAGTGCCAAGGCTTTTTTGGATGAAGAGTTTAAGAAACTAAACTAAAGTTTTGCCACAGATTCGCAGATAAAAATAATTCTCAGTGCCCCTTTGTGTCCTCCGTGTCTTTGTGGTTAATCTTTAGCCGTGATAAACTCTCGAAAAAACAATCAAACCATTTTTTATTTCCAACACCTCACCTACTTTTAAATCATCTTCGCCGTTTACGTGTCGCATATATTCCATAAATACCTGCTCATCATCAGCCGTTAATTTTACAACTTCGTATTTTAAACTCGGTAATCTGTCAAAAGCATCCTGCCACCAATTTCGTAATTGATTTTTCCCAACAATTAAACCATTTGTTTCGGGTTTTCTAATTTTTAATTTAGGACTGAAATGTTGAGCATCGTTATCATACAAACTTAATAAATTTTCTAAATTATGTTGATTAAATGCCTCAAACCATTTTAGTGCTATTTGTTTATTTGCTATCATAACTACAATAAAAAAATATCAGCACAAACAAACACACAAAACACCACACTAGCTATGCCATTAGTGGTTCCAAATGCTAGGTTAACCTTACTTAAATCATTAGGTTTAACTAA
>JAYVGH010000113.1:0-11421 GCA_043772435.1 Bacteroidota bacterium
TTTATATAGCTAAGGGTATCGAGTTTTTGTTCGTCAATTGCTTTTGAGTAATTCTCAAAAACATTTTTTTCTAAATCATCACCATTTTTAAAAATAATAAATTCGGGTTGCGTACAATTTTTAGTAATTACAAAAGCTCCATATTTAATTTCACCAGTAGTATCGGTAACACTTTCGTTAGTTTTAAACACTTCAATAAGTGCTTGTTTATTGGTTAGGTTTTGTTTTAGCGTTTCAAATGTAACTGCGGCAGGCTTTACAAAGGTTTTTAATTTTGATTTTAGCTTAACTTCTAATTCTATTGCTTTTTTGTATAATTCATTATCATCAAAAATAGCGGTAGAAGTAGATTTGTAATTGTTTATTAATTCGTTTTTTACCAGTAACCAATCGCTATAAAATTTTTGTAAATCGGGATCGTTACTTGCCAAAACTTCTTTACGCACCACTGCCGATTTATTAGCTAACAGCGATTTTAATTGAATTTGGTAACGCAGGGCTCTAATAGTGTAATCTGCAAAATTTTTAGTTGGGGACGATAATTTATAATTGATTAAAAAAATGTTATAGCTTTCAAACACTGGTGTAATAAACGATAGGTATTCCATTTGATTTTCTTCGCTCATGGCATCAAAATAATCGTTTAGTAAATTGGTGTAAAAATCTAAACATTCAAAGTACAAAGGAGTGGCTAATTCGTATTTTTTTTGAATGGAATAAATTTCAGCTAATAGCAATTGAGCATGCGCGTATAGCTCGTGTTTTTTACTAAAATTACGCTCAATAAGTGTTAAGGCTTCTCTTAAATTAGATTCTGCACGAGGCAAATTATTTATTTGTTTATACAATTGGCAGGCACTAATTAAATAAGAAGCATAACGGTAATGGTTTTTACCAACGCTTTTTTCAATTATTTGCAAGGCTTGTAACTTATAACTTTCGGCGGCTTTATAATCTTTATAATGTAAATAACACAACGACAAGCTGTTTAAACTATTAGCATACGCTTGATGTTCGATACCTACTGTTTTTTTATAAATTTCGTTGGCTTCTAAAAATTTTTCTTTGGCTTCTTTAAAATAACCCGCATCAAAATATACTAACGCTAAATTAGTAAGCGAATTAGCATAGTTTTCTGATTGCATTCCAAAACGTGTTTTACGAATTTCTAAACTAGCTAAAAGTAATTCTGTAGCTTCGCTGTATCTGCCTAAAGCACGCAATAAATCGGCTTTATTACTAAGAACTGAGCAATAGAATTCGGTATCTGTTTCGTTTAAACTTTTATAAATAGAAATAGTGTTATTGTAACATATTTCGGCATTTTTATTATCGCCATAGGATTTGTAACAGAGGGCTAAATTGTTTTCGATGGTGGATAAAATACTTCTATCTTTTAATTTATATTTTTGATAAAATTGTTTAGCTTGTTTTAAATTAAAAACGGCCAAATCAAATTTTCCATATTCGCGGTAGGCATCGCCTAAATTTTGAATGGTTGTAATATAACCGATGGTATCGCCCAGTTTTAATGCTGTTTGTTCATCAACTATATTTTTATAAATATCAATGGCATCTTGATATTTACCCAAATTTTGTAAAATAATTGCTTTTTGAGTAAGTAAATTGCTATACTTTAAATTATTTTCGCCGTCTAAAGTTTTGTAAAAAAATAGCAATGCTTCAATATTTGGTTGCGCTTGTTGGTATTTTTCTAAATCAATTAAAAGTATGGTATATAAGCGAAAAATATCGGTATACTCTCTACTACTGGCACCATAAACAAGGCTCATACCATACATACAAGCATTGTAATATTTTTCGGCTTCTTCTAAATAATTCTGCCCTTGATAATAATATGCCAAGTTTAATTCTGTCATGTAAATTAAACTAGTATCACTGGCACTTTTTGAAAATTGAAATGATAAACGATAACTTTCTTCAACTTTCGTGTAATTTTTCTGGTTGTAATAGCTACTTCCTAATAAACTGTAAAATTGAGTAGCATTATCGGGATATTTACCAAACTGTTTTTTATACTTTGTTTCAAAAGATTCTAGTTCAACAGTAGAAAGTGTTTTACCACCGTCTATTTTTTTTATAAGTAATGCCCAATCTTTATCATAGGTTTGGGCGTTTAAAACTTTAAAAGTTAGAAATAATAAAATATAAATTAAGTGAAATTTCATTAAGTAAAACTAAAAAATAAATTTAATTTCTTTATTATTATTCGTCACTGCGAACAGGGTAAATGTGTTGTAAACATTTGAGCCAGCATGTGTGCCGAACAATCTATAATTGTATAAGATTGTATAGGGTGTTGCCTGGCAATGAAGACATAAAAACTAAAAAGCCCGAATTATTTTGTAATTCGGGCTTTAGTATTTCGATTACTCTAAGTATAATGTTTTTGTTTAAACTTTTTCGGTAGTTGTAGCTTCTTGCTGCGATTTTTTAATTTTAGCTTTAATATTATCGGTAGTTAACGAACCCGGACGCTCAATTGGAGAATTAGTAGCTCTATCCCAAACTAAACTTGCCAATACACCTAAAGCACGGCTAACACCAAATAAAACAGTGTAAAAATCAAACTCGTGCATACCGTAATGTACTAACAAGGCACCACTGTGCGCATCTACATTAGGCCAAGGATTTTTAATTTTACCTGTACTTTCTAATATTGGTGGCGCAACTTCGTAAACCATTTGCACTATTTCGCAAATATCATCGTGTTTAATGTAGGTTTTATAAAAATCTTGTTGGGCTGTAAAACGAGGGTCGGTTTTACGTAACACAGCATGTCCGTAACCCGGTACTACTTTACCTTCGGTTAAAGTTTTTTTAATGTATTCGGCAATTTGTTCTTTAGTTGGTAAGCCACCACCTAAAGTTTCTTTTAATTCCATTATCCAATTTAATACTTCTTGATTAGCTAAACCGTGCAAAGGACCTGCTAAACCATTCATACCGGCGGCAAATGCTAAATAAGGATCGCTTAAGGCAGAACCTACTAAGTGCGTAGTGTGTGCCGAAACGTTTCCACCTTCATGATCAACGTGAATAGTTAAATATAAACGCATTAAACGCTTCATATCAAAAGCTTCATAACCCAACATATGAGCAAAGTTGGCTGCCCAATCTAATTTATGATCAGGTTCAATATGTACATTGTTTTTGTATTTACGACGGTAAATATAAGCTGCAACACGCGGTAAACGTGCAATTAAATTCATACTATCTTCGTAAGCGTAATCCCAATAATCTTTTTTGCTCATGCCTTTTGCGTACGCTTTTGCAAACACCGATTCGCGTTGCATAGCCATTACACCTATTACAAATTGCGTCATAGGATGTGTATCAACAGGTAATGCTTCAATTACATCAAACACATGTTTGGGTACGTTGCTGCGTTTCATCCACTCGTTAGTAATAAATGAAACGTCTTCTTGTGTTGGCAATTCGCCAACTAACATTAAATAAAATATACCTTCCGGCAAAGGTTCGGTACCACCCGGAGCTTTTGGCAAGGCTTTACGCAATTCAGGAATTGAATATCCTCTAAAACGAATTCCTTCTTCAGGATCTAAACGCGATGTTTCGGTAACCATACCCGGCATACCGCGCATACCTTGGTAAACTTGAGCTACAGTAATTTCTCCTAGCTTTAAATCGCCGTGATTTTTAATAATATCTTTAATTTCGGTAGCTAAAACCTTTGCTTTAGCGTTAAACTTTTCTTTTAATGGATCCATTTTACTATGAATTTATTTGGTTACTAATGTACAACGAGTGTTACTATAAACCAATTAATTTTATGTTATTTTTAAATTATTTTTATTGACAAATCTACTTCAAACTGCCAATCATATCCTCGGGACGCACCCATAAATCAAATTGTTCGTTTGTAACATAACCCAATTCAATCGCCGCTTCACGAAGGGTTTTATTGCCTTTGTGGGCAGTTTTTGCAATTTTAGCAGATTTTTCGTAACCTATGTGCGTATTTAAAGCTGTTACCAACATTAAACTATTTTCTAAATGTTGTTTTAAAACGGGCAAGTTGGCTTCAATACCATTTGCACATTTTTCGGTAAAACTAACACAGGCATCGCCAATTAAACGTGCAGATTGTAAAACGTTAGCTGCTATTAGCGGTTTAAATACATTTAATTCAAAATGTCCCATGCTACCGCCAATACTCACGGCTACATCATTTCCAATAACCTGGGCACAAACCATTGTTAATGCTTCGGGCTGGGTTGGATTTACTTTTCCCGGCATAATTGAACTACCCGGCTCGTTATCAGGAATAACAATTTCGCCAATACCGCAGCGTGGCCCTGAAGACAACATACGAACATCGTTGGCAATTTTCATTAAAGCTACAGCACTGCGTTTTAAAGCGCCACTTAATTCTACCATAGCATCGTGCGCAGCTAATGCTTCAAATTTGTTTGGTGCTGTAACAAAAGGAAAACCAGTTAATTCAGCTATTTTTTTGGCTACTAACACATCATAACCTTTTGGTGTGTTTAACCCTGTTCCAACAGCTGTGCCGCCTAAGGCTAATTCTTTAACTACATCTAAGGCATTTTTTATAGTACGAATGCTGTTAGTAATTTGTTGCACATATCCGCTAAATTCCTGCCCTAAACTTAAAGGAGTGGCATCCATAAAATGGGTACGACCTGTTTTTATAATTTTTTCAAATTGAATAACTTTTTTTGCTAAAGCATCCCGCAGTTTTTCCATTCCCGGAATGGTAATTTCAGCTACTTGCTTGTAAGCCGCAATGTGCATAGCCGTAGGGAAGGTATCGTTACTACTTTGCGATTTATTTACATCATCGTTTGGGTGTAATACTTTTGTTTCGTCGCTTAATTTGCCACCATTTAAAACGTGAGCCCGGTAGGCAATTACCTCGTTGGCATTCATATTACTTTGCGTGCCACTACCTGTTTGCCAAATTACCAAGGGAAACTGATCGTCTAATTTATGAGCAATAATTTCATCGCATGCCTTGCCTATTAAATCGGCTTTTTCTTTTGTTAAAACACCTAACTCGCAATTAGCAATAGCTGCGGCTTTTTTTAAATAACCAAACGCGTAAATAATTTCTTTTGGCATACTACCTTCGTGTCCAATTTTAAAATTATTGCGGCTACGCTCGGTTTGCGCCCCCCAATATACGTGTGCTGGTACTTGCACTTCGCCCATAGTGTCTTTTTCTATTCTAAATTCCATAAATTTTTTGTTTTAGATACGAGGTAAATTTATAATTATTTTTTTGTTTGAAATTACTGTTAAGTTTAAATTAGTTTAAATTTACAAACAATAATAATTATTTAATAATGGAATTTATAGAAAAAGATTTACTAACCTATTGTGAAAATTTTTCGGAGACTGAAAGTGATTTGTTAAAAGAACTTAACCGCCAAACGCATTTAAAAATAAGTAAACCGCGTATGTTAAGCGGGCATTTGCAAGGCAGATTTTTAAGTTTTATAAGTAAATTAATTAACCCTACTTATATTTTAGAAATTGGTACATATACCGGTTACAGCGCTCTTTGCTTGGCAGAGGGGGTAAACCAAAACGGAAAATTAATAACGATAGATCCGAATGAAGAAACGAATGCATTTGCTCAACGTTTTTTTGATAAATCAGACTACAAAAATAAAATAGAATTAATACAAGCAAATGCGCAAACTGTTATACCTGATTTAAACCATAATTGGGACTTAGTTTTTATAGATGCTGATAAAAAAAATTATAGCGTGTATTACGATTTAGTGATTGAAAAATTAAATATTGGTGGTGTTATTATTGCCGATAATGTATTGTGGAGTGGAAAAGTGTTAAACGCTGATAAAGATACTGACACTCAATTAATTAATAACTTTAACCAAAAAATACAAAGCGATATTAGAGTTGAAAATGCGTTGCTCCCAATTCGAGATGGATTAATGGTACTAAGAAAAATAAAAAATGAATAAAGTACATCTTAAAAATAATTTAATTTTTTGCTTCGTAATATTTATACAAATTACGTTTGGGCAAACTAAAAAAAACGAGCCTACTTATAAATATTTAAAAGACGGTGATATAATTTTTATTGCAAAAAATACCGAACAAAAAAAAGAATTAAACTTTGCTGGTATCGTGATTATTGAAAATAAAATACCCTTTGTGTTTTTTGCAGATAGTAGCATTATAAAATGTACGGTAAATGATTTTATTTCCAAATCTTATAAAAAAACCCACGCTGTAAAACGCATTTTAGAAATAGAACTACTTACTACAGACGGAATTGCAAATATGAAATCGAATACTAAATCAAGGCTTAATATTAAAGTTGAAAACATTACCTACTTAAACGCCATAAATATTTATAATGCTGAATTTATATGGAAAATATTTCAATCATCGATTGGGCTGGCAATTTGTGATAAAAAAATCGTAAAAATAGAATTACCAAATCAAAAAACTGAAAATAAAAAAATAGTGGCCATAAACGATTTATTCGAATCTGAACAGCTTGAATATGTATCAGAATAATTAATGTTTCCCATTTTTAAAATATTTAAGGGCTATTTAAGTTTAGTAGCTACATTTTAAAAAAGTTTAAAAAACTACACCGCACAATGGGCTATTTATACGTTATAACGTTTTTAGGCTTTGCAGGGTCAAGTGGCATAATAATGGCACTTTACGCCAACTCCACACTTGCTTCAACTTTGTTTTTGTTTACCAACAAATCTAAACCCAACATAAATTGTTTACGGCTTTCGGTTTTTTGTAATTCGCTGGCATTAACCAAACCAACATGATAGAGTTTAATCTGTAAATACTATCAGGTTGTAAAGCGTTGTCAATTTTTTTTTGTTTTTTTTCTATACTTACTTTTTTTGGTTGCTCGTTTGAGCAACATATAATTAACACACTAAAAAATATAATTGCGTAAAAATAAATCACTTCATAATTAAATTATTTAAATAAGTATTTTAAATTAAGAAATTAATTTAATTCACATAATTTTCCATTTGCTTGGCTATTTTTTGTGCTTCGGCCGCGGCTTTATCCGCAAAATCTTTTCCGTTACCGGCATAAATAATACCACGACTTGAATTTACCAATAAACCAATATCTTTAGTTAAACCATATTTACAAACATCTTCAAAACAACCACCTTGTGCGCCAACGCCAGGTACTAATAAAAAATGGTTAGGTACAATTTTCCTAACGTCTTGCAACATTGCGGCTTTTGTAGCACCAACTACAAACATCATATTATTTTCTGTTCCCCATTTAGCACAAGTATCAATTACATTTAAATAAAATTCTTTTCCATCTATTTTTTGTAATTGAAAATCGGCTGAGCCTTCGTTACTTGTTAAACCTAAAACTATAGCCCATTTATTTTCAAATTCTAAAAAAGGTTTTACCGAATCGCTTCCCATGTAAGGTGCAACCGTTATTGCATCGCAATTTAAACGTTTAAAAAATGCTTTTGCGTACATGTTGCTCGTATTTCCAATATCGCCGCGTTTAGCATCGGCAATTAAAAAATGATTTGGATAATTTATTTTAATATATTTTAAAGTGCGCTCTAAACTAGTAATTCCGCTTAAACCATAAGCCTCGTAAAAAGCGGTATTTGGCTTAAATGCTACGCAATATGATGCTGTAGCGTCAATTATTTTTTTATTAAATAAGTAAATAGAATCTTCTTCGTCTTCAATAATATGTTGTGGTATTTTTGTAATGTCAGGATCAAGACCAACACATAAAAAATTTTTTTTAGTTTTAATTTGAGATATTAGTTCGGCTCTGTTCATAATTAGTTATACGTTGCTCCTAACGAAGCTTTTAATTATTAATTTTT
The DNA here is from genome assembly GCA_043772435.1 of Bacteroidota bacterium. GTDB lineage: Bacteria > Bacteroidota > Bacteroidia > B-17B0 > Aurantibacillaceae > Aurantibacillus. The sequence goes on from JAYVGH010000113.1 coordinate 7,886, forward strand.
TAACTCCAAAGGAGTAAAATATTATTAACTAAAAATACTAAATAAAACTTAAACCCCAAGAGGTAACATAGTTAATCAACCCACTAAAAAACATATTTTCATCATATTGGATATTATACTCTTTCAAAATTCAAAATATTCTTCTTTAAAGGACGTTTTACTATGATGTGTCTCTTGTTTATCAATATATTTTACTACTTTATCTGTATGCAATTACGAAACCGAAAATGCACCAAAACCTTCTTACCATTGAAATTTACCTTTAACATAATTTTTTGTGTTAATCCATCTCGACGAATTTGCCTTAATATCTCATACTAAATCAGACAACATACAATTTGGTTTAATGATTATTAAAATATGGATATGATTGGGAATGCCATTTATAGCGTGAACCTTTTATTGATTATTATTAACAATACCACATATGTATTTATACATTTCGTCTTTCCACTCTTTGGCTATCAAATTCACTCTGCCTTTTACAGCAAATACAATGTGGACATATAATTGCGAAATGTGTTTGCCATATATAATATCGTCCCTACGGGGCTGTTTATATATGGCTCCTATGGAGCTTTTTATGTAATTAACTTTTGTAAACAATTTTCGATTAAAACTTCTACACTTTTTTTATAGTCGCTTGTAAATTCTTTACGTACTCGATTGGCAATAATAACGCAAATGGTAAGGCAATTATGTCCTAATAATTTACCTAAACCATATAAGGCACTGGTTTCCATTTCAAAATTTGTTATTCGTTTATTATCCAATTTATAATCGGTTAGTAATTCGTTTAAATTTGGCATTGCAGCCTTTAATTTTATTTGTCTCCCCTGCGGACCATAAAAACCAGGTGCTGTAGCAGTTATACCTACAAAATTACCTTCTTTAAATTTGTTTAATAAAGGTAACGATGCCTCTACACAGTATGGATATGGTAAATTTGGTAACCAATTTGTATGTTTTATAAACGACTCGCTAATGGCATTATCGTTAATTGTTTGCCAACCTTCGTAAAAATTTAATAAGCCATCTAATCCTAAGCCGTGAGAGCTTACTACCAAACCATTTACCGGAATATCAGCCTGCAAAGCACCACTGGTGCCTAAACGAATAATGTTTAAGGTTCTATGTTTCTCATTTAAAGTTCTTGTTTCGGGATTTATATTTACCGCGGCATCTAATTCATTCATTACAATATCAATATTATCAGTACCAATGCCGGTACTTAAAACTGTAATTCTCTTGCCTTTGTAAATACCTGTGTGTGTTACAAATTCGCGATGATGGGTTTTAAACTCAATACTGCTAAAATGAGCCGATATTTGCGGAACACGGTATTGGTCGCCAACAACAATTACATCATCTGCAATGTCTTCGGCTTTTAAGTTAATGTGGTAAACCCTGTTTTCGGGAGTTAAAATAAGTTCTGTTTCGGGAAAAAGCATAAAATTAAAAATTGAAGATTAAAAATTAAAGATTACTTAAATATGCCCATTTTTTCTAAGTCTTCTAAGTAAATACGTTTACCTTTATATAAAACGGTTACAAAAGCATCGGTTTGCCCGGCAATAACCACTTTTTTATTGTGTTCAAACGCTTTACGAATGGTATTAAATACACCACCAATTGTTATGCGCGTAATGCCATCTTCCAACAATAGATTTTCTACCTTACCTAAGCCCTTAAGATGTTTGTACGTGTAATTTTTTGGGAATTTATACGCCGCAATTTGTACTCTAAAATCCAAACCTTCGGCACTTATGTCGCCATATTTTTCAACGTAGCGCATAATTTTTTCTTGTAGTTTGTTGCGAGGCACAAAGTTATCTTTTACAACTGTTTTTGTAGGTGTTATAACTGCAACAGTTGGTGTAATTACTGCTACTACTGTATCTTTTTTAGGTAAGTTAAAATTAATATCTACTATTTGCTCAGTATACTCGGTTAACTTAGAAGCATCAATGTCTATATTTTTATAATCGAAATTATCAAAAATGTATCTAATTTTATAAGTAGCACCAGGTGGTAAAATAACCAAATACTGACCATTAATGGCATTAGACTTTACAGTTTTATATATTTTATTACCTTTTGACGTTACTTCAATTACAATTTTCGCCTCCACGTTTTTACCATCTTTTGTGGTTTTTCCTTTAACTAAATACAAAGCAGGTTTTGCACCTTCAAAATTGGTTTCAATACTGTATAAATCTTTTAAACCCTGCCCGCCTTTTTTGCCACTACTGTAATAGCCGGTTTTACCATTTGCTGCAAGTACAAAATAAATATCATCACCGGTACTATTTATGGGATAACCCAAATTTTCGGTTTTTTTAAAGATACTGTCTTGAACATTCATTGTACTTTTAAAAATATCATAGCCACCCATGCTGTTGCGACCTTGCGAACTAAAATACAATGTTGTGCCATCGGGGTGAATAAAAGGAGCATCGTCGTCTAAAACTGTATTAATGCTATCGCCCAAATTTTTAACGTTGCCCCATGTGCTATCAGGCATTAGTTGCGCTTTGTAAATATCTTTTCCGCCAAAACCGCCACCACGTTCGCTGCTAAAATATAGTGTTTGCCCATCAGGGCTTAATGAACAATGCCCTTCGTAAGCATAAGAATTTACCTGACCTTTTAGTTTGGCAGGTTTACTAAAGTTTAAACCAATTAAATTTGATTGATAAATATCGCCATGGTCGTCGCCATTATCGCGGTAAATAAATAAAATATTACCATCGTGGCTTAACGAAATGGCAGCATCGTGCGCATTGGTATTAATGCTATCTAAAGCAAAAGGCACGCCGTATTCATCGTTTATTTTAACCGACATGTAAATATCTTCAAAATACTGTCCGTTTTTATCCGGCTGCAAATAAGCATTCATTAAACCGCCGGTACTTTTTGTTCCGCGATATGTAAATACAAGTAAATCTTCATCTGCAGTAATGGTAGGCACAAATTCTTCGGCGTTGCTATTAACTGTACTACCTAAATTTGTAATTTTTGCGTTGGTTGGTTTTGCTACAAAGTATTTTGCGTTGTTTATGTAACGTTTTAAAAGTTCGCCGCTTTTTTTACCTTCAGGAGTGCTCCGTTTGTTAAGTAAATAGGCATCTGTAAGAGTAAGGGCTTCGTCAAACTTATTGGTAAAGTGTGCAGCTTGAGCAAGATCATATTGAATGTTTTCAATTTTTTTATTTTTGGCATATACTTCGGTAAGCAGGTTATAGGCATCTTCGTGTTTATCGCTACGGCACAAAGCACATTTTGCGTAGGCGTATTTAATAAATTCTTCTTTTGGGTGATGCGCGTTTATTGCCTCAAAAATTGGTAGCGCCAACAAATAATTTTTCTCGTCGTAAAGTAATAGGGCATTATCTAAGCTATCTTTTTCGGTACGGCGCCACTTGCTGGTGTTGGTAGTTTGGGAAAATGTGATTATATAACTAAAAAATAAAAGGAGTATAAATAGTTTTTTCATATTTTGTTATTTTTACTGCTGAGGCACAGAGGGTACTTAG
>JAYVGH010000114.1:0-25425 GCA_043772435.1 Bacteroidota bacterium
TTATATCAAATTCCATAGACGTTTTTTTCTAATGCTACGCATTAGAGATTTTAAATCCAAATTTATTAAATATTTTCTAATGCGGAATTTGGGTTTAAGTGAGCGCGGTGGTGGGTACGGGCAAGTTTTTAAGTCAAAGTAAACATCCGATAATAGTTTAATCGTTTGTCGTTATTGTTTGGATATAATGGATCCGAAGGTAAATTTCACGCTTGAAATAGGTTACAATAAAGAACTTTAATCCTATAGCCACAGCGATAATAAAAGGAAAATAACATATAAAAAATTAAATAAATATTTTTATGTTTTATAAGGTCATAAATTAAATGGTGACATTTTTTATCAAAAATCAATTATGATAGACGGTAGCTTATTCAGTTGAATAATGGAATATAAAGAAGCCGATAAGGCGCTTTTTAATAAAATTTCAAAGCGCATTTCTAAATCTTTTTAATAATTTATAGGGCGTTGTAAAGTTCTAATAGCTTATCAATAAAAGATTTCCACTCGTACTTTTTCTTTTCCGATTTTACATTTTCAGTAAATTGTTGCTCTTTATTATTCTCAAAATAATCTACTATTTTTTCTGAAATTTTTTCGATGTTGGTTTCGACTACATAACCGCATTTTTCATTAGGCACAATTTCCGCCAAACCTCCTACGTTTGTTACCAACATTGGTTTTTCGTAATAATAGCCAATCATTGTAACACCACTGTTTGTAGCATTTCTATAGGTTTGAGCTACTAAATTACAAGCGCAAAAATAATAACGTACATTTTCATTTGCTATAAACTTGTCGTGCAAAATAATATGATTTTGTAAATCATATTTTTTAATTAAATCAAAATAAGGCTGTTTGTCCTCATAAAACTCACCTGCAATTAATAGTTTAATATTTTGTTTTTTTATAGTTTCATTTGCCATTGCTTCTAATAAAATATCCAAGCCCTTGTAATGACGAATTAATCCAAAAAACAAAATCAGTTTATCTTCTTTATTTAAATTTAGTTTTTCACGTGCTTCAGTCATTCCTACTATTTCTCCATACGTTTCGTACATAGGATGTGGGCTATAAACTTTGTGCGTATTATTTGTAAATTTTAAAATATCGTTTAACACAGTTTTACTCATGGCAATAAAACCATGGCAGTTTTTTACAAAGTAGTTTGTAAATGGTTTATCGCCAAAGCGTTTTTCGTGCGGAATAATATTATCTGTTAATGCAAGTACCTTCGTTTTTGATTTTACCAAACGGGCAATTGTACCTAAACATGGTCCAAAAAATGGCAACCAATAACGAAACAAAATAAAATCTGGTTTTTCTTTTTTTATAAATCGGGCTACCTTCATCCAATTAAATGGATTAATAGTATTTATTAATGTATGAATTTTTATACGTTTTGGCGCTTCGCCACTTGTTTCAAACTGACTTGAGCCCGGAAATAAAAAATGTGGGTACTGTAACGAATAGGAAATAAGCTGCGCATTATGTCCCGCTTTAATCAGTTCCTCACATAAATTTTCGTTAAATTTTGCAGGCCCGCCTCGTAATGGAAAAGCCGGACCAATAATAAATAATTTTAATTTTTTACTTTCCACAAAAATTTAGTTTGGTAAATTTACGTTAATCTACATTTACAAAAAATAAAAAGTATCTTTATTTAAAATTTATGGGTATTAAAAAATTTCTATTATCGTTTTTTATATTTATTGTTTGCATTACTAATTCACAAACAGTAACAACCGACTTAACTTATAAAGTAAATAAACCAAACGTTATTACCAAAAAAACACCTGTGCTAATTATGTTGCACGGCTACAGCAGTAACGAAACCGACTTGTTTGATATAGCAAAAACAATAGACGAACGTTATATTGTTTTTAGTTTGAGGGCGCCATATGCTTTAAAAGATGGGGGATTTTGCTGGTACGATTTACAATTTTTACCTCAACAACAATTCACCCATAATTATAAAGAGGCAAAGGATAGCCGAAAAAAAATATTAAGTTTTATAAGCAGTGCTTGTAAAAATTTTGGCGTTGACAGTACTCAAGTTTTTTTAATGGGTTACAGCCAAGGCTCAATAATGGCTTATGATGTAGCGCTTGCATCACCTTATAAAATTAAAGGCGTAATTGCATTAAGTGGATTATTATTAGAAGAAACAAAAGCATTAAAAACAGATTGGACCAAAGCAATAAACGTAAAATTTTTTATCGCGCATGGCAATTCTGATAATGTTATAAAAATTGCTGAAGCCGAAAAAGTAAACACGTATTTAAAAACAAAAAAAGTAATTGATGTAACCTACAAAAATTACGAAATGCCGCACGCCATAATGGGCAACGAATTAAACGACATTAAAAAATGGTTGAAAAAAGTTATTAGTAATTAATTTTTAAAAAACTGTAACAAGCTTCCTAATTTTTCTTTTAATTCGGTGCGGGGAATTATTTTATCTAAAAAACCATGCTCTAAAACAAATTCAGCGGTTTGAAATCCTTTAGGTAAATCTTTTCCAATAGTTTCTTTTACAACACGTGGTCCGGCAAATCCTATTAAACTGCCAGGTTCGGCTATATTTAAATCGCCTAGCATGGCATAGCTAGCGGTAACGCCGCCTGTAGTTGGATCGGTTAATAATGAAATATAAGGAATGCCTGCTTTTGCTAACTGACTTAATTTAGCTGATGTTTTGGCCATTTGCATTAGACTAAATGCAGCCTCCATCATTCGGGCGCCGCCGCTTTTGCTAATTATTAATAAAGGAGATTTTGTTTTTAAACAAAAATCTATTGAACGTGCAATTTTCTCTCCTACAACACTTCCCATACTCCCACCAATAAAATTAAAATCCATACAACAAATAACCAATTCGTTGCCGTTTACAGTACCATAAGCGCTTCTTAACGCATCATTTAATCCCGTTTTTTTAACGGTATCCATCAACCTGTCGGTATATTTTTTTGTATCGGTAAAATTTAAAGGGTCGCCGCTTACCAGATTTTCATGCAACTCTGTAAATTTATTATTGTCAAAAATAACTTCAAAATACTCTTTACTTCCTATTCTTTCATGGTAATTACATTCAGAACACACATATTTATTTGCAGCATGATCCTGAGTAGTGTGTATTTTTTTGCATGAAGGGCATTTATACCACAATCCTTCCGGTGTCTCCTTCTTTTCAGTTGTAGTAGTAGTTATGCCTGTTTTTAATCGTTTAAACCAACCCATTCCTATAAAAGTTTTTAGTTATTAATTCTTAGTTTTTAATATTAATAATTTAACATTAAGAACTAAAAACTGCTTTTTAAGCAATTGTAATCGTTTTATCTAAATATACATCTTGAATAGAGTTTAATAAACTTACCCCCTCATTCATTGGCTTTTGAAAAGCTTTTCGCCCGCTAATTAAACCCTGTCCACCGGCACGTTTATTAATTACAGCCGTAGTTACTGCCTCTGCTAAATCGCTTGCGCCTTTACTCTCGCCGCCACTGTTAATTAAACCCATACGGCCCATATAACAGTTTGCAACCTGATAACGGCATAAATCAATTGGATGATCGGTAGTTAATTCAGAATACACTTTTGGATGTGTTTTACCATGCCCAACAGCTGTATAACCCCCATTTTTATCAGATAATTTTTGTTTAATAATATCAGCTTGAATTGTAACGCCTAAATGGTTGGCTTGGCTCGATAAATCTGCAGCTGTATGGTAATCTATTCCATCTTTTTTAAAGGCATTATTACGTGTGTAACACCATAAAATAGTTGCCATACCTAATTCGTGGGCACGCTCAAAAGCTTGTGCCACTTCTACAATTTGTCTGCCGCTTTCGGGCGAACCAAAATAAATAGTAGCTCCAACTGCAACTGCACCCATATTCCAAGCTTCTTCTACAGATCCAAACATTATTTGATCAAATTTATTGGGATATGAAAGAAATTCGTTATGATTAATTTTTACTATAAATGGTATTTTATGCGCGTACTTGCGAGCTACAGAAGCTAACACCCCATACGTTGAAGCTACCGCATTACAACCGCCTTCAATTGCTAATTTTACGATATTTTCGCTGTCAAAATAAATTGGATTTGGAGCAAAACTAGCTCCTGCACTATGTTCAATGCCTTGATCAACAGGTAAAATACTCATATAACCCGTATTTGATAAGCGGCCTGTAGTGTATAATTGGCTTAAACTGCGTAATACCTGTGGGTTACGGTTGGTTTGTTGAAAAATACGATCAATAAAATCATTACCGGGTAAATGAATGCTATCTTTTGAAATAGTTTTACAAGTGTGGTTTAATAAACTCTCGGCTTGTAAACCTAATAATTCTGAAATTTTAACTGACATATTTTATAAAATTTAAGACAGCAAATATAAGGAAAATTTTGCGTTTTTTTTGAAAAACAAAGTTCTAATTGGTTTAATTTTATAATAAAAAAACCCCGCTTTTTTTAAAAGCAGGGTAAAGTATTAAAAATTAAAAATTATTCAGCAACCATTACCATTTTAAATGGCACATTAATAATTGCTTGATAATCTTCTCCGGCTTCTAACATATCTTCATCATCTTCTTCATAATGCCAGTTAATAGTAACTGCACTACCTGCTTTATGAATACTTTCTAATTTTTTAAATACATCTAAAATACACTTTGAAGATGATGTGTTAAAATATTCTAATTGAACATTAACTGTAGTAGCAGGCTTTACTGCACTAGAATATTTATCTAACGAATCAACCAATGGTTTATAGAATTCAATTGAATTTTCAGGAATTGAACGTCCTTTAATTTCTAAAACTCCGCCAGCTAAATCAAAACTTATGCTTGGTGTTTTTGGTGTGCCTTCAATTGCGTATTTGTCCATAATAATTTGTGTTTTTTTAATTTTGTTGTGATGATACTTTTATATTAAGTGTAAAGAAAGAAATTTTATTATCAATTTCCAAAAAATTATATTCTAATTTTTCGCCTGTTTTTCGTGCAATATCAATCATTCCTAATCCGCCACCGCCTTTTAGCGACATTTCACCATTATTTAATACCTTTTTATAATATTCTTTTAATTCTTCTTTATTTAAGGTATTTACTTCGTCTAATCTCGTTTTTAGTCCTAAAATGTTATCATTAAGAATATAATTGCCCGTAAAAATAGTATATTTTGTTTCTAATTTACCAATCATAAAAATGGCTGAACGGTTTTTTTCCATTTCCGCCTCAGTAACTTCATCTAAATGGTGGTATAAATTTTGAAGGCACTCTACCAAAACGTTATAAACCTTTTTCTTCATTTTAGGCTCTTCCTGCATGTTATCCATTTTATTCTCCATAATTTGGAGTATAGATGTTAATAAATCGGAAGTTATTTCTCCTTTAAATGAAAGCAAAATATTATTTCGCTCCATTTTATCGTATATATCAAAAACATCAACCATAAAGGTTTATTAGTTGCTTTAGGGTGAGGTTATTTTAATTTAAATGCTACTGTACTTCCATTAACTGTGTATGTAGCATCATCATCGCAGGCGCCGTTACCAAAGTCAATAGTACGTGTTTTAAAACCATCCGGGGTTAATTCAATTATTCCTTTATCAATAAATGGACAAGCTTTATGTTTGATGCATTGTGTTGCCTGAGGGATATTAACTGTAAAAGCTCTACCTTCGCGGCTTACGCCATTAGCATTTCCATAAACTTCGGTAACAGGTACAGTTGAGGTTTTACCTTTTGGATAAGTAGTAATTGTTCTATCAAAATTGTATTTAATTGTCCACGCAGCAGTTTGGCAAATGCCGTTAGTTAATTTAACATTGTATTTAGTAAATGTTGGAGCAACAGTACTTGTTGCTAGTGTTGTTACAACAATGTTATCACACGAGTAGGAAATGGTGGTAGTTTTGCTTGGGGTTGCATCAATAGTTTTATGACTTTGTAATTGTAAAATCATTTGATTATTAGGTATACGCAAAGGACCAGTAATTCGGACAAACCATTTGCCTGTGCGAACCTTTCCATCTGTAAAAGAATTAGAACATGTTGATGCAAGGTCTAGTTCATAAACTGGGGCAGATGAATATGTATTATTAGCCAATAAAGTAGTATCAGCTTTTGGATAAACGACTCCTGTAGATGTGGTGTAGCTAGACACTCTGTTTAACCAATTTAAAGAATCACAAGCTACCATCATTCTATCGTTTGCTCCGGCACCCTTTGTATTAATAGCATGGCTATTTACAGCCGGAACTATTGCAGCATATTCTTGGTCGGCTACAGCATTATCTACAGCAGATTGTGTTTCGTTATCTACTTCGGTGGTTTCTTTTTTACGACAGCCTACAAAAAATAAGGTAGTACTGAACACTAATGCCAAAACTATGTTAATCGATTTTTTCATTTTGCTAATTTTAAATGTTACACAAATATAAATAATTTTTTTAAATTCCAATACCTACAACCAAAACATCGTCAACTTGTTCGTGATTTAATTTCCATTGTTCAAAACTTTTTTCTAACTCGGCGCGCTGTACCTCCGGGCTAGTATGATAAATAACCATTAATAAGTCGTTAAATTTTTTTACCATGTACTTTTTGCCTTTTTCGCCTCCAAATTGGTCGGCATAACCATCGCTAAACATATAAGCCATAGCATTAGTCACGTTAATTTTATGGGTTGTAAACTGGCGGTTGGTATCTAATTGCGCCCCACCCACCGGAAATTTGTTTCCATCGTATTTAAAATATTCGCCGGCTGTATTAATAAGCACCAATGGTCTATTTGCTCCTGCCCATTTTACAATTTTATCAGTATAATTAACCGCAATTAATGAAACGTCCATTCCATCGTTTGTATTAATTTCATTTTGCCCTTGCCTTAATGATTCCTGAACACCTTTGTGCAAAGCGTTTAATATTTCTCCGGGCTCTATAATGCCCTTTTCTAAAACAATTTGATGTAATAAATTATGACCAATCATACTCATAAATGCACCCGGCACACCATGTCCCGTACAATCAACCACTGCAAAAATATTAAAGCCGTTTTTTTCGGCAAACCAATAAAAATCGCCACTTACAATGTCTTTAGGTTTATATAAAATAAATGCTTTTTGTAATTTTTTAAAAATTACATCTTTTGAAGGTAAAATTGCTTCTTGAATACGCTTTGCGTATTCAATACTACTGGTTATATCTTTATTTTTTTCGGCAAGTTCCTTTGTGCGTTCCGAAACTTTATTTTCTAATAGTTTATTTTCTTTTTTAATGGCACGGGTTCTATATTGTGTAAAAGCTATTATACCAGCCGAACCAAAAATAGCTACTAATACATAAAACCAGGTTGTTTTCCAAAACGGAGGTACTACCGTGATTTTTATTTCGTAAGGCGTTTCATTCCAAATACCGTCATTATTTGAAGCTTTTATTTTTAAAATGTAATCGCCGCCAGATAGTTCTGTGTAAGAGATGTAACGAATGTTGCTGGGGGCGCTCCACTCGTTATCATAACCTTCTAATTTATAACTGAATTTATTTTTTGATGGGTCGGTATAATCTAAAGCAACTACTTCAAATTGAAAATAATTTTCGCGCCAGCTTAGTTTTAAATGTTTTTTATAATTTATTAACGAGTCTGTTTCTACATTTTTACCTCCCCGCTTATAACTAACAATATAAGTTTTAGCCGGAACCAAATTATCTTTAATGGCATTTGGGCGAAACACATTGAACCCATTTGCGCCGCCAAAATACATATTTCCATTTTTAGATATATGCGCCGCACCTATGTTGTATTCGGTATTTACCAAACCATCTTTTATACTGTAATGTTTAAACTCTATATCTTTTTCGGCCAATAAAGGATTAAATTTAATAATGCCATTATTTGAGCTCATCCAAAAATTATTTAAACTATCTTTTAAAATAGAATATAAATATGTATTAGGCAGACCGTCTTTTTCATAAAAGTTTTTAAAAATATTTGATAGCAATAATTTACTTAAACCTGCACTAGTGGCTACCCAAATGTTTCCATTTTTATCTTCGTTTAAAGCTAAAATAGTATTAGATGCGATTTGATTTGGCTTTTTTTCGTTTTTATAAATTTCGCTAATTTGCAATTTTTTTCCATTAGGAAAATCCTTTAATTTAACCAACCCACCATCAATCATTCCTAACCACACATTCTTTTTTGAATCAGAAAACATAGTGTTAATACTTAAGCTTGGCAACCCATCAAATTGGCTATAGTTTTTTACCTCTAAAGTTTTTAAATTAATTTCAAAAAGCCCATCACCTACGGAACATGCATATAAAAAATTACTGTTTGATTTTAAACATAAAACGGTATTTCCTATGCTTTCGTTTAGTACTTTTTTTGTTTCTTTAGTTTTAATATTGTAGCGTATTAATCCTTTGCCGTAGGAACCAATCCATAATATATTATCACTTTCTTTAAAAAAATTTAGAGCGTAATTTCCCTCTATAACTTTACTTAAATCTATTATTATGTTTTTGGTTCTTGTATCGTATTGTTTTATTATATTTTCCCCGCCAACATAAAAAAACTCTTCTGTTTCTAAAAACGAATAAATGTTTTTTAAAGAATAATCTTCGTCAAACTCATTTTGAGGAAACTTTTGCGTTTGTTTAAAGGATACATCTAATCCTCCCATTTCAGTACCAATCCAAGTGTTTTCATCTTTATCAATATATACAAAACGTAATAAATTATTGCTTAAAGAGTTTTGATTAGAATTATTAACTGCTAACGAATATTTTTTGGATATTAAATTATAAATAATAAATCCATTTCCTGTAGCCGCAAAAATTTTATTATTATTAATATCCATTTTTCTAATTGCATTACTACTTTTTGAATCAGATAAAAAAGTTATTTTTTCTTCAATTTCATTGGTATTTAGATCTATTTTAAAAATTCCATCTTCTTTTGATCCTATATATAATTTACTGGCATATTCCTTGATGTCGTAAATAGATTCTAATTCATTCAAACTAAAGTTTAAATAATCGGGTTTTATAAAATTAATACGTTCTAATTTGTTTTTATGTAATGTCCATAAACCTTTTTCTTTTGTACCTATGTAAAATGTGTTTTTTAGTTCTAAAATGGCTTTAACGTTTACTTTTTCCTCTATTGGAAAGGGAAATGCTTTTACATTTTTTGAGGTAAGATTAATTAAAAACAACCCCTCATCGCTACCAATAATTGCATTGGTGCTATCAAATTTGGCTATAGTGTTTATTTTTACGTTTAAGCCTTTAATATTATTTATGGCTGTAAATTTTTCAGTAACAGGGTTAAAAAAATTCAAACCTTCTCGTGTTCCAATTAAAATTAGGTCTGTTTTAATCTGTTTTATACAGGTAATATCGCTGCTTGAAAGTGAGTTTGGATTTGTAGGGTCGTTTTTAAAAACCCTAATTTGATAGGCATCGTATTTATTCAAACCGTCTTGGGTTCCAAACCACATAAAGCCTTTATCATCTTGCATTATGCAACTAACGTACAAGGAACTTAAGCCATCATGATTGGTAATGTGTTTAAAATTTAACTGTTGCGAAAAAAAATTTGTCGCAAAACAGATGAACAGAATAAAATAACTATGTTTTAAGATTTTTAAAATAAGGAACTAATATAATTATTTTTTAGAATTTGCTTGTCTATATTTACAAACACAATTTTAATCATTTATTTGATACTAAAATAGTTAAAAAGTTTAATTGCACTTTAAAAAATGCCAAAAATATTACGTATAATTAATCGATTTAATTTAGGTGGCATTACTTACAACGTTTCATATTTAAGCAAATATTTACCGGTAGAATACGAAACACTTTTAATTGGCGGACCAGCAGAAGAGGGGGAAGAAAGCTCTTTATACATTCCACAATCGTTGGGGTTAAACCCACAAATTATAACCGAATTAAAACGAAGCATAAACCCACTGCAAGATTATAAAGCCTATAAAAAAATTAAACAACTAATTAAAGAGTTTAACCCCGATATTGTTCACACTCACGCTAGTAAAGCTGGTGCTATTGGTCGTTTAGCCGCTATACATTGCAAAGTACCTATAATAATTCATACCTTTCACGGACATATTTTTCATGGGTATTTTTCTAATTTAAAAACAAACGTTTTTAAAATTATAGAACGGTATTTATCCAAAAAAAGTTCTGCAATAATTGCCATAAGCCAAATACAAAAAAAAGAACTGACGAAAATACATAGTGTATGCTCTGAAAATCAAACTTACGTTATTCCATTAGGCTTTGATTTGAATAGATTTACAGAAAATCAAATTGTAAAAAGAAAACAGTTTAGAGAAATATATTTTATTAGTGCAAATACCTTAGCCATTGGTATTATTGGCAGATTAGCGCCCATAAAAAATCATTTTTTATTTATTGATGCCATTGAGTTTGTTTTAAAAAACACTCAAGAAAAAATAAAAGCTATAATTATTGGTGATGGTGAAACCAAGCAGCAATTAATAGAGTACATAAAACAAAAACAACTAACTTATTCTTTCGGAGAAAATAACGATTCAACTTTTATTTTTACAAGTTGGATAAAAGAAGTGGATATTGCCTTGGCGGGATTAGATTTGGTATGCTTAAGCTCTAAAAACGAAGGCACGCCTGTTAGTTTAATTGAAGCACAAGCCGCAGGAAAATACATTATAACAACTAACGTAGGCGGCATAAAAGATATTTTAAATCCCAATTGCGGCATGTTAAGTGAGGTACAAGACGAAAAAATGTTTAAAGAAAATTTATTAAACGCGGTTGTAAATTATAAAACTGTTACTGCCAATTCTGCCGCTGCAAAAAATGAAGTAATTGAAAAATTTAGTTACCAACGTTTGTGTAAGGATATGGATGAATTGTATAAAAACTTGACTTCGACAAACTCAGCTACCAAAGTTTAATTGAAAAAAATTTTATTAATATCAGATACACATTCTTATTTAGACGAAAAACTAATTAAACATATTAATGCCGCGGATGAAGTATGGCATGCCGGAGATATTGGCAATTATGGTTTGTGTGTACAAATCGAAAAAATAAAACCATTAAAAGCCGTGTATGGCAATATAGACGGACAAGACATAAGAATAAGCTACCCCGAAAATTTAATTTTTAAGTGTGAAAATGTTAAGGTAGTAATAACTCATATTGGTGGATTTCCCGGCAAATATTCTACTCGCGTTAAAAATTTATTATTAAAACATCAACCAAAATTATTTATTTGCGGGCATTCGCACATACTAAAAGTTATATTTGATAAAGAATTAAATTTACTGCATATAAATCCTGGTGCCTGCGGTATACATGGTTTTCACGTAATTAAAACAGCCGTAAAATTTGAAATTGATAATTCTGAAATAAAAAATCTGGCTATTATTGAATTGGGTAGTAGAGCATAAATTACTATCTTCGTTACGATTTTTTAAACCCTTATGGATTCAAATAAAGTACGCCAAACATTTTTAGATTTTTTTAAAAGTAAACAACATCAAATCGTTCCAAGTGCCCCAATGGTGGTAAAGGGCGACCCTACCCTAATGTTTAACAATAGTGGCATGGCGCCTTTTAAAGATATTTTTTTAGGTAACGCCCCTATTAAATACCCTCGCATTGCCGATACTCAAAAATGTTTACGTGTAAGTGGCAAACACAACGACTTAGAAGAAGTAGGTGTAGATACCTACCACCATACCATGTTTGAAATGCTTGGTAATTGGAGCTTTGGAGACTATTTTAAAAAAGAAGCTATTGAGTGGGCTTGGGAATTATTAACCGATGTTTATAAAATTGAAAAAGACCGCTTATATGTTACCGTGTTTGAAGGCAGTGCAGACGATGGTTTAAACTTTGATCAAGAAGCATACGATACCTGGAAACAATTTATTCCTTCTGAAAGAATTTTGAATGGAAATAAAAAAGATAACTTTTGGGAAATGGGAGATATGGGGCCTTGCGGACCTTGCTCTGAAATTCATTATGATGGAAGAAGCGATGAAGAACGACAAAAAATAAATGGTGCTACACTTGTAAATAATGATGACCCACAAGTAATTGAAATTTGGAACAATGTATTTATGGAGTTTGAGCGCAAAGCAGACGGCTCTTTAATAAAACTACCAAAACAACATGTTGATACTGGAATGGGCTTTGAACGTTTGGTGCGTGTGCTACAAGGCAAACAAAGCAATTACGATACCGATGTGTTTATGCCGTTGATTCATAAAATTGAAGAGTTGAGCAGCCACCGTTACAATACACATGATGAAGAAAAGCACAAAAAACAACAACTGATAAATATCGCCATGCGCGTAGTAGCCGATCACATTCGTACTATTTCATTTAGTATTGCCGATGGTCAATTACCAAGTAATACGGGTGCCGGCTATGTTATACGCCGTATTTTACGCCGTGCCATTCGTTATGGCTACCAAACCTTAAACTTAAAAGAACCTTTTATGTACCGCATTGTGCCTACCCTGGCGCATCAATTGGGCGCGGCTTTTCCTGAATTAAACACTCAAAAATTATTAATTGAAAAAGTAATTCGCGAAGAAGAACTATCGTTTTATAAAACGTTGGAAATTGGTTTAAAACGTATAGACCAAGTATGTATTGATACTAACACCGCTCACAAAAAAGTAATTAGTGGTAAAATAGTTTTTGAATTGTACGATACCTTTGGTTTTCCTATAGATTTAACAAGCCTTATAGCCCGAGGCTATGATTTAAGTATTGACGAAAAGGAATTTGAAACTTGTTTATTAGAACAAAAAAATCGCTCGCGCGCAGCAAGGGCAGTAGATACAGATGATTGGTTGTATATTAAAGAAAATAAAAAGTTTATTGAAAGTTTAGAAAAAGAAACTGAATTTATTGGTTATACAGAGTTAGAGTGCGACGCTGTAATTATTCGTTACAGAAAAGTAAAAGCGAAAAATAAAGAGCAATATCATCTCGTACTTAATAAAACACCGTTTTATGCCGAAAGTGGTGGCCAGATTGGTGATTCGGGTTCACTTGAAAATGTAAATGAGAAAATTAATATTACGGATACGAAAAAAGAAAACGGAGTTATTATACATTATTGCGATAAACTTCCTGAAAAATTAACAAGCGTGTTTACAGCAAAAATAAATACTACCGCACGAACATACATAACCAATAATCACAGTGCTACGCATCTTTTACATGCCGCTTTGCGATTGGTTTTAGGTACGCATGTGGAGCAAAAAGGAAGTTTAGTAAACGACGAACATTTACGTTTTGATTTTTCTCACTATGCAAAAATAACCGATGAAGAATTACATCAAATTGAAAAGTTAGTGAACACAAAAATTCGCGAAAATATAAATGGCTCTACCGAATTAATGGCTATTGACGATGCTAAAAAAACAAGTGCCATGGCTTTGTTTGGAGAAAAGTATGGCGATGTAGTACGTGTAGTAACCTTTGATAAAAATTATTCTGTAGAGTTGTGCGGCGGCTGCCATGTAAAATCAACCGGGCAAATAGGGTATTTTAAACTAATTAGTGAGGGTGCTGTTGCTGCCGGTATTAGAAGGATTGAAGCAGTTACTTCCACAAAGGCAGAAGAATTTTTTGATAATCAGGCAAACACTATTAACGAAATAAAAACTTTATTAAAAGGCAGTAAAGACATCGTTAAAAGTGTTAGTATTTTAATGGATGAAAATTCTGAATTACAAAAACAGTTAGCGGCGTTCTATAAAGAAAAAGCCATTGGAATAAAAAAAGAATTAGCTGCAAGTATTGAAAAACGGGGCGATATAAGCCTCATTGTATCGAAAATAAATTTTGATAATGCCGAAGAAACAAAAAATATGCTTTTTGAATTACGCAACGAAATTCCAAATTTATTTTGTGTAATTGCTCAGGAAATAAATCAAAAGCCAAGCATTTCAATAATTATAAACGATAATTTGGTAAAAGAAAAAAACTTAAATGCCGGCACATTAATTCGCGATTTAGCAAAAGAAATTAATGGCGGAGGAGGAGGACAAGCTTTTTACGCGCAAGCCGGTGGCACAAAATTAGAAGGTATAAAAACAGTTATTGAAAAAGCAAAACAATTAATATAAAATTTATGAGCCACATCCTAACCGAACAAAAAGACAATGTATTAATCATTACACTAAACCGCCCCGATAAATTTAATAGTTTTAACCGCGATATGGCTTTGCAATTACAAGCTATTTTAGATGAAGCCGAAAAAAATAATTCCGTGAGATGCATTGTAATTACAGGTAACGGCAAAGCCTTTTGTGCCGGTCAAGATTTAAGTGAAGCTATTGACCCTAACGGGCCGGGAATTGAAAAAATAGTCGCGGAGCATTATAACCCCATTATTTTAAAAATCCGTGCTATCGAAAAACCTATAATAGCTGCAGTAAATGGCGTTGCCGCGGGTGCCGGAGCCAATATAGCAATAGCCTGCGATATTGTTTATGCTTCAGAATCAGCCTTATTCATTCAAGCCTTTAGTAAAATTGGTTTAATACCTGATAGCGGTGGCACTTTTACATTGCCGCGTTTGGTGGGATTAAATTTGGCAAGCGCCTTAATGATTACTGGCGATAAACTCACAGCTAAAGATGCGCAAAACTGTGGTATAGTTTATAAAGTTTTTGCAGATACGGAATTAGTAGAACAAGTTTTTACAAGTGCTAAAAATATTGCCAATATGCCTACAAAAGCCATTGGTTTAACAAAACGCTTATTAAATCAAACTTACAAAAATACATTACAAGATCAATTAGCGGTTGAAAAAGAAATGCAAGTGGAAGCTGCAAATAGTTTTGATTACAAAGAAGGCGTAAATGCTTTTTTAGAAAAACGGAAAGCTGATTTTAAGGGGGAGTAGTTTCTAACAGCCCACTTTTAATTACTAATTTTGTAAAAGTTATTTTATTACATAATGTCGTTTATATTTAATAAAAATTTATTATGAGCGATATTGCCCACTTTTTTTCTCCAATAGATGTAAGTGATGTTACTAACGGTTTGCAGCTTAGTGAACATCAATTTGGAAATACTTTTTCAATTTATACTGAAGCGGATAATTTTCCTGACCTGGAAGGCAAAGACATCGCTATTATTGGTGTGTGTGAAGACCGGAATTCTGAAAACAATACTGGAAGTAACCTTGCCCCTAACGATGTACGAGGATTTTTATATAAACTTTATGGTGGGAGTTTTAGAGCAAACCTTGTAGATTTAGGAAATATTATGCCCGGTAATACTACCGATGAT
The DNA here is from genome assembly GCA_043772435.1 of Bacteroidota bacterium. Lineage (GTDB taxonomy): Bacteria > Bacteroidota > Bacteroidia > B-17B0 > Aurantibacillaceae > Aurantibacillus. The sequence continues at coordinate 15,342 of JAYVGH010000114.1, forward strand.
ACTTATTTTGCGGTAAGAAGCACAGTGGATTTTTTAGTTCGTAAAAATATTATCCCAATATTTATTGGCGGAAGCCAAGATTTAAGCTATGCGCAATTTTTAGGGTATAAAGATTTAGAGCAAACTATAAATATTGTAGCAATTGATAGCGTGTTTGATTTGGGCAATTCTGATGAAGAAATAACAAATAACTCTTACCTCGGAAAAATTATATTACATCAACCTAATTATTTATTTAATTACAGCAATATTGGCTATCAAACGTATTTGGTAAATCCCAACAGTTTGCAAATGATGAACCGTTTGTATTTTGACAGTTACCGATTAGGGCAAGTGCGCGATAAAATTGAAGACTCGGAGCCAATTATTCGCCAGGCAGATATGATAACGTTCGATATTACTGCCATTAAACATTCTGATGCGCCTGCCAATCCTAACGCTTCGCCCAATGGCTTTTATGCCGAAGAGGCTTGCCAAATGATGCGTTACGCGGGTATGAATGATAAATTATCTTCCTTAGGTATCTATGAAATTAATCCAACATTTGATGTAAGTGGAAAAACATCTCACCTGGCAGCACAAATGATTTGGTGCTTTTTAGATGGATTTTACAATCGTAAAAACGATTTCCCAAGCCGCACTAATCCTGATTACGTTAGGTTTCACGTAGTTTTGCAAGATGAGAAATACGAAATAAATTTTTACAAAAGTAAAAAAAGCGATCGCTGGTGGATGGAAATACCTTACCCACCGCATAAAGATTTAAAATTTGAACGCCATACCTTGATACCTTGCAGCTATAAAGACTACGAGCTTGCTATTACCAACGAAATACCAGACCGTTGGTGGCAAACCTACCAAAAGCTAAGCTAAATTTAATACAGAATAATTTTTTTAGTTCATTAAAAAAATTATCTTTAATTAAATTTTAAAGCTTATGATTAATCAAGACATTAATTTACTTGAAGAGCTCGACAGCCTATCACAGATACATTTTTTAAAAAGAGATGATATTGATACGATTATGCTAGATATTGCGAAACGCATTATAAAATCTTTAAAAATTGAAAGAATGAGTGTGTGGCTGTTTAATCCGGAAAAAACAGCAATTATTTCTATGGGTGAATATGATAACCGCACTAATATTTTTTCCAAAGATTCAATTCTTAAAAAAGAAAATTACGCAAGGTATTTTGATGGTTTAAATGAAAACAAAATTATTTTAGTAGAAGATATTTATACGCATCCTTGTACAAAAGAGTTTAATGAAACCTACTCAAAGCCACTTGGCATTTGTTCGTTATTAGATATTCCAATTCGCATTTCGGGCGAACTAATTGGTGTGATGTGTTACGAAAAAACCGAAAAAATTAAAAAATTTACCAATGATGAGATTAGTTTTTGTTTAAGTGTTTCGTTTGTATTTGCCTCAAATTTAGAAGCTCGAAAAAGAAGAATTGCACAAGAAAAACTAGAAATTGCGTTACATGAAAAAGATTTATTAATTAGAGAAATTAATCACCGTGTAAAAAATAATTTAACTATTTTAATTAGTTTAATGCGTATTAGTAAATCGCATACATCTCATAACGAATCTAAAATTTTGCTAGATGAATATGAACAACGTATTTTTTCGATGTTGGCGATACATGATATGTTGACTAAAAACAATCAGTTTTTAAATATTAATTTATCTGATTACATTAAAGAACTAATTGTTGAATTTAAAGTTACTTACCCGCAATTAAAAAATTGTATTAGTGCCAATATTGAACAGTGGGATTTTTTAATTTCTACCCAAAAAGCGATACATGTTGGGTTAATTGTTTCAGAAGTAATTTTAAATTCTATAAAATACGCGTCTTCAACTACAACTAATTATGAGCTTGTAATTGAATTAACTAAAATAAACAAAACTACTGTTGAGTTAAAACTTGGCGACAATGGTTTAGGATTTAATTTTGACGAACATATAAAAAAACCAACTTTAGGTTTGCCACTAATTAAAGATTTGGCTGTGTCCTTAGATTTAAAAGTTGTGTACCCAAAAGTAAACTTTTGTTATTATGTTTTTGAACTTTTAGTTGATTAAGTTTATATTTACATCTATTTTAAAACAAATTATGAGCAGAATTTATTTATCATTTTTATTTTTGATTAGTTCCATTTTTAATTTCTCACAAACAAATAGTTCAATAAAAAAAATATGTGGCACTCAGGTTCCTAGTAATGACTGGAATGATTGGTTTAATTTACAAGTTGAAGAATTTAAGAACAATCAGTTATCGCAAAAAAATATAAATGCTAATTATACAATTCCGGTTGTATTTCATATAATTCATGGCGGACAGGGTGTGGGAACATATCCAAATATTTCGCAAATTCAAGTTAATTCGCAGGTTAAAATTTTAAATGATGATTTTGCCGGTATTGGCTTAAATACTTCAAACATTTCAAGTACTAACTTTTCATCTACTTTAATTTCAAATTGTAATGTAAATTTTTGTTTAGCTCAAAAAAATACGTCTGGTGTAACTCTTACTGAACCTGGAATTGATAGAGTAAATTATTCTTCAAGTGGTTGGGCAAATCCTACATCTTTCTCATCATCCACTAGTTTTAGAAATTTTATTGAAACAGTGGTAAAAGCAAATACAATTTGGGACCCTACTCGTTATTTAAATATTTGGATATCGGATGTAAATTCTTCGGTTGGGTTGTTAGGTTATGCTACTTTTCCATCAGGCACTAGTTTAAGTGGTTTATCTAGTGGCTTGGGTACTGCTACTACAGATGGTATTTGGTGTTGGACAAAATCAATTGGCGATGTTGGCACCTTGGCGCCACCTTATGATTTAGGTAGAACAGCTACTCATGAAATTGGTCATTGGCTTGGGTTACGCCATATATGGGGCGATGCAGTTTGTGGTAATGATTTTTGTAATGATACTCCAACACAACAGGATGCAAATGCAGGCTGTCCTACATTTCCATCAGTTACCTGCTCTAACGGACCAAACGGAGATATGTTTATAAACTTTATGGATTATTGTAATGATGCCTGTTTATATATGTTTACACCCGACCAACGTTCGAGGATGCAAACTGCAATGGCAAGTTGCCCTTTTAGAACCCAGTTAACTGCTAGTTCTGCCACATTATGCAGTGGTACCGGCACATCAATAACCTGCTCTTACACAGTTAGTAATTTTATAAATACAAATACTCTATCTTTAATTAGAGCCACAGCATCGGCCGCTGAAACTAGTTGCGCACAAGGTTCTCAAATGGCTGGTTATATATGTGGAACTAATTGTTATGGCGACATTGAAAAAGCGGAATTTATTAGTAGTTCAAAATATAGTAATGCCACTAATGCAAAAATTACTGGTGTAGTTGTATTATTTTTTAATCTTAGTTCGGGATTTGGCACAAACGGAAATTCAATTATTAGCTTAAAATTATATGATGGGACATCTGCAACTACTATACCGGGAAGTTTATTAGCTTCTGTTTCAGAGAATTTAAACAACATTTATAATAATACAATAAATGTAAATAATGTAAATTATTGTGGTGATCCATCCTTCACTTTTGCAAATCAAATTATTATGCCATATAAATTTGTATTTACAACGCCTATAAATGCTCCGGCGGGTGGGTTTTTTGCGTCCGTTACTGTGCCAAATATTTCTGGTGATACAGTCGCAATTTTAAACAAAAAAAGTAGTACAACCAATACAGCTTGGGAAAAATGGAGTGATAATAGCTGGCATGACATGAATGTTTCTTGGGGCGGAGGTTTTTATAACTTAGCAATATTACCAATTATAGAATGTGGTGCAGTTAGTGTAAATGAAAATACTATATTAAAGAATACAATTAATTTATTTCCAAACCCATCATCAGGAGTATTCAATATCATTACTACTTTTTCTACACAGCAAAATATACAAATTACTGTATATAATATGCTAGGGCAACTTGTTTACGTAAATAAAGTATATGATTTAAAGCAAAATGATTTTGAATTAAATTTAAATAATCAACCAAATGGCGTTTACTATGTAGAGATAAATAATAACGTTGAAAAAATAGTTAAAAGAGTAATTATTAATAAATAATCGTTAAAGTAACCTCTTTAAATACTAATAAGGGCTTTGTTTACGAATAAGTTTAGAAAATAATCGGGGTAAAAAACATTTTATTTTTACCATTAAAATTTCTTTTCCACCGATAAAAATTTCCTCTTTATTTTTTAATATTCCATCTATAATTTTTTTAGCGCATTGCTCTGCACTCATAGCATTTTCATGGCTTTCATCCATTTTATTATGCGGAGCGCCATCAGCGGTTACGGCATTTAGAGACACGTTTGTTTTAATTTTACCCGGGCAAACAATTAGTGTTTTTATTCCAAAACTTTCGGTTTCTAAACGTAACGATTCAAAAAAGCCATGCAGAGCATGTTTTGCCGCACTGTAACTAGACCGTAAATAAAAACCAAATTTGCCCGCTATACTGCTAATTACAATAATGTGTCCGGTTTTTTGGCGTTTCATGTAAGGTAAAACTGCCTTGGTTAAATTAATGTTTGCAAAAAAATTTACCTCCATTAATTGCCTGTCAATTTCAATTGATGTTTGCATTGCTTCGCCTCGCTGACTATAGCCTCCGTTATTAATTAATATATCAATTCGCCCAAATTTATTTATTAGTTGTGCCGTTAATGCAGAAGCATTTTCGGTAGTATTTAAATCAAAAGGTAAAATTAAAATATCCAAAGGTGGTAATTTTGTAAGATTAGCCACACGTTGTAACTCATCTTCTCTTCGAGCAGATAAAATTAAACGGGCTTCTTGTTTCGCTAATTCTAATGCAAGAGCCTCTCCAATGCCGCTTGATGCACCTGTTATCCAAATTACTTTATCTTTAAGTGGTTTGCCGTTCATATTTTTGTATTGTGACTTTAACTTCGCTCAGCCACCGTTAACTAAATTCAAATATTGATTTGTAATATATTGCATGTTGTGAAATTCTTCAACGTAAATTTTCGCATTCGTTGTGTGTTCTTTTATTTTTTCAGGATTTGAAATTAACACACTTATACAATTTTCTAATGCTTGTGGATTTTGTTTTTCGCATATTTCAGCCCTACTTTCTTTTACTAAATCAGCTAAACCGCCCGCCGTTGTTGATGCTACTGGCACTTCATACAAAAAAGCGTCCAGCACGCTACTTCCTAGCCCTTCTTCTTTCGAACTCATTACAAATACATCTAATATCGAAAAAAAATCTTCAGCATTATCGTAAAAGCCCATTACTTTATAATGCTCTCCTAAATTATACTCTTTTATTGTTTGTTGTATATCGGTTTGCAATTCGCCATTTCCAAAATGTAAAAAAACAAAATCGCTTCTTTTTTCAGACAATAGTTTAATGGCTTTTACTAGTGTAAATGGGTCTTTATGATCTACAAATGCCGCTAGCGTGCCAATTATTTTTTTTGTTGAGCCGATATTGTTTTCGATTAAAACTTTTAAAGCTCTTTCTTTATTTAAATTTTGTTTTACAGCAATATCTGAGATTACTGCAACATTTTTAATTCCAAAATTTTGAATAATGATTTTAATAGCTTGACTAACTCCTGTAACATAATCGGTATACTTGTATTTTAAATGTGTTAAAAAACCTTTGGGTACAAAATCTACTCTTCTTGAAAAAACAATGGGTGTTTTATGAAACCACTTTGAAAATACACAATACGTTAGTATGTGCGAAGTTTGTGCGTGTAAAAATTTATAATTTCTACATTTAAAAATTAAGTAAAAATATACTGAAAACGTATTAGAAAAAGAATGCGTTTTAAAATTTAATTCTCGTGCTTTTTTCTCTAATGGAAATCCCTTTTTACAAATTAACTCTACATTATATCCGGAATCTCTAAAACCAATCATGTTATAGAGTGTTTGACGTTCGCCGCCACGCCAAGTTTTTTCAAAGTTTAATTCTAATATTTTTTTTTGTTCGTTCAAATTTATTTTTTATAAAGTAATCTTAATTTTTTATACTTTAAATAAGTAGCGAATGCCGAAATTTTACAAATTATAAATCCCGTTTTACCATCTAAAAACCCGAAATTTAAAAAATAATGCCCAAAAAATGTTGCAATAGGATTAACAATCAATTTGTATAGAGGTGCGTTTTTCTTTTTTTCAAAATAAGCTTTTGATGAGATAGTTGTAAAATACTCAATTTGTTTGTAATGATCGTTTATTGAATTAAAGCTGTAATGTAAAATATCCCCTTTTATATGTTCAGTATTTTTATCACCTTCAAATAATTCATATTTGTCGTGAGGATTAGTGCCTGTCCAGTGCCCTTTCCTTCTATCCCACAAACGTAATTTTGTATCGGGATACCATCCACAATGTTTTACCCAGTGTCCGCAATAATTCGTTAACCGGTTCATGTAATACCCGTCTTTTTTAAAATTTAATTTTACTTGTTTAATTACTTTTAAAAGTGTTTCATTTAAAGCTTCATCTGCATCCAACGATAAAATATGGTTATTTTTTGAATACGTAATAGCTCTGTTTTTTTGTTGAATGTGTCCATCGAATTTATGTTGATAAAATTGGACGTCGTGTTTTTCGCATATCGCTTGGGTTTTATCAGTACTAAACGAATCTAATACAACTATTTCATCGGCAATATCTTTTACTGAATTTAAGCATCGTTCTATATTATGCTCTTCGTTAAAAGTTATTATTACTACCGATAATTTTATCACTCTACAATTTATTGTTTTTATTTTAATGTTAAATTTACTCCGTGAAGGTAAATTTAAAAAATATAATTAAAGAACATCTTATAATAATTATTGCTTTAATTGTTACCAGTTTAATATATTTTAAATTTTTATTTTATAATCATATAAGTTGGGATGACCCCGAAATGGTTTTTAAAAACAAAGCAGTTCAGTCATTTGATATTAAAGCGTTATTTACAAATCATTATGTTGGGAATTACATTCCAATTACAATGCTCGTTCATGCTATAACTTGGCTTTTTTTCGATAATAAAGATAGCGGACATCACTTAATAAATATTTTATTTCATTTATTAAATGGTGTTTTGGTTTATACAGTTACAAACAAACTATTTAAATTAAATTGGTTAGCTGGCTTATCTGCCATTGTATTTCTCTTACATCCATTACAAATAGAAAGTGTGGGATGGATTAGCGAATTAAAGACTGTTTTATCTGCCACATTTTTATTATGTGCCTTAATAAATTATTTAAACTATTTAGAATATTCGAAACAAAAATATTACGTGTTTGCATTTTTATTTTTTTGCTTGGGTTGCTTAAGTAAATCATCAACAGTTGTATTACCACTAATTTTAATAATAGTAAATATTTTTAGAAATAAAATTATTTCTCTAAAATTTATAATTAATAAAATACCATTTTTAATTATTTCTATCATAATTGGTCTTATAACTATTAAAGCTCAAACTGCAGATTTATTTATTAATCATGCGCATGAATTCCCTTATTACCAGCGTTTTGGTTTAGCAGGTTTTGCGCTTTTAAAATATTTTTTACTTTTTATATTTCCAATTAAGCTAAGCGTTATTTATTTGTACCCCGAAATTAAAACTTCAATTATTGTAGTTGGTTATGGTATTTTACTGCTTTTTGGCGGATTAATTTTTTATTTCTTTAAACAAAAAAAATATAGTTTATTATTAACAGTTTTATTTTTTCTTTTAAATTTAATGTTGGTACTTCAGCTGTTACCATTTGGCGAAGCATTATATGCAGACCGTTATGCCTACCTTCCAATTATAGGTTTGGCATGGGCTTTAGGCTTTTTAATAAACGCCATTAAAATTAATAAAACGGTAATTTATGTAATTTTAATTTTAATATTTTCATTCTTTACTTTTAATAGAATTACAAAATGGAAAAGTGCTATTACGTTGTACGAAGATATTTTAAAAAATTATCCGAATCAATTTATTGCTCTTAATAGCTTAGGAGTAGAATATATGTTTAGCAACAACGATTTAAAAGCACTCGATTATTTTAATAAAGCTGCAACAGTTGCACCTAATAACTACAAGGGTTTTTACAACCGTGGTTTATTATTTTTAAAAATGAATAAACCAGAGTTGGCAATAAAAAGTTTTAATCAATCTTTATATTTATACAATTATTCAAAAGCCTTAATTGGTAGGGCTTCGGCGTATTACGCGCTTAACGATTTATCTAAAGCAATAAACGACGCGAATTCTGTCTTGATCTTCGAAAAAAATAATGCTAAGGCTTATTTTGTGTTAGGTAATTGTTATAACGATTTAAACCAATTAGATAATGCTATTTCATCCTATAATAAATGTATTGATATAGGTGGAGATGAACCTGATTTTTATTTTAAACGCGGCATTGCACAAGGTAAAAAACAAAATTTTAGTGCCTGTTTAAGCGATATTTCTGTTTGTATAAATTTAAATTCAAATTATTATGAGGCCTATTATTGGCGAGGTGTTGCAAAGGTTAACTTAAAACAAAGTCCTTGCGAAGATTTTAAATTTGCCGCTCAAAATAATTATGAACCAGCTATTACTGCTTTAAATAAATATTGTCGATGAATATAACACTAATACAAACTCATTTATTTTGGGAAAATCGTGAAAAGAATTTATCACATTTTGATATATTGATAGATTCAATAAAAGAACCAACTGATTTAATAGTTTTACCCGAAATGTTTACCACAGGGTTTACCATGAATCCTAAAGTATTTGCCGAAAACGATAATGTTACATTAGAATGGTTAAAACAAAAAGCCAAACATAAAAATGCAATTATTACCGGTAGCGTGGCTATAAATGATAGTAATAATTATTTTAATCGTTTATTTTGGGTAGAACCCAATCAAACACATTCTCATTATAATAAACGTCATTTATTTAGAATAGCAAAGGAAGATGAAAATTATTCAAGCGGAACAAAAAAAATAATCAAACAAATTAATAATTGGAATATTTGCCCCCTAATATGTTACGATTTACGTTTCCCCATTTGGAGCAGAAATACATTTAAAAAAATATCTGATACAGAATGTGAGGCCGAATATGATGTATTAATCTACGTTGCCAACTGGCCCGAAGTAAGGAATTATTCTTGGAAACAATTACTTATTGCACGTGCTATTGAAAACCAATGTTACGTAATTGGCGTTAATAGAGTTGGCTTAGATGGCAATGATTATAAGCATTCCGGCGATAGTGTAGTTATTAACCCTCGTGGTGAAATTATTAGTAAAACTAATCCTTATGAAGAAAATATTGAAACCATAAGTCTTGATAAAAGCTATTTAAACGATTTCAGAAAAGCCTTTCCGGTGGGCTTAGATGCGGATGATTTTAAAATTATTTAAGATTTACCAAGATTTGGGTATTTAAAATATTAGTTATTATGGCGAACAAAAAAATAATTCCGTAGTTTATTTTTAGTAAATAAGAGATTAAATTTTGAAGACCAACGCTGAGAAGTATTTTTTTTAAATGTCCTTAACAAATTTTAACTACTAAAAATTTAGCTAAAACCCTTCGCCTGACTATCTTTACCTACTGTTTAAGCAACAAAAAATTTATGGTAGATATTAAAGAGATTAACGAAAAAATTCAACGCGAAAGTGTATTTATTGATGTACTTACCCTAGAAATGGATAAGGTAATTATTGGTCAAAAACACATGGTAGAGCGCCTGTTGATTGGTTTATTAAGTAACGGCCACATCTTATTAGAGGGTGTTCCGGGATTAGCTAAAACCCTTGCTATTAACACTCTTGCAAAGTGCGTAGATGCGCAATTTAGCCGCATTCAATTTACGCCCGATTTGTTACCTGCCGATTTAATTGGTACTCAAATTTATAGTCAAAAACAAGAAGCCTTTTCTATTCGTAAAGGGCCTATTTTTGCAAATTTTATATTAGCCGATGAGATAAACCGTGCTCCGGCAAAAGTTCAATCGGCTTTGCTAGAGGCCATGCAGGAAAGACAAGTTACC
>JAYVGH010000115.1:0-9606 GCA_043772435.1 Bacteroidota bacterium
GTACGTTTTGTACCATTCCATTAGCTAGAGGAAAGAGTAGGAGCGATACAATTGAAAATGTTGTATCAAATGCTATAAAAATTGCTGAAAGTGGGGTAAAAGAAATTGTACTTACCGGTGTAAATATTGGCGATTTTGGCTACGGACAATTTTTAGACAACGATACTAAAAAACAAAAACAGTATAATTTTTTAGACTTAATTAAAAAATTAGATGTTGTAAATGGAATAAAGCGCTTTCGTATATCATCTATTGAACCCAATTTATTAAAAGACGAAATAATTGAGTTTGTTTCTAAATCCCAAAAATTCGTTCCGCATTTTCATATTCCTTTACAAAGCGGAAGTAATTTTATTTTAAAATTAATGAAACGCCGTTATCAAAACGAATTATATATTGAGAGAGTTACAAAAATAAAACAATTAATGCCCAATTGTTGTATTGGTGTTGATGTAATTGTTGGTTTTCCGGGCGAAACAGACGAACTTTTTCTAGAAACGTATAATTTTTTAAACGAGTTAGATATCAGTTATCTTCACGTATTTACTTATAGCGAACGAGACAATACTGAGGCTATTCATCTTCCAAATTCAATTCCTATTGCTGAGCGTAAACGACGCAATAAAATGTTACGCATATTATCCGCTAAAAAATTACGCGGGTTTTACGAACAACAAAAAGGAAAAGAAGCGGCAGTTATTTTTGAACACGAAAATAAAAATGGTTTTATGTACGGCTTTACTCAAAATTATGTAAAAGTAAAATATCCTTTTGATTTGAATTTATGTAATATACAACAAGATATAACTATTTCTGATTTTGATGAAGATGGGAATATGTTGTGTGAATTGATAAATCAAAAAATAGAAATTAATTTATTTTAAAGTTATTTTTAAATAGTTTATTACCCTGCAATTAAACCATTTTATTTGCAGTTGATTCATAATTTTCGTTGTATAATTTTACGGTTTTGTAAATTACATTGTACAGTGTCCTTACCTGGTAAACCACCGCCGTTTTGTCTGGTGCATAAATTTGTAAAGTTTCTTGCTTACTTTTTGTCTTAACACAAAAAGTAACAAAAAAGTCAAGTCTGCATAAACTTTTGCTAAAGTCTTGTTTGCATTAAAGTTTGATGATTTAAGTGCTTCGCGAACAGCCAAAATCATCTGTCACAAAGGCTTTCGCATTATAATGCAAATCTTTCACACAAGCTGGCTACTTCTTTACATTCCGTCCCTTTGCAAAATTTTATGAGGCCACTATCATCTCGCAATTACAAACAGTTTACTAACGGTTCCCAACTTGATGTTTTTTAAATTAATAAAATAGAGGCCGTTTGTTAATTCATTTATTTTTATAGAAACCGTTTTACCATTAAATACAATGTTTTCTTCGCATATTAATTGGCTAAGGTTATTAAAAAGTAAGCCGGCTTAACAGTAAAACAAGGTAATATTAACTGATTTATTTTACAGCTAATTACTTAGCTTTATACTTCCACAAATTCATTTATCTATTACTATCTTACAAAATATTGCATACAAAAAAAGCGCAACTCATTTCTGAATTACGCTTTTTTGTTTTATATTAATTATAATTTATTTTTCTTTGGCCCTAATACCATTTGCATACGTTTACCCTCTAATACAGGTAATTGCTCGGCTTTTCCCCATTCTTCCAACTCGCTGGCAAAACGTAATAATAAAATCTCGCCTTGTTCTTTAAATACAATTTCGCGACCTCTAAAAAATACAAAGGCTTTTACTTTGCATCCTTCCTGCAAAAATTTAATAGCGTGGTTTTTCTTAAAGTTAAAATCATGGTCATCAGTGTGCGGACCAAAACGAATATCTTTAATTACTATTTTACTGGCTTTAGCTTTTACTTCTTTGGCTTTCTTTTTTTGTTCGTATAAAAATTTTCCGTAATCAACTATTTTACAAACAGGTGGATCGATGTTTGGAGCAATCTCAACCAAATCTAACTCTAATTCTTTTGCCATTTTTAAAGCTTCGGCTATTGAATATACGCCGGCTTCGATGTCATCGCCAACAACACGTACTGTTTTAGCATAAATACGTTCGTTTATTTTATGCAATTCTTCTTTAACACCTGGGCGTTTAAAGCCTACTTTAAGGCCTCTGGGTTGTTTAAATACAGGTTTATCGCCTGGTTTTACAACGTTAGTAGTGTTTGGTTTTGCAGCATTATTGTTTGGTTTTGGCGCAAAATAGGGTTTCTTTTGATTGTTGATGTGGACCTCCGTTTTTTAGTTTATAATTTATTTTGTTTTACCACAAAGGCACAAAGGCCACTGAGGTTTTTATGTTATTTATTAATTGTTTTGGTTTGGCTTCAACTGCGCTTAGCCACCATTTATTTTTTAAAATCGTTTATAATAATATTTTCTACAAATTTACTAAATTCATCAATACCAAATATACCAATATCTCCTTTTCCATGTTCACGAACTGCAACTTTTTGTTCAGTTTCTTCTTTTTCACCAACAACTAACATGTAAGGTATTTTTTTAATTTCGTTATCGCGTATTTTTTTACCAATTTTTTCGTTTCTATCGTCTACAAAACCTCTTATTTCAAGTTCAGCCAAGGCATCTTTTACTTTATGAGCATACTCATTATATTTTTCGCTTATTGGTAAAATTGCAAATTGATCGGGGGTTAACCATAACGGAAAATTGCCCGCGCAATGCTCAATTAATACAGCTATAAAACGCTCTAAACTACCAAATGGTGCGCGGTGAATCATTACAGGGCGATGTTTTAAATTATCGCTGCCTGTATATTCCAACTCAAAACGCTCGGGTAAATTATAATCAACCTGAATGGTGCCTAATTGCCATTTGCGACCTAAAGCATCTTTTACCATAAAATCTAATTTTGGTCCATAAAAGGCTGCTTCGCCTAACTCGGTTACAGTTATTAACCCTTTTTCGGCAGCAGAATCAATAATTGCTTGCTCTGCCAATGCCCAATTTTCATCAGAGCCTATGTATTTACTTTTATTAACAGGATCACGCAACGAAATTTGAGCGGTATATTCTTTAAAATCTAAGGCTTTAAATACGTGCAATACTAAATCTATTACTTTTAAAAATTCTTCTTTTACCTGATCAGGACGGCAAAATAAATGTGCGTCGTCTTGTGTAAAACCTCGCACACGTGTTAATCCATGTAATTCGCCTGCTTGTTCGTAACGGTAAACGGTTCCAAATTCAGCATAACGAACCGGTAAATCTTTATATGATTTTGGTGATGATTTATAAATTTCGCAATGATGGGGACAGTTCATTGGCTTTAAAAAAAACTCTTCGTTTTCGCGTGGTGTTTTAATAGGTTGAAACGAATCGGCGCCATATTTTTCGTAGTGGCCCGAACAAACGTATAATTCTTTTAAAGCAATGTGTGGCGTTACTACCGGTAGATAACCTGCCTTCATTTGTGCTTTTTGCATAAACTGAATTAAGCGTTCGCGCAACATAGCACCTTTTGGTAACCATAACGGCAAGCCCATGCCAACTTTTTCACTAAAAGTAAATAATTCTAATTCTTTACCAAGTTTACGATGGTCACGTTTTTTGGCTTCTTCTAATAAAGTTAAATACTCTTTTAACTCTTTATCTTTAGGAAATGTAATGCCATAAATACGTGTTAACTGTTTGTTTTTTTCGTCACCACGCCAATAAGCACCGGCTACACGCAATAATTTTACAGCTTTAATAAAACCGGTATTTGGTATGTGCGGCCCGCGGCACAAATCGGTAAAATTACCTTGTGTGTAAAATGTTATTGAACCATCCTGCAAACCGTCAATCAATTCTAATTTGTAAGGATCTGCTTTTTCGGTAAAATAAGTTACGGCATCTGTTTTACTAACTTCTTTACGAGTAAATTCGCTTTTTTGCGCAGCCAATTCCATCATTTTGGTTTCTACTTTTTCTACTTCGTCAATAGAAAATACCTTATCACCAAAATCAATATCATAATAAAACCCATTTTCAACGGCAGGGCCAATGGCAAATTTACTACCGGGGTAAAGACTTTCTAATGCTTCTGCCATTAAATGTGCAGATGAATGCCACAATGTTTGTTTGCCTTCAACATCATTCCACGTTAATAAACTAAGTGTTGAGTCGTTATAAATAGGACGAGAACTGTCCCAAACCTCGTTATTTACTTTTGCTGCTAAAACGTTTCGGGCTAAGCCTTCACTAATACTTAAGGCAATTTGGTGTGATGTAGTTCCGTTTTCATATTCGCGAACAGAACCATCGGGGAGAGTAATTTTAATCATAAATTTTTTTCCTACATTGCTAATATCATTTTAATTTTAAAATTTAATTAGATAGCGTATTCATTATGTGGATTTCAAAGTAGAGTGTTTGTTTTTTTAGGAAATAAAGATAGTTTTTTTTATTGGTTTGTAATACAGTTAATGAGATGATTTTATTTCTCAATATTTAAAATTCCGTAGGCTGAAGTGAAGTAAATTTTTTTTAAATAATTAACGCAAAATAATTATTTTAAAAATGGATCGCTAAATCGTACATCGCTTAAAACCGTTCGGTCGGTAAGTGTTTTTAAAAAATCAACCAAGCTCTTTTTTTCGTTTACAGCAAGGTTTAGTTTTTTTGGAGTAATTGGAATTTCGTTATTTTCAACTATTCCGTTATGATTAACATCAAATAGAAGCAATAATTCGGCTTCTGAATTAATAGTATTAAAGATAGAATCGTTTACTAATTCCCAATCTAAATTTGGGTTGTTTTTTACACCCGAGTTGTAGTGTTCAACCACCTCTTCTAAGGTTTTAAACCTACCATCGTGCATGTAGGGCGCTGTTAATTCAACATTTAATAAAACAGGTACCATAAATGCACCATTTTGCTCAGGATTGTTTATAACGGCACCAATTCCGTTATCGGCATATACTTCATCTAAGCCAATATTGTGCCATTGGCTTGTGCTACCATAACCATTAGGTTGAATATGATGACAACTAGAGCAGTTTCCTTTTCCAAAAAATATATTTTTTCCAATACTTTCAGAGGCGTTTAAAGGAATTGGGTTAGCGTTGGTAAAAGTTGATACCGAACTTGAAAATTTATTTTTAGAAAAGTTAAAATTTAAAATAAATTCTTTTAATGCTTTTTGTATTCTATCCTGTGAAATTTGGTTAGTGCCAAAAGCCTTGTTAAATAAATTTTGGTAATAAGTTGTGTTTTTAAGTTTAGAAATTAATACGTCAAAGTCAAATATTTTCATTTCGGCATGGTTGGCAATTGGCATTAATACTAATTGTGCAAGGCTATCGGATCTACCGTCCCAAAACATTTTACCGTTTTTTGGAAAAATAGCAGGCGTGTTGCGTGTAGATTTTACGTCTTCTAAACCCACACTAAATTGTTTACCATCGCTAAAAGCTACTTCTTGTTTATGGCAACTGCCACAACTAATGCTGTTGTTAAGTGATAATTTACGATCGTAAAATAATACACGGCCAAGCGTTGCTAAATTATCGTTAGTGCTTACCGAATAATTATCTACAGTTTGAGGGAGCGTAGGTTCGGTAGAATAATTTAAATCGGTAGCAAAATTTTGTTTTTTACACGAAAAAATAATTGCAATTGTTAATATTGTTAAGGCAAAAAGCGATAATTTAATTTTTTTCATTTTATAATTTTTTTAAAACGTAATTAATAAAAAGAGGGTTGTAGGTAAAAATATTTGAACATTTGTGGCAGTAGTTTTATCGATGGTAGAATTTGGCTCAGGAACACTATTAACTGTTTCGTTAAAAGTTGCATTTGAATTAGTAGCAGTAAATTGAAGCGGTGTTTCAACATATAATGCTAAATGTTTGGCAAAATTATATTTAATACCAAAACCAAGTTGACCTCCAATAGAAGTAGATAAATTTTCGGTGGTAACTATATCGGTAGAAGTTTGACCAAAACCACTATTAAATGTAGTAGTATTTACCGTACGTGTTTTTGAATTTTGAAAAACACCATCAACAAATGCATTGAAGGTAAATTGTTTGTGTTGTAAAAAATTATAATTAGCACCAATACGAGCCGATAAATTTGAAACATTTGTGGTGCGTGGTGTAAATTGTCCGATAACAGAAGTTTCGGTTTTTAAATTTTGTAAACCTAAACCCAAACGAATGCCAATTTTATTTGGCAGGTGCATTGTATATATAATTTGATAAGGCAACATAGCACTAAGGTTTGACGGGTTGTTGCTAATTAATTGCCTAATAAGTAAAACAGTATTAAATCCTAAATCGTGTTTAAATTTATTGGAATTTGTAGAATCTTGTGCTTTAAAAAATGTTGAAAAAGCAACAATACTAATTAATATAAAATGTTTTAGACTCATCAGATAAATATAATAATTTTTTTTAAATGAAACAAATTTTTAACTTTAACGTTAAGTTAAATATTATATTGTATGACAGTAAAAACAAAACCACTAAACTATATTTGTATTGAGGGTAATATTGGTTCGGGCAAAAGTAGTTTAGCTAAGGCATTAGCCAAACATTTAAAAGCAACGTATTTGCCCGAAGCTTTTGATGAGAACAATTTATTACCATTATTTTACGATAAGCCAAAACAATTTTCTTTTCCTTTAGAATATAGTTTTTTAATAAGCAGGTTTGAACAATTACACAAGGCTTATGCTTCAACACGCTCTGCAACCAAGCTTATAGTTGCTGATTACAGTATTTACAAATGTTTATGGTTTGCTAAAGTAAATTTAAGCAAAAAAGATTTTTTATTTTTTGAAAAACATTTTAATGCCATACTAAATCAATTACCAAAACCTGATTTAATTGTTTATATATCTACCGATATTAATAATTTGCAAAATAACATAAAAAAACGCGGTAGAGATTTTGAGCAAAAAATTAGTAGCACCTATTTAAACAAAATAGAAAAACAATATAAAAAAGGCATTAAGCAAATTAAAGTTGATAATGTATTAGAAGTTACGGTTGCAAATTATTATCCTAAATTAGAAGTGGATGTAATTGAATTTGTGAATGATTTTATAAAAAATCTTAAATAAACATAAAATCTACTTTCAATAACTAAAATAATTTACCTTTATAAGGTAGATGAATATTGATTTTTTTAAATTGCTTGTAAATAAAAATAGCACACTATTCTTTTTTTTTGTAATAGCTGTAAGTGGCTTTTCGCAAACAAAAAAAAATCAAACAAAAAAAATTATTCCAAAAATTGTTGTAACACCTACTGTTGATGCAACCCCTAAACTAATTGAAATTAAACATGCCGCAAAAATTTCGTTTGATCAAGCTAAAAGCGAAGCCAAGTTTTTAACCGGTGATGTTATTTGTGTACATGACGGCGCAATTTTAACCTGCGATACCGCTTTAATTTTTGATGGTGATAATAAAATGCAAGCCAGCGGGCATATTAAAATTACTAAAGGCGATAGTATTACCGTAACAGGTGAAAAATTATTTTACGATGGAAAGACAAAATTGGCCGTACTGCAAAAAAATGTGAAGTGTGTAGAGAAAGATATGACTTTAACTACAGACTCGTTAAACTACGATGTAGCAAATGGCATTGCGAATTTTTTTGATGGTGGTACTATTGTAAATAAAAAAAACACTTTAACAAGTAAAAATTGCCATTATTATTCCGCTACAAAAGAGTTAGCTTTTCATTACGATGTGGAGTTGGTAAACCCCGAATACAAAATGAAATCGGATACATTGCGTTATAATACTGTTAATAAAACAGCTTACTTTTTAGGTCCAAGTATTATTTTAAGTAAGGAGGATTACATTTATTGCGAAAACGGTTGGTACGACACCGATAAAGAAAAAGCACAATTTAGTTTGAATGCTTTATTAATGACTAAGGAACAAAAACTAACCGGAGAAAGTTTATTTTATGATAGAATTGCCCGTGTTGGTAAAGCATACAAAAATGTACGGTTAATTGATACTGCGCAAAAATCAATTTTATATGGTGATTATATTGAGTACAAAGAAAAAAAATCGGAAGCTTTAGTTACTAAACATGCTTTGTATGCCCGCATTATTGAAAATGACACCTTGTTTATTGCGGCAGATACTTTATATCACAGAGATATTGACAGCACTAATAATTTTTTAAATGCCTATCATCACGTAAAATTATTTAAAAAAGATATGCAAGCGCAATGCGATTCGGCAAGTTTAAATACTAAAGATTCGTTGATGCAATTATTTAAAACGCCTGTGTTGTGGAGTAGGCAATCGCAAGCAACTGCAAAATTGATAAAGGTGTACGTTGGTAAAAGTACCATTAAAGGTTTTAAGCTTGAGGGGAACGCGTTTTTAATACAGCAGGTAGATAGTTTACAAAATACAGATAAGTACAACCAACTTAGTGGACGAAATATTGAGGCGTTTATTACACAAGATACAATTAGAAAGGCAATTGTAACCGGAAACGCAAGTGCCTTGTATTTTCCAAGTAACAAAAATAAAGTAGCTGGATTGAATAAAACTAACTGTACCGAAATTTTATTGTGGTTTAAAAACCAAGATATAGAAAGAGTTACGTTAAAGCCAAAAACAGAGGGTGATGTAACCCCAATAAAGGATGTAAATTTAGAAGAGGCAAAATTAAAAGGCTTTAATTGGATTTATGATAAGCGGCCTAAGTCGCGAAAGGAATTACATTTGAAGATTTAGGAAATACTAATTTTGAGTTATGATTTTAGTATTACGAATTATGATTTAGGAATTATAAATTCTTATTTTTTTAAAGATTTTAATTTTTTATCAATAAATTTTTCATTTGGTAATAAAGCATTTTGAATACGTTTGGCGTAGTGTATGGAGTCTAGGATTTCTTTTTGTTTTTCTTCCACGTGTTTTTTTTCGTTTTCTAATTCTTGGGTTCGGGTTTCAACTTTTTGTTCCAAAGTGTTATAAAATTCCTCTAAATCGTTTACCATTTTATTAAAGTGAATAGAGAGTTCGGTAATTTCGTTATTGCCTTTTATTTCAACTCTTTCGGCTAAATTACCCGAGCTTATACGGGTTACTTTTTGTACTAATATTTTTATTGGATTAGTTAAGCGTTTTGTTCCAAAATAAATAATTAAAAACAAAGGCAAAATTGTAAGAAGCAATAGCAACACTAAATTTACAAGTTCGTGTTTAGCTAATATTTTTTCGTTACTATCATCTGTTATAAATTGTATTATCCAGCCATCGTGCATGTAGCTTCCTTCCATATCAATAAACGCATAAGAGTAGGTAATTTTAGTTCCGTTTTCAAATTCTATAATTTGTTTTTCGTTACCTGTTTTATAAACATTTATCATCTCAGGTTTATGAGATTCTTTTAATATGGCTTTTTTATCAAACGTTGGAAAAATTTCGGTAGCCATGTATAATGTAATTTTTCTAATTTCCTTGTAATGTTTGCTAATCGTATCAATACTACTAAACATTAATTTTTGTAATGTTTCGTATCCTGGTGAAGTGTAACTCAATTCAAGAATATATTTTTTATCGTGTGTAGAATGGTAGGAAAATTTACGAGGT
>JAYVGH010000116.1:0-28838 GCA_043772435.1 Bacteroidota bacterium
GAACCAGCGATGCTATTGCTTTAGCTGTGCGTTTTAATTGCCCAATTTATACATTTGAATTTATTTTAAAAAGTGCTGGTATTGTATTAGATGATGAAACAGGCGCATCTCTTGCAGCTACAACCGAAACTACTGCCGTTACAGATATCAGCGAAACTATTAGTATTCCGCCTGCTAAAGAAGAATACAACGCCAAAAGTACCGAAGAGCTAAAAAACATGTTGCAAACCGCTTTAGACGAGGAGCAGTACGAAACGGCTTCTAAAATTAGAGATGAATTAAATCAACGGAAAAAGTCTTAGCTAAATAAATACCAATGAGTATAACTACGTTTTAATTTATTAATACGAAAATATTGTTTTATTATTACAACTACATTTGAATAATAAAAAATTAATATATGAATATAAAAGTTTTACTGGGTTTTACACTGTCCGTTTTAAATCTAATTTCTTTTTCACAACTTAAAAAAAAGGTTTTATTTATAGGTAATAGCTATACTTACGTTAATAATTTGCCTCAGTTAATTAAAGATATAGCACTTTCTAAAACAGATACACTTGAGTTTGACCAATCTACTCCAGGGGGTTATTCATTTCAAAACCATTGTTTGAATGCAGTAACGTGGACAAAAATAAGATCTCAAAATTGGGATGCTGTAGTTTTACAAGCTCAAAGTCAAGAGCCGTCGTTTAAGCCTGTGGATGTCATGACTGGTACATACCCTTACGCAAAGCAACTTTGCGATAGTATAAAGGTTATAAACCCTTGTACTGAAATTATTTTTTATATGACATGGGGTCGCAAAAATGGGGATGCCTCCAATTGCTCCTACTTTGCACCTCTTTGCACATATAATGGTATGCAAGCTCGTTTAAGAGAAAGTTATATGTTATTTAAAGATAGTTTTAAAACTTCTGTTGCGCCAGTTGGCGTTGCTTGGAAAACAGTAAGGCAAGTCTTACCTGCGGTAAATTTATATCAACCAGATGATAGTCATCCTTCGGTTGAAGGATCTTATTTAGCCGCTTGTGTGTTTTACTCAAACATATTTAATAAAACAGCCGTTGGATCAAATTACATTTCAACATTATCATCTACATTGGCTGCATCTTTGCAATACTATGGGTCACACACAGTTTTAGATAGTTCACTTAATTGGAGCTTAGGATCAAACCTGCCATTGGCTGACTTTAATTATTCGTTAACATCAGGTAATAGTTTTCAATTTATCAATCAATCGTTATATAGCAACACATATCTGTGGTCCTTTGGTAGTACAGCAAAAAATCCTGTTTATACATTTACAAATAGTGGTCTATACACAGTTAAACTTAAAGCTACTAATAGTTGCAAGAGCGATAGTATTACAAAATCTATAACGATAACATCTAATTTAAATTATAATTCTAATCTTAGTATTAAAGTTTATTTTGATGAACAGAAATTAATTGTAAGTGGAATAAGCGGTGAATTGATAGATCTATATTTATACTCGTTAGATGGTAAACTTTTAATGAAATACAATAAAATTAATATTAATTCTTCCTTATATACTCCTAATTTACCGAACGGAATTTACCACATAACTATTAACAGTAATAATTTTATTAAAACATACAAGACCATACTTAATTATTAAGTTATTGTGAATAAAATTTTAAATTTGGGGTATGGAATCCGATTCAAAAAACAATTATTTTACAAACCAAGCCTTGTCGAAATTTGTATCGGCGCAAGGCAAAACAGTTGAAAAAGTAGTGTGTCACTTATGGCAAAACTCACATAATCCTACCGAACCATTTGAAATTATTGATAATGTTGAATTACATTTTACCGATAAAACCAAACTAACTATTAGCTGTAATCAAGATGGTGATGCCTTGGATGCCATTGATTTTAATTATCAGCAAGCTGCAAAAGCAATACATGTTGAATTTGAAGGCAAAATAAAATTATTTTCGGTAAATGCCAGCAATACAAAAATGTGGGAAGATGTTCTTGGCAAAACCTTAAACTTAGTTAAGTTAACCAAAGAAGCCGATTACTACAAAGCCAATGCATTAATACTGGATTTTGGTGAAGAAAAACGCGAAATAGAAATTGCGCCTTTGGATGGATTGATTATTGATTTTTATGAGGAGTAATTTTATTACCGTTCACAATTATTATTATTTTTTAAATACCTTTTTTAAATAATTAATTATTAATGTATCGGTCTCATAATTTATGTTTATTTGAGAATCAATATTTGCAATTTTTTTTAAAGCAATAACTTTACTTTGATAAACTGTAATACCCTTAAATTTTAATTGATGGCATATTTGAGGATTTGTTATATCATTAAATAAAGTATCTATATAAAGGCTATCTCTTGTTTTACTAATAACAAAATTAGCTCTTATAATATTACATGGTTCTCCAGTTTTCAATAATGAATCTATTATTTTTCTTTTTTTGTTTAATTCTTTTTGAGATTTTTTAGGGTATGAAAAACAAAAAATTACAAAAATCAAAATGAGTTTGTCCATTTTTATATTTTAAGTTTAAAAATCGAATTTAAAAATAATAAATTGGCTCTTACTAAATGTATATTAAGGTTAAATAAAATTCAATTTCTACCATATCTTCTCTTTCACAAAAATTTTACCTAAAATTGTATAACCAATACTAAAAATTTTATGGCAACTGTTCTTCCTTTTAAAGCGCTTCGTCCTACCAGCGATAAAGTTCATTTAGTTGCCAGCCGAAGTATGGATGGATATTCATCTACTGAGTTAAAAGAAAAATTAACAGGTAACCCCTACTCTTTTTTACATGTTATTAATCCAGACTTTGACGACGGTAAAAAAACTAAACCCGGTAGTAATGAGCGTTTGCAAAAAGTAAAAAAACGTTTTACTAATTTTGTAAACGAACATGTTTTTTTAAGAGACAGCACCGCTTGCTATTATCTGTACCGACAAATAAAAAATAATATTACTTACGTTGGCATAATTGGTTGCACCAGTATCGACGACTACATTAACGGCGTTATTAAAATACACGAACAAACATTAACATTGCGCGAAGAAAAATTAAAAGAGTATTTAGAAGTATGCGAATTTAATGCAGAACCCGTTTTATTTTGTTATCCAAACGATAAACAAATAGACGAATTAAGCGAAGATGTAATGACTTACAGAGCCGATTATGATTTTACAACTACCGATAAAGTGAGGCATACGCTTTGGGTTATAAATAAAAGTAAATCGGTAAAATTGCTAACCGAACAATTTGCGAAAATACCTGCCATTTATATTGCGGATGGGCATCATCGCTCTGCCTCCTCTGCCTTATTGGGCAAACACCGTCGTGAAAAAGATAAAAACTATACCGGTAAAGAAGCCTATAATTTTTACTTAGGAGTTTTTTTTTCGGAAAATCAATTAAAAATATACGAATACAATCGGGTAGTTAAAGACTTAAATGGTTTAAGTATAAAATCATTATTACAAAAACTTTCTAAAAGTTTTGAGGTAACAGAAATTAAAACTCAAATTTTTAAGCCTAACAAACAACATGAACTATCCATGTATGTAGAAAATAAGTGGTATAGTTTAACAGCGAAAGATGGCGTGTATAAATCTGATAATCCTGTTGGGAGTTTAGACGCTTCTATATTAACAGAACATGTTTTGTATCCTATATTTAATATTCATGATTTAAAAACCGATAAACGGATTGGTTTTGTACCCGGAATTAAGGGGCCTGAAGCCTTAAAACGAACTGTTGATGAGGGGAGGGCTGCGATAGCTTTTGGCCTGTATCCTGTTACAATGGAGCATTTAAAATGGATTGCTGATACTAATAATATTATGCCGCCAAAAAGTACTTGGGTAGAACCTAAGATGCGCAGCGGTTTGGTGGTGTATAGTTTTGATTGATGAACGCTGCACCGATAGCTATCGAGAAGGCTAATTAAGAAGATGAATTATGATTTTTACAAAAAACACAAACTAAGTGAGTATTTTTAAGGTTATAGCCATTGTAGTAATAAGTGGCGTTGTATTACTTACGGTTTTAATTATTTATTCCATATCCCCAACAATAAATGATGTAAGTGATGAAGCGCCTTTAAAATCTTACTTAAATAAATTACTTACTTTAAAACAAACAAGCTATTTACTTAAAGTTGAACAAGGACAGTACGATTTTTTAGAACACATTTTAGTAATAGATAGTACCTACCCCGGCACAAAAGTGGCAGAATTTAGCATTAGTAAAACCATTATAATTAATCAATTTAAAACATATACTAATAATTTGGGTTCAGGCTTTACGCATTTGTATGCTGTAGGAGAAATTACAATTACAAAAGGAAACAAAATAAATTTTCAATACAATTTAGGAAACGTTGATAAAGGTTTATATTCTGACGTTACCTATAAACTTAATTACACAGTTTGGCAAGATAGTACCGACTTACAAATAGATTTAACTAAAAAATAAAATGTCGATTTCCGAAAACATATTAAGTTTAAAAAATACACTACTGCCAAACGTTACTCTTATTGCCGTATCCAAAACAAAACCAAATGAAGCTGTTTTAGAAGCTTATACTACTGGCCATAGAGATTTTGGCGAAAATTATGTGCAAGAATTAGTTGACAAATACGAACAATTGCCTAAGGATATTAACTGGCATTTTATAGGGCATTTGCAAAGCAACAAAGTAAAATTGATTGCACCATTTGTATATTTAATTCATGGGGTGGATAGTTTTAGTTTGCTAAAAGAAATAAATAAACAAGCGCTAAAAAATAACAGAGTTATAAATTGTTTATTACAAATTTACATTGCGCAAGAAGAAACAAAGTTTGGCTTAAGTTTTGAAGAAGCTGAAACCATTTTAAAATCAGAAGAATTAAAACAACTTAAAAATGTTGCTATTAAAGGTTTTATGGCCATGGCAAGCAACACCGATACTGAAGAGCAAATCCGGAAGGAATTTCAATCGTTAAAACGCTTCGCGCAACAATCTTTAATCTTGAATCTTGAATCTTTAATTTTAAGCTACGGAATGAGCGGCGATTATAAATTAGCTATTGAAGAAGGCAGCACAATGATACGCATTGGCAGCAGTATTTTTGGGCAACGTTAATATATAAAAATTATATTTTATTTTTTAGTTATAACAAAAATGTAATTTAAAAACTACTTCTTACGGCTTTGTTAGCGTAAATGTTGTTGCAATGGGTATGCCACAAACTGTATATACATATTTATTTGAAGGAAAGTCAAAATAACTAGTCGTCCCTCAAATGATCTACAAGTATCGCTATAAAAGGGGTTTGTTGATAAATAGGGGGTTTAAAAATCTACCAAAAAGTAAAAAGACGTTTAAAAAATCGGCCGATTTGTGCTTGTTAGCAAAACAAAAAAACATAAATTAAACGGATTTCTATAGCACATTTGAAGAACAACTTAATCACAACAATTTTTATAAATTAAATAAAGCCTGATGTTACTACCTTTGAATAATTAAACGTTTTTGTTTACACCATTACCTGCATATCTTCAATCAGTTTTAAAACATAATCCAATTGTTCTTCTTTGCTTAAATCGCTATTGTCTAAAATTACGGCATCGTCAGCTTGTGTTAGGGGGCTTTCTTCACGGCTAATATCGGCCATATCACGTTTTAGTAAACTCATTTCCACTTCTGCCAAACTATAATATTGCCCCTTGCTACTAAACTCATCTTGGCGGCGTTTGGCACGTACTTCCGGGTCGGCAATCATAAATAATTTTAATTCTGCTTTTGGAAAAACGTGAGTACCAATATCACGTCCGTCTAAAACTACTGCTTTCTTTTTACCCATTTGGCGTTGCAAGGCCACCATTTTATCCCGCACAGCTTTTATTGAACTTACTTTACTTACATTTTCGTTTACTCTTTTACTTCTTATTTCAGTATCCACATTTTCGCCATTTAAAAGTGTTTCTGATGCTTTAGTTATTTGATTAAAATGAAATTCAACATTTATATTGGGTAGATGTAACAATAAACCTTCAGTAATTAATTCGTTAGCTTCATCAATTAAATTGTTTTGTAAGGCGTAAACAGTTACCGCACGATACATAGCGCCGGTATCAATATAACTATAATGCAAACGATGTGCCAAAGCCTTAGCCAGCGTGCTTTTTCCGCAACTGCTGTAACCATCAATAGCTATTGTAATTTTATGCATTTAGCAAAATTAAATAAAAAAATTAACATTTAAACCGTCCCTCAAAACCCTTGTTGCCCTGCAAACCACCACTGTGAATTAGTAATATTTTAGAATTTTTTTTAAATTTTTGTTTTGACATTAAATCAACTGCACCAAAAAATAGTTTATTAGTATAAACATAGTCTAAAGGGATTGAGTATTTTTTTTCGAACTCCATTTTAAAATCAATTAATGGTTGGTAATAATTAGCGTAACCATTAAAACTATAGTTGGACGTGATGCAATTTTGAGAAATAATTTCTTTATCCAATTCATCATTACCATTAATTTTTACGTCATTTAGATAAGCTTTTTTAGCGTAGAAGCCATCTTTTAAAAGTGCTAAATTGTTTCCTTCGTCGCAGTAACGTTTAAAATTTTCTAGAAATAATTTCACATCCTTGGGCAATTTATGTTCTCCTTTTAAAACACTAATACCAACTACTTTTGTATTAGCGCCTACACTTGAAACAATTCCTGAAAAAGTGGTTGCTGTGCCACAAGCACAGAGTATATAATCGTAATTCCATTCCTGTTTAATAATTTCGGTGCAACCTAAAACACCTTCTATATTATTTCCACCTTCGGGAATTAAGTAATAATTACCGTGTGTTTTTTTTAATTCATTTATAAAAGCGGCATCCGTTTTTTTTGAATATAATTCTCTCGAAACAAATTCCAATTGCATTCCGTTTTCTTTTGCTTCAATTAATGTTGGATTTAAAACAGTTTCTTCTCCTCTTATAATTCCGACAGATTTTAAATTATATAATTTACATGCGCCGGCTGTAGCTGCAATGTGGTTGCTGTAGGCGCCACCAAAAGTTATAATTGTATCTAAATGTTGCTCTAATGCTTTTTGTAAATTATATTTTAATTTGAACCATTTGTTACCGCTAATTTTTTCGTGAAGTTTATCTAAACACAATATATCTACTTTGTAATTACATGGTAGATTAATAGTTTGAATAATTGGATTATAAACAAGCATTTACTTTTTGTAAAAATTCATTTCGTCAATATAGTTCCAAACATTGGGGTACATAAAAAAACGAACATCTGTTTTTTCTTTAATTGCGTTACGAATAAACGTTGATGATATATCCATTAAAGGTGCTTCGGTTATATGTATATTTTTATGAGTATCAAAAGGGCTTTCGGCACAATTTGGACGAGGGTAAACATAAATTTTATAATTTTTTAAAATCTCTTCATAATTTTTCCACTTAGTAAAACTTTGTAAATTATCTTGACCCATAATTAAACTAAAGATATATTTTGGATATTTTTCTTTTAAGTGTACCAACGTATGAATTGTGTAAGATGGTTGTGTCAATTTAAATTCTATATTACTCGATTTAATTTTATTATGGTTATCCAACGCTAAATTAACTAAATGCAATCTATCGTTTTGGTTTAATAATCCTGCTTTATTTTTTAAAGGGTTGTGAGGACTAACCACCAACCAAACCTCTTGCAAAGGCGTGTAACTCAGCATATAATTAGCCAATACCAAATGCCCAACGTGAATGGGATTAAAAGAGCCAAAGAATAAACCTATGTTCATTTTATGAATTAAATAAAGTTAAAGCATTTTTAAACGATAAAATAGTTTTATCTAAATCTTGGTAAGTATGTGCTTGGCTTACAAAACCAACCTCGTAGCCACTCGGCCCCATATAAATACCTTGTTTTAATAATTCGTGATACAGAGTTTTAAAATAGGTCATACTATCTGCATCAATTTGGTCGGCATTTGTAATTGCGTTTTTATCTGTAAATGATATCCAAAATATAGAGCCTAAATTTATTAGTTTGAATAAAGGAAAGGCGTTAACGTTTCTAATGCCTTCTACTAAATAATTTGTTTTTGATTCTAAATCTAAATAAAAATTTGGCTGTAAACATTGCGTTAATTGAGCAATACCAGCACTCATAGCTACAGGGTTGCCACTTAACGTGCCAGCTTGGTACACATTTCCTTCGGGCGAAACGCAACTCATAATTTCTTTGCTTGCGCCATAAGCCCCTACAGGAAAGCCTCCACCTATTATTTTACCATAAGTAATTATATCAGGTTTAATGTTATACATGCCGGCTGCGCCGCAAAAGCTCATTCTAAATCCGCTAATTACTTCATCGAATAATAATAATGTTTTATTTTCAGTACAAATTTCTCTTAAGAATTGTAAAAACTCCTTACCTTGAATTAGTAAACCATTGTTGGCTGGAACAGGTTCAATAATAATACAGGCAATTTCGTTTTTAAATGTTTTAAAGGCTTCTTGTACTGCCAGTTTATTATTTAAAGGAACAGTTATTGTTTCGTTTACAAAACTATCGGGTACACCCGCACTGCTACTATTACCAAATGTAATTAAACCACTTCCCGCTTTAACAAGCAAAGAATCTACATGGCCGTGATAGCAGCCTTCAAACTTTAAAATTTTATTACGTTTTGTAAACCCACGGGCTAAACGAATAGCGCTCATTACGGCTTCGGTACCACTCGAAACAAATCTTATCTTTTCTATAAAATTATTAAAGGTTAAAATTAAGTTTGCTAATCTATTTTCTAATTCTGTAGGCGCACCAAAGGAGGTTCCGTTTTGCATAGTTTCGTTTACTGCGTTTAAAACGGTATCATTTGCGTGTCCTAAAATTAATGGTCCCCAACTACAGCAGTAATCAATGTATTCGTTATTATCTGCATCCCAAATGTGTGAGCCTTTACCTTTTTTTATAAATAGTGGTGTGCCTCCAACGCTTTTAAAAGCACGAACAGGAGAGTTTACGCCACCAGGGAAATAATTTTTTGCTTCGGTAAATAGTTTTTCTGAATTTGATGTATTCATATATATTTAAGCTGTAAAATTAAGAGTTTAATAACAATAGAACATAATAAATACATAAAAATTGGCTTAACGTTGTATAAGTAATTTATAAGTATTTTGCCCCTCAGGACCTTCGATTAAAATTACATATAAACCCTCTGTGAAATTTTTTGTAGAAATGTTATCATCAATACTCTGCAAATAATCTTTTTCAAAAACACTAGTACCTAAACTATTTATAATAGATAGACTGCAATTATAAGCCCGTTTAAGCTTTACATTTATTATATCACTACTAGGATTTGGAAACATTGTTAAGAAAGTAGGATAATAATTTTTTTCTAACCTATTTTTAGCTTTTGATACATCTAAAATACAAAGCCCTTCATAAGCATCAGTAACAATTATATTGCCTGATTTTAATTGCTTTGAACAGTGTATTGCCCCAGCTATTATTGTACTTGAAATGGGTACGGTAGTCGTTTTATAATAACCAGTTGAATAAATACTGTCTATATTTTTTACATCAAAAAGGTAATACCCGTCTTTATATGCACAAACGCTTAGCCAATCATTTTCGTTAAATAAGTTTGAAAAGTTAATAGTATTGTTAACTGAGACCGAAAACGAACTAACAGCCTTGCCAAACTTTGGACTTGATGTGCTGTAAACTTGAGGAAGAATATTAAACGTTGGGGGTTGGTTACTTTTAGTTTGAAATTTAATTAAATTATTTTTGTTAAAAATAGACTGATAACAGCTTGCTGAACTAATAGTGTTTTTTATTGTATCTTTTATTTGAAAATGTTTTAAGTTGGTATCGTAACTAATTGAAATTAAACCTTTATTACCACAAGATGCGAATATTTGATTGCCATATATTTCAAGAGAGTTTGCACCTGTAAATCCAGGATAATCTTTTTTTAAAGAATCAATTAAAGAAGGAAGTAAAGGGTTGGATATATCATACAAAAATAAACTAGTTGAGTATAAAACATTATTTTTTACAACTGCGTTCCTAATAGGAAGATTAACATCACCCATATAAAAAATACTATCAGGTAAGTACTTAATGTCGTATACATTTATTTTTCCAGTAAATACATCGTAATTATAAAGTATACTATTGTTTAATAAATAACGTTTATTAATATTTAAATTAAATGAGCTATATAGTGAATCTAAAATTAAAGGGCTTGAGTTATTTGTAATATCTGCGAAATAAATAAAATAATTATGATAAAAAACAACATATTCCTTTTTTTTGACTTCATCAAACCAAGTATCGCAGAATAAATAATTTTCAAAATTTGGGTTTTGAAATAAAGTATCATAGCCAAATTTAATTTTTGAAACTAAAGAAATATTTTTGGAATTTAAATCCGTTTGCGCTGCTATATTTTTTACAAGTGCAAGACATAAAATAAATGCTATTATTTTGAAAGTTTTCATCAATCAAAATGAGTTATTAATATTTTTTTTATCATTGAACATTCATCTCCTCTTACAGATAAAATATATGTTCCTGTTTGAAGTAAAGATGTATTAATTTTTTCTGTAACATTCTCATTAAAATTTTGTTTAAATAAAAACTTACCATCAATACTACTAAGGCTTATAACTACATTATTTTGTTTTTTTGCTTTTATTACAACATACTCAGACGCTGGAATCGTATATACTATTGCACACTCGGTATAAGTTTGTTGAGATGGTGTTTCAGTATTCGCTTTTGAGGAATAAGCATTTGTAGCATCTAAACAAAATAATCCGTTAGTCCTATCTAAGGCTAATAAAGTTTTACTAGGCAAATAAGGATAAGCACCCCAATTTCCATTATACGAGCCGTTATAAAATTCTTCATAGCAGCCTTCCTGTGGATAAGTATCAAAAAAACCAACTTCAGAAACCTTGTAAGGATTTGAAATATCATATATATAAACCCCATCTTCATAACACGAAACAATAGCTATATTATTTCCTAAAACATAAGGGTTATGAGGTGTGGTGTACTCACACGGATTAAATGTGCTACAAGGTTGTATGTTCTCAAAATTGCTAACATCAACAATATTTATTGGTAATCCGGATGGTACTTCGTCGCAAAAAACCAAATATTTTCCATTTTGAGTTAATGATGAACTATGACTATAACCTTGTTGAGGATAACCAGAATAAGACCCTAAAGGCAAGAACTTGTTTTGCAAACTATCATAAAATATTACTTGTATTCCATTACTACTTGCAAAAATAGTATCATGGCGACTGAATGAATCATGTGGACTTATATAATTTAAATCGGTTTTAGTGCCTCGTAAAAAAACAGGCTGTTCAGGATTAGTTAAACTAAAAACACCCAATCCAACACCACTATTATAACTACTATTAAGCCGTAAACTGCTACAATATAATTTATTACCATCTACCCAAATTGTATGGCTACTGTATAAATAATTTAAGTTATTGTTGTTTACAATTTTAACGCTATCTGGCAGATAACTTAAATCAATTATTTGTAAACCATTTGCAGCTTCGCTAACTATATAACAATAATTTTTATATGTTTTTGCTTCGCGCCACATGCTATGATATTTACTTTTAACGTAATCACAAACTTTTGGTTGTTTTGGATTTGTTACATCAACAAAATAAGTTCCGTTAACACTACAAACAATTGCATACTCTTTGTTTTTCTTTTCCTGAGACCAACCCCAGCAACCAGAATAAGCTATAGCATAATTTAAAACACTGTCTTTGTGTGGATTAATGTTAGATTGTAAGTCTATATTTTGGCTTCTAAAATTAAACTGACAAAATGAATAATTTGCTAAACATAAAAAACTATATAGCAATATAAAATTCATATATTAAAGATAACATAAAAAAATAAGTTTTCAAAATTTTTAAAAAAATTAATACTTATTAAATCCTTTTCACTGGTTGCCAAACATTGGATTTAACACCCTTTACATACTTAAAAAAACCGTTAAGTAATGCAAAATTCATTAAATAAAAATGGCTAACAAAATTTAAGGGTTTAAGTTTAATAGGAATTATTTTATCTATTATAGGCAAAAAAAGATACACCATTTGACATAAAAACAACCACAAAAAAATTATGGAATTTAATCCAAGAAATAAAGAAGAAACTAAACACGTAACCAAAAAAAATGGTGTTAACCAACGCAATACTTTGTGCGATAAAAAAGCAAAAGCTGTACCTTTCCAAAAAGGTAATAACATAGTTTTAAAATAGTTTAAATTTTGAAAATTACCTGTACTAATGCGTACTTTACGGCGGTATTCCGCATTTTTATCGTCTAAAACATCTTCAAAACAAATAGCATTTGGATTAAATAAAGTATATTTTTTTTGTTTAATAACCTGAAGAGTTAAATAAAAATCGTCAACAATAAAATTATGGGGTACTGTTTTAAACACAGAAGTATGAATAGCAAAACAGCCGCCTTCAGCACCCATAATGGCTTGAAATGCATTACTTTCGGCTAATTTTATTTTATTTTCAATATTAATGTATTTTATTTCTTGAGCAATTATACCTTTTGTAATTGGCGATTGTTTTATAATGTTTGCGGCCACCAAACCTACTCTCTCGTCTTTAAACTGTTTTATTAATTCAAATAAAGTTGTTGGTGTGAATAATACATTTGCATCACTTAAAATAAAAATATCAGTTTTTACAAGTGTTTGCAAATGATTGATGATATTTATTTTACCTGTTCTACCTTCAAAAGTAATTAAATCGATGTTTTTAAATTCTTTTTTAAAGTTTAATACCAATTGATTTGTATTGTCAGTACTTGCATCAGAACCAACAATAATGTATATTTTATTTAAAGGATAATTGGTATTTATAACTGATTTTAACTTTTGTTTAATAATTGATTCTTCGTTATAAGCAGCAATTAATAATGTAATAAAAGGCAAATCATCTAACAAAGTGTAGGCTGCAATTTGTTTTTTTTGCTTTTTAAAAAAAACTATCATAAAAAAGGGATAAATTAAATACGTATGCAAAATAAGTGCAGTTGAACAAAAAAAGATTATTAAAACCAAATTACACATTTAATAATTGCGTATAAAAATTTACTAATTTGGAAACTATATTAGTATTATCAAATTGTTGGTAAGCCAATTCAGAAGCATTTTTTTGTAACTGTTGTTGAAGGTTAACATTTTTTAAAAGTTCAATTACTTTTTTTGCAAACTGATTTGCCTCATTTGCTATTAAAATATTTACACCATCTGTATAATTTATTCCCTCAGCTCCAACTGATGTGCTTACAATTGGTTTGCCATAACTCATACCTTCAATTATTTTTATGCGTAAGCCACTACCACTTAACAAAGGAACAATCATTAATTGATGTTGTTGGTAGAATAATTTTCCATTAGTAACTTTTTCAATAATAATTACATTTGGTTTATTTAATTGCTTTAAATTGTTTGGCATGCCTCGACCCGCTATAATAAATTTAGCATCGGGTACAGCTTTGTATATTGTATCCCAGCAATTCTCTAAAAACCATTTTACGGCTTCCTGATTAGGCAACCAATCCATAGAGGCAAAGTAAAATACTGTATTTGGTTTTATAACTTCGCTTATTTTATGCTGATACTCTTTTACATTAACGCCAGTAATGCATGTATAAATAGGTTTATTACAATTTAGTTTTTCAAATTCGGCTTTATCAAAGTTGGTTATAGAAATTATTCCATCTACTTTTTTAAAGCATGAAATTTCAAATTGTTTCAAACGTTTAGTTTGTAAATTGATGTACCATTTTTTTAAAGGATTAGATTCATTTTTTAAATGGCGTTGCCATATTAAATGCTCTATATTATGTGCACGCAAAACAATTTTTGCTTTGCTGTATTGTTTAATAACGTCAATATAAACTGCCATAAACAAGCCTTCTAATTGAATAATATCGAACTTATTTTTTTGCAACGTTTTAATTAATTCCGTCTCAAATTCTTTAAAATAAAAACGACTAACGAAGTAAGATTGTTTTGAAAATAAATTTAAAATTGCGCCAATAGCCGTAGTATCAGTATTTTTATAAATAGATTTATAATTACTTTTTAGTTTAAAATCAACCAAAACATCTGCATCTGCTTTAAAATGTTTTTTAGTATTTATAGTTAGTAAATGCAAATCGACATCGTTATCAATAAAACCACAGGCCATATTGTAAATAGCAATGCTACTACCATCGTTGGCTGGAAAAGGGGCTTTGTTTGATATTTGTAATAGTTTAAGCAGTTTTTTTAGATTTAAATAATTTTGTAATCCAAGTATAATAAATTGTTACATCAAAAATAGCACTATCTTTTGCCGCTTTGTAAGTTAAAAAAATACTAATAGGTAAAAAAATCAATAATGGAATCCACATGGCCTGCCACACAGGCAAAGTGCCTTCATAAGCTAAAGATGTAAAGGCTTCGGTTAAAATAAAATAAGCCAAAAAGAAAAACACTGCCACAACTACAGGTAAGCCCAAACCTCCTTTTTTAATAATTGCGCCTAATGGTGCTCCCACAAAAAATAAAATAATACAAGCAAAACATACCACAATTTTTTTATGCCATTCTACCAAAAAACGGTTAATTTCCATTTCATCGTTTTCAAAATTTATAGCTGCGGCATCAATGTAACTCACATTGCTTCTTGCAGTAGTTAAGGCATTTTCAATAACTCTATTAAACTCGGCAGGTTTTAAACTATCCATAAAATTTTTTATACCAACTTGTTTTAAATTATTTTTTGTATTTATAATAACAGTAGTTCGTGTAAAAAAATAATCTTTAGATTGTCGGTTTAATTCAACAATACGTTTATTTAACCGTCGTTTTGTACTATCTGCAACCGAATCAATTTGCCAAATGTTAAGCATCTCCTCGTGCCCTTTAAAGGCATTTTCATCGGTACGCTTTAATTTAAAATCTACCAACTCAATATTTACCTGTAATTGTTTAAAATTTAATTGTGAAAATGGTTTTTTGCTTCCTGAGGCGTTATTATTTACCACTTCTTCGTATCGGTTTCCATCTCTTAAAATTAAGACTAAGGCACTAGTATCAGATGTAGTAGTTATTTTACCTGTATTAGCATACATCTGTACAATGTTACCCATATGTGCACTGTGGTCGTAAATATAAATTTCTTTAAGCGTATCTTTGTTGGCAGATTTTTTGCCTACTCTTAATGTATAATTTTCAATTTTATTGTAAAAAATACCCTCTTTAATACTTACCGAAGGTTTTTTTTGGCGAATATCGTATAAAAGAGATTGTGACTTTAAATGCACTGTTGGTAAAATAAAATTATTAAACAAAAATGTAAGTCCTGCTAAAATAAGTATGACCACAAACACAGGTTTAAGAATTTTAAATAGTGATAAACCACTAGATTTCATGGCGGCTAATTCGTAATTCTCAGCCATATTTCCAAAACTCATAATAGAACCTAATAACACAGCTAATGGAATGCACTGGGGTATGATGGCAATCCAGGCATAAACAAAAAGCTTAATTAAATCGCTGGTTTTTAAGCCTTTTCCTATTAAATCGTCTAAATAAGTAATAACAACTTCTACCAAAAAAAACAAAAATACACTAACAAAAAGTGTGATAATGAATGGCGGTAAAAAGGATTTTATGGTTAAAGTATGTAGTTTTTTTAATAACAAAATGATAGCTAAAATACGCAATTTTAAAACAATTAGGCAATGAAACAATTTGCCGAAATAGTGATGAGCTAATTCCGCATATTATTATAATATTTTTCCATATCTAATTGTTTAATTTCTTAAATGTTTACTGATATATTTTTCGTTTGGCAATAATGCATTTTGTATGCGGCGGGCGTAATTAATGCTATCCATTACTTCTTTATTTTTTTCGTGTAGCGATTCGTAGGCTTTATCAACTAAAGTTTTTTGCTGTTGGATAATATTTTTTTGACGGTTGGTAATTCTAAAGCGGTTAAATAAGAAAAATAAAAAAACAACAACAAGAAGTAGGACGAAGGATACAAGCGTTATAACTATTTGCTGGCGTTTTTTTTCTTCGTTTGCAATAGCTTTAAGTTTATCTTGCTCGCCTTGGGCTTTTAGTTTTAATTCGGTTTCTTTTTTATCTACTTCAAATTGGGTTTTTAGGTCGCCTAGTTGTTTGCTATTATTTTCGTTAAAAATACTATCAGTAAGTTGTTTAAATTTTACATGGTTTTGGTAGGCCTGTTTATAGTTGTTTATTTTTGCATAATTTTGCGCTAATGTTTGGTAGGCTAATTGTTGGCTTGCAATATCGAAAATTGATGTACTTATCTGTAAGGCAGAATCGGCATATTTAATTGCATCTGTTGTGTTTAGTAATTTAGATTCGGCAATATTGTTGTAACAAACCGCCACGCCATGTTTGTCGTTAATTAATCGCCGTAATTCTAAGGCTTTGTAGTGATAAAACAATGCCTTTTCATTATCGCCCAAAACATCGTAAACATTACCAATATTGCCATAGCTCATACCAATGCCTTGTTTATTTTTTAATTCTAATTGCAATGAAAGGCATTTCATAAAATACTTTAAGGCTTCTTTATGTTTAGACTGTTTTGCATAAATGGTTCCAATGTTTGCGTAACAAACAGCTATGCTTTTTTTATCTTTTAAATTTAAAAATACTTGTAATGATTTTGATAAATAGCTTTGTGCTTTAGTGTAATTTGAAAGG
The DNA here is from genome assembly GCA_043772435.1 of Bacteroidota bacterium. Taxonomy (GTDB): domain Bacteria; phylum Bacteroidota; class Bacteroidia; order B-17B0; family Aurantibacillaceae; genus Aurantibacillus. Next base: position 16,844 of record JAYVGH010000116.1, read on the forward strand.
TTAGAGTAAACTATACCAATATTCATATTACAACTTGCTATACCCGAATTGTTTTTTAGTTGCTCCATTATTTTTAATGCTTTTAAATAATAATCGACAGCTTTTGGGTAATTACCCAAAAATTTATAACAAACTCCTAATGTAGTAAAGGCATTTGCTTGGTATTTTTTTGATTTAGCATTTATTGCAAGTTGTAAAAGTTGCTTAGCTAAAACAATAGCCGTATCGGGGTTGTTACCTTTATAATTCCAAGCAAGATTATCCATGGCATCTAACCGAATAGTATCAGCTTTATTTTTGTTATTGTAAATTTTCCAAAGTGAATCGTTGTTTTGCCCAAATGAATGAACGTAAATAACGCAGATAATTAAGGTAACGTATGATTTAATTTTTTTCATTTATTAACTATTTTTTTTAACGAATTTATTAATATATTTTTCGTTTGGCAATAATGCATTTTGTATGCGGCGGGCGTAATTAATGCTATCCATTACTTCTTTATTTTTTTCGTGTAGCGATTCGTATGCTTTATCAACTAAAGTTTTTTGCTGTTGGATAATAAGTTTTTGTTTGTTGGTAATTCGAAAACGGTTGTAAAGAAAGAAGGAAAATAAAACAACCAGAAGCAGGACACAGGATACTAGCGCGATAACTATTTTTTGTTTTTGTTTTTCTTCTTTTACAATGGCATCTTTTTTATCTTGTTCAACTTTTGAGGCTATTTCTTTTTTATCAAATTCGTATTGCATACTGGCTTGTAGACTTTGTTTTTGAGTTTCTTCGTTGTTAAGGCTATCGCGGTAAGCAATGTAAAGTTTGTGATGCTCAAAGGCGGCTTTGTAATTTCCTATTGCGCTATCTAAACTGGCATAGCTTGCGTAACTTTCTTTAATAATATCTTTATTACCAATATGTGCAGCTATTTTTAAACATTTATTTAAATAAGGTTCAGCATCGTTTAGCTTATTTAATTTTATGTAAATATTACCAATATTTCCGTTAGACACTGCAATACCTTCTTTACTTCCTATTTCTTCTTTTATTTTTAATGAAATGAAAAAATTGTTTAAAGCTTCTTCGTAATTACTTTGTTTGGCATAAATAAGGCCAATGTTGTTTGTAGAAGCGGCAATAGTCCATTTGTCTTTAATTTCTTTTGATATTTTTAACGAAGCTGAAAGCATCTTTAGAGCTTCAGGATAATTGCCTTGCCTATTATATATAAGCCCTATATTCATGTAAGATCCGGCAATGCCTTTTTTATCTTTTATTGTTTCGTATACGGTTAATGCAGTAATATAGTTTTGTAAAGCAGCAGTATAGTTTAATTGATCTTTATAAATATTACCAATGTTACTATATGAGTAAGCCATACCTTTTCTATCCTTAATATCCTCCTTTATTTTTAACGCTGCAAAATTATATTTAAGTGCTTCGGGGTAATTACCTTGATTTAAAAAAATACTACCCGTGTTATTGTATGCACGCGCAACCGCCTTTTTAAATCCGAGTTTTTGTCCCAGTAAAAGTGATTGTTTGCCAATAACTATACCTTTATCATATTCGCTAAGGTGCTTGTATTCAAAACAAAGAGAATTAAGATGATTTACTTTATTAGTATCTTCTATATCTTTTTTAATTAGTGCAAGCAAAGAATCGACTTTTTTGTTTTGAGCTATAGAGCACTTTGGAACGCTCATTAGGATAACTAGTAATAAATATAATGCTTTTTTCATTGGCTAATCAACATAATGTCTAATTTAAACTACAACAAATTGCTTTAACCACTCAACAGCATCTCGTTCATTTTTAAAAATTTTATACGGGCGTTTTGGTTTATTAAATTTCATATAAAAATTTGCTATAATTTTATATGCTAAGTTTGTTATAACAACAGCTGTTGCACACAAGGGGGAACTATCTTCAAGATGAGTGGCATTCTCTCTCGCTTCTTTAGTAATTGAAACATTTTCTCCAGCATAAAAAATAAAAGGTGTTTGCTTAAATTCAGTAATTTTATTATAAATATCCAGTAACTTTAATTGTAATGAAATATCTAACTCGCAATTATCTTTAAATAAAACATAAACAATTCCGTTTGATTTTAATGAAATATTGGCTTCAATTAAATCAATTTCTGAAATTGTATGTACTTCTTCTAAAGTCATATTACGTTTGTAAAACTCCAATATTATATTGTTTTGTTATTGGAGCGTGGTTAGCCGCTTCAATACCCATGCTTATTATTTTTCGGGTTTCGCAAGGGTCTATAATAGCATCTAACCACAAACGACTAGCGGCATAATACGGTGTTGTTTGGGTATCGTATTTATCTTTTGTTTTGTTATATAATTCCGCTTCTTTTTCTGGAGTAATTTCTTCTCCTCTCGCCGTTAAACTTGCTACTTCAATTTGCACCAATACTTTTGCAGCTTGCGCGCCACCCATAACTGCTACTTGTGCAGTTGGCCAGCCTACTATTAAACGAGGGTCGTAGGCTTTGCCACACATGGCATAGTTGGCAGCCCCATAACTATTGCCCATAATAATTGTAAATTTAGGTACTACTGAATTTGCCATGGCATTTACCAATTTAGCGCCATCTTTTATAATACCACCTTGCTCACTGCGACTGCCAACCATAAAGCCGGTAGCATCTTGTAAAAAAACCAAAGGAATTTTTTTTTGATTGCAATTCATAATAAAACGTGCTGCTTTATCTGCACTATCGCTGTAAATTACGCCACCAATCTGCATTTCGCCTTTTTTACTTTTTACAACCTTACGTTGATTGGCAACTATACCAACCGCCCAACCATCAATTCGAGCATATGTGCACACGATGGATTGACCGTATAATTCTTTGTATTCCTCATGTTCGCCATTATCTACAATACATTCAATAATTTCACGCATTTCATATTGCTTATCGTTATGGATGCCATACATCTCTTTTGGATCTTTTTTAGGTAGCGATGGCGTTTCGCGATTAAAACCAGCTTTGTCGTAATCACCCACTTTACTCATAATATTGCGAATGCGAGTTAGGCAATCGGCATCATCTTTGCATTTATAATCCGTAACCCCACTAATTTCGCAGTGCGTAGTTGCACCGCCAAGAGTTTCGTTATCAATGCTTTCGCCAATGGCAGCTTTTACCAAATAACTTCCCGCCAAAAAAATAGAACCTGTTTTATCTACAATCATGGCTTCATCGCTCATAATGGGCAGGTAAGCGCCGCCGGCTACACAGCTTCCCATAACAGCCGATACTTGTAAAATACCCATACCACTCATAACAGCGTTATTCCTAAAAATACGCCCAAAATGTTCTTTGTCTGGAAAAATTTCATCTTGAAGTGGTAAATAAACCCCTGCGCTATCTACCAAATAAATAATTGGTAACCGGTTTTCCATAGCAATTTCCTGCGCACGTAAATTCTTTTTGCCCGTTATGGGAAACCAAGCACCCGCCTTTACTGTAGCATCATTAGCTACTACTATGCATTGTTTGCCGCTAACGTAACCTATTACAATTACTACCCCGCCGCCAGGACAACCACCATGTTCGGCGTACATTTCATAACCTGCAAAAGCACCCATTTCAAAACGGGGAGCATCTTTATCCAACAAAAAATTAATACGTTCGCGCGCACTCATTTTTCCTTGTTCGTGCAATTTTTCTATGCGTTTTTTTCCGCCACCCTCATATATTTTTTGTAAGCGCTGTTCCATTTGGCTAATAAGTAAGCGCATTTTATCGTCGTTCTTGTTAAAGTCTAAATCCATATAATATTTATTAAAACGCATAAAAATATATATTTTTAGCTAATAACAGCTACTATTTAATAACTAATTTAAAAACATTTGTTTAAATTTAGTATCTTTGATTAGATAGGTTAATGAAGTATTTTATAAAATATTTTTTAGTTTTTATTTTGTTTTATTCAAACGAAATAAACGCCCAGCGTTTTGCCGATCAGGTTCCTCAATTAAAACGTTATAACCAAAAAGACATAGTGGATAGCATTAAAGGAATTAGCATGTACAATAAGCTTTTAGAAGCTATTGGTGGCGATTCGGTTACATACAACAAAGCGGGTTATAACTTACAAGGTTGGAATGAAGATTATTACGTTAGCGGTAAAATTTTGCACCGCGGTTATTACATTGATGGAAAAGTAATTGTATTTAAAAATTTTTATGAAAACGGACAATGCGAGCGCACTGTTGTAAATCCAGACCCTTTGCATTGTAACATGGATGTTTTTTTTGAAAATGGCAAACAGCGACTACAAATAAATTATTACGATGGATTGCCGCAAAAAAAATATGAATTTTATTTTAGTGGTATGCCAAAATATGCCGAAGAAAATGAGAAGGAAATGAAATACCTAACGCTTAAAAAAAGCTGGTATAGTAACGGGCAGCAAGAAAGTGATTTGGAGATTGTAGATGCCAAGACTAAAAAATATTCTCAAAAAAAATATTTTCCAAACGGGCAATTAAAAGAAGAAGGTAGTTTAATTTTAAGTGCGGATAATAGCTATTTAAAAGATGGTGTTTGGACATTGTTTGATAGCAATGGTAAAAATAAACGTACCGAAAAACATTCCGCTTATAAGTTGGCCGGTAAGTGAGATATAATTTTGTATCGTGATAACATTTTTTCTAATAAAAAATCTTCTAAATTCTTAAATTTATTTATATACAGTTAAAATATAAATCGGATTATGAGTTGATAATATAGTTTTATCATAATCCTTTAAAACAAACTGACATATTCGATTAGTAAAGCGCATTAGTATTGGAAAAACCAAACACAAATTTTTACAAAATTTCTTAAATTAAACATTTTAGGTCTTACCTTTGTACTATGTTTAAAAGCACGCGTTTATACTCTATTTTATTTAATAAATGTCCTAATTGTCATCAAGGCGATTTTTTTATAAGTAATAGCGCTTATAACTTAAAAAAATTTGATAAAATGTATGACAATTGTCCGGTTTGTAAGGAGAGTTATGTTAGGGAAACAGGTTTTTACGTTGGCGCCATGTATGCAAGTTATGGTTTAACAGTAGTTTATGGCCTGCTTTTGTTTGTTACTATGGTTGTATTATTTAAGTTAGATATTGTAGCATTTTTAATTTCGTTTTCAGTTTCACTAATACTATTATTGCCTTGGGTTTACAGAAAATCGCGGTTAATTTGGATAAATTTATTTGTAGGATATCGTAAAAATTCAACCAAAAAAATTACCAAATAAAATATTCACAATCTCCTAAATTTTATATTATTCTGTTTGTTTAAATATAAAATCCTTATTTTTAAAAGATGCTAGAACAGCTTAAAAATTTAGATAGAAATTTATTACTAAGTATTAACGCGCACCATTCGTCTATTGTAGATACTATAATGTGGAATTTTAGCAGTACAATTCCTACTGTTATTTTGATTTGCATATTTGCGTATTTCTTTTTTAAAAAATTTGGTAATAAAAAAACTATTTCTTTTGTTTTTGGTTGCATTATTGTGTTTGCCTTTACCGACTCTACCTCAAACGCTGCAAAGCATAGTTTTAAAAGGTATCGCCCAACTTATAATTTAGAGATAAAAGCTAAAATACATAAAGTAAATAACTACGAAGGGGGCAAATATGGCTTTTTTTCGGGGCACAGTGCTACCACTTTTGGCTTAACTATTTTTATTTTTTTATGTGCCAAGTGGATAAAACTTAAAACTAAAATTTTATTTTTTATATATCCATTATTTGTGGTGTATAGCCGAATGTACTTGGGAGCGCACTACCCCAGCGATATTATATTTGGATTTTTAGATGGCTTATTTTTTGGTAGCTTAGTATTTTATTTATTTAATAGGTATTTATTTAAGTTTAATGAAGATAAAATTATTACTACTTAATCTTTTAATTGGTTGTGTTACACTTGCTCAATTGCCCAATACGGATGTGTGGTTGTTTAAATTGCAAACCAGTAAACAAATTACGATTATTAAATCTGCTAAGAATATTACAAATAGAGAAGGTTACGACAACCAACCCGGTTTTAACAGCGACGCTAAAAAAATATATTTTGTAAGCATTAAACAAGATAAACAAGCTGATATATATTATTACGATTTAGGTAAAGAAAAAATAATTCAATTAACCAAAACGGAGGAAAGCGAGTATTCGCCAACCTTAACGCCAGATAACAAATCAATTGCATGCGTAACAGTTTTAAAAGACAGTTCGCAAATAATTTTACCATTAAGTATAAAAGAGGGCACAATTAGCGAATATCCTATTGTTTCTTCTAAAGGAGATAATTGGCTATCAATTTCAAAATTCGATTCAGTAGGCTATTTCACCTTTTTAAATGCTGATACTGTTATTTATTATAAACTAACTCAGCCTCACAGCCTTCGCTATTATTGCATTTCAACTAATATAGATAAATGGCTTGGCTATAATCTAGTAAGAGGTTTTAAGGCTATTAACCGCCACACTTTAATTTACGGATTAAAAGATAGCACAAAAGTTACCTTTTATAAATACGATTTTGTGTTACATAAAAGCGAAAAATATTCAGAATACAATTCTTTAAACGAAGATATAATTTGGCATAATGAGTGGGGTTTATTAAAAAGTGAAGGTGCAAAAATATTACGTTATAACGAGGCTACTTCTATGTGGAGTGTATTGTTTGATTTATCAACTTACGGTCTAAAAAAAATTACCCGTTTTAATTTTGATAACAAAAATAATTATTTGGTGGTTGTAGATAATTTATAAAAATGCTTTACGAAAAAAAAATAGAGGATTATTTATTAAGTAACGATAAATCAAAATTACAAATGGATGTCATTCATAATTATTTATCTACTCAAAGTTATTGGGCACAAAACATTCCGTTAGATATAGTTAAAAAAGCAATAGACGGAAGCTTGTGCTTTGCAATGTATTTAGAACAACAACAAATTGGTTTTGCCAGAGTTGTTACAGATTGCGCCACCTTTGGCTATTTAGCCGATGTATTTATATTATCTAAATATCAGGGCAAAGGTTTATCAAAACAATTAATGGGTTTTATAATGGATTATCCACCATTTAAACCATTGCGCCGTTTTATGCTTGCAACAAAAGATGCGCAGGGCTTATACAAACAATTTGGGTTTAATCAATTAGCATCACCTGAACGCATAATGGAAATTAAATTTTTTGAAACATATTAATTGATTGCAGCAGTAATATATTTAATAGTTTTTTTAGCGTTAATTTATAAAACTAATTTTTTTGGCGTTATAAAAGATGAAATAATTTCCTCAAAAACATTTACAATTTTATTTCTTTTAAAATCACTTTCTATTCCGGCATTTGTAATTATATATAAAAAATTTTACGGAGGGTTAGAAAATTTTGATGCAGGTAATTTTTATAATGATGCTAAGGCTGTCAACACTTTTGCGCACCACCATTTTTTAGAATATTTAAAAATGTTGGTTGGTTTGCAAAACGATAATGATGGCTCGTTTTGTTATAATAATTGCCTTATATATACACATAATTGGGATAATGGGCGTATACGTGACTTTTTATATAATGATAACCGTGTTGTAATACGCGTACATTCTTTGTTGCATTTTATTGCGTTTAATTCGTATTATGTTCATGCTTTATTTAGTTGTTTTTTAAGTTTTATAGGTGTTACGTATTTATATAAATCTATAAAAGAGTTTTTTATTGGTAAAGAAATTTGGGTATTACTTATTCTTTGTTTTTTTCCTACACTATGGTTTTATACTGGCTCTCTTTCTAAAGAAGCCTTAACCTTATTTTTTTTAGGCTGCGGCATTTATCAAATTCGTAAATTTATTTTAAAAGATTATAAATATTCCTCTGTATTATTTTTAATATTTATTGTTTTTATATCATTTTTATTAAAGCCTTATGTATTGCTATTTTCGTTTGTATGCTTTGCATTATTTTTTAAAATCCAGTATTCTAAAAAAACAAATTATAAACTTATAATTTATTTTAGTTCTATTTTTATATTTATACTTCTTTTAAATATAACGTCATTATTTCTTAAAAACAAATCGCTGTACCGTGTAGCTATGGCTCGGCAACGTGTATTTGCCGATGCTTCAAACGGAGGTATTTTTTTATTAGATTCAAAAAGAACTTTTGTACGATTAGAGTATGATAGCACTTTGGTAAAAAAAATAAAACCAAATTATTATACAATAAAATTAAATGCGCCTTATATTTATTGGGAAAATAGCCATCAACAAGATACTTTAGTTTGCAAAGCAAATACAGATACTACAACAAAATATACATTAGTATATCAACTTCCAAAAAGCGGCTCGAATTTTATTTTACCTGATTCATTTTTATATTTAAGTGCCTCCGGTTTTTATTACACTCTTTTTTATCCTATGTTTTTTAATTCTAAAAATAGTTTACAGCTTATTGCTTCTTTAGAAAATGTATTTATAATTTTATCACTAATAATAATTATTATGGGTTTAGTGCGATCTAACAAACAAAAATTTATACCTATTACACTTATTAGCATAACATTAATTGTATGCTTTTTAATTGGTATTACAACTCCAAATAGTGGAGCCGTTATTCGTTACAGAAGTTTAGTGGTAATTTTTATTTTGTTAAGTGCTTTATATTATTTTCCAATTAAAAAAATTAAAAATTAACGTGTATATTTATTACTTAATTATATATGAGTTTATTTAGAAAAAAATCCATTGAAACTATTTTAAAAAATGCTGAAATCGAAAGCGCACACGGTGGCTTAGCCAAACATTTAGGCGTACGTGATTTAACAGCCTTTGGTATAGCCGCCATTATTGGTGCGGGCATATTTTCTACCATTGGGAAAGCTAGTGCCGATGGAGGCCCGGGAGTTATATTTTTATTTTTATTTACAGCCCTCGCCTGTAGTTTTGCCGCATTTGCTTACGCAGAATTCGCATCACTAATACCCGTTAGTGGAAGCGCTTACACATACAGTTATGTGGCATTTGGCGAATTGTTTGCTTGGATAATTGGCTGGGCGTTGATTATGGAATATGCTATTGGTAACGTTACCGTAGCAATAAGTTGGAGCGATTACTTCTCATCGCTCGTCAATAATACCACTCCCTATCAGGTGCAAGAGTGGCTATGCCTCGATTATTTTACCGCTAAAGCAAATTATGAACAAGTATTTGGATTATTAATTGCCGGCGTTCCTTTTGAAGACATAAAAGTAAACCCACAAACTGGTGGCTTAATAGAAGGTTTTGCCGCTTATGGTCATGCACCACAAGTATTTGGAATGCGCATTATTTTTGATTTACCCGCATTAGTAATTAACGTTTTAATTACAATGTTAGTATATCGCGGTATTAAAGAAAGCCGCAATGCTAGCAATATTATGGTTCTGATAAAAATTGTAGTAGTGCTAATAGTAATTTTTGTAGGCGCATTTTATATCGATACAAAAAACTGGGATCCTTTTATGCCAAATGGCATCCCTGGATTATTAAAAGGCATAAGTGCCGTTTTCTTTGCATATATTGGTTTTGATGCCATTAGTACAACTGCCGAGGAGTGTAAAAATCCTCAACGCGATTTACCTCGGGGTATTTTGTATTCTATAATTATTTGCACGGTGTTATATGTTGCAATTGCGCTAGTAATTACCGGTATGGTAAGTTATACCGAGTTAGCTGTTGGCGACCCTTTAGCTTATGTTTTTGAAAAAGTAAAAAGTTTAAGTTGGTTAAGCGGAGTAATTGCGGTAAGCGCAGTTGTTGCCATGGCAAGTGTTATGTTGGTATTTCAATTAGGGCAGCCGCGCATTTGGATGAGCATGAGTCGCGACGGATTGTTGCCACCGGCCTTTTCAAAAATTCATCCAAAATATAAAACGCCATCGTTTGCAACTATTATTACAGGCTTGTTGGTTGCAATCCCAATCTTTTTTGTAGATATGAATATGGTAACAGATATTTGTTCCGCAGGTACGTTATTTGCATTTTGCTTAGTGTGTGGTGGAGTTTTAAAATTACGAATGGATCCAAATGCACCTAAATCTAAATTTAAAACCCCTTACGTTAATTCAAAATACATAGTGCCTGCTTTGTTTGTTTTAACAATTGTGTTAATGGTTATTTATCAAAAAAATACTGTAGATTATTATATTAAATGGGAATCGTTACACGCTTTTTTTACCAAGATACCAGTATATTTTTTCTTTATAGGTTTTGCCATTTTTTCTGTAATGGCATTTAAATTTAATTTCTCGTTAATTCCGAGTTTAGGATTATTATGTTGCTTTTACATGCTATCGCAATTGGGTTATAAAAACTGGATTTATTTTGGTGTTTGGTTATTAATAGGTTTAGTTATTTACTTTTTATACGGCAGAAAACATAGTAAATTAGCACCTCAAAAAAATTAGTATGTTAGTATTTATTACAGGCGCCACATCGGGCATTGGCAAAAGCACAGCCACTTTGTTTGCAAAAAATGGTTACAATTTAATTATAACTGGTCGCAGACAAGAACGTTTATCAGAATTAAAAAAAGAATTGGAGTTAACCTCAAAAATAAATGTAACCACTTTGTGTTTTGATATTAGAAATCAAACTGAAGTTGAAAGTGCTATAAATTCTTTACTACCTGAATTAAAAAAAATTGATATTCTAGTAAATAATGCAGGCTTAGCAGCCGGATTATGTAATTTACAAGATGGCAACTTAAACCATTGGGAGCAAATGATTGATACTAATGTTAAAGGCTTATTATATGTTACAAAAATTATTAGTAACTTAATGATTGAGAATAAAAGTGGACATATTATAAATATTGGTTCAATTGCAGGTAAGGAAGTTTATGCGAATGGAAATGTTTATTGCGCCACAAAATTTGCGGTTGATGCTTTAAATAAAGCTATGCGAATTGATTTATTGCCACACAACATTAAAGTAACCGCTGTTAACCCCGGAATGGTAGAAACCGAATTTAGCGTTGTGCGTTTTGATGGCGATGAAGAACGCGCTAAAAAAGTTTACCAGGGTTTACAACCTTTAAAACCTGAAGATATTGCCGAAACTATTTTTTGGGTGGCAAACCGTCCGGCACACGTTAATATTAATGATATTGTAATTATGCCTACAGTGCAGGCAACCTCAACTATTTCTATAAGAAAAAATAATTAATGCGTATAAAAAAATATACAGTGCGTTATTGCGTGAGAGGAACGAGTGAAGCAATCTCTCATACATTTTGTTTTAGATTATTTACACCCTCAATGGCTGGGTTAAATGTGTACTACACATTTGCCCTATCGCAATGACGAAATAAAAAACATTTAATGCGTAAAATTTATTACATATTTTTTTTTATTTCCATTAGCGCAAACAAATTATGTGCGCATAAAGATTCTTTAATAAGCGCCATCGATTTTTTAAATTCATTTAAAACTATTTCTTCTAAAAATTATTTTTCGCTTCCAAAAAAATCATCAGGTGCAGGTGTTAGAATCAGCTTTGGCCCGGCTTTAGGATTTTACAGTATTAATAAAAATCATGCACAAAGCCCTACACAAAAAATGAGTGCCTTGTTTTGTTTTAAAAAAGAAGTACGTTGCGATAGAGAATACAAATTCTTTTTTTTGTTTGGGGTAGACTATTTTATACACGGATTAAATTTTAAATCGTATTATTTTAAACCCGATAGTTTGCAATTGTATGATAAAACTTTTCCTTACAATTACAGCTTAATTATTCAGGAAATTAATTTGCCTTTACAAATAAAATATTCATTTATGCCTGAGAATAATAGTCTATTTAGCCCATATTTAATGATTGGTTATCATTTACGATTTTTACTTCCCGCAAACTTAAATGTAAGCCAAAATGGTAACTCGGTAAAAAAAGAAACTATAGATTTACAATTTAAAAATCCATTATTTTATAATAAACTAAA